>JBDGQC010000158.1:14561-16852 GCA_042219375.1 Halolamina sp. | reverse complement strand
GAAGCGCGGCGTCGGTGTCATCGGTCCAGGCGACCGTGCCGCGGGCGAGTTCCCGGAGCACCGTCACGGACTCCTCGACGCCGATATCGACGGCGTCGTCGCCGTGGCCGACCTGCCCGGTGTTCAGTACGTAGGTTTCCACGTCGAGCGATTCGATGAGGTCGCGGAACCGGTTGCCCTCCCGGCCTTCCGAGCCGATGATGAAGGGGTTGGTCCCGACGACGCGGATGGCCTCGCCCGCGCTGTCGGGGTCGCCCGCGCTGGTCTGAATCGACTCCCCGAGCATGAACGCCGCGGCCGCCTGGGCCGCCGAGAGCTTCGCAACCGGGGGCATGAGCGTGTTGCGCGTGATGAAGAAGACCTGGTCCACCCGGTCGAGGTCGATTTCCTCGGCCGCGGATTCGAGGTGGGCGCGGCTGATGACGGCCCGGCCGTTCGAGGTGTATCGGTCGCTGTCGAAATCGACCGCGCCGTCGTCGGCGACGTCGACGTTCTCGAGGACGGCCGACTCGTGGGTGACGGCGTCGTAGAGTTCCGGCTGTTCGGCCCGGTCGAGGCCATGGGTCTTGACGTAGAGCCCGTTGCCCTCGCTGCCGGCGACGGTGCCGTCCCGGAGCAGCGCACACACGTCGTCCTGAAGCATTTCGGCGGATTCCGGCGCTTCGAGGCCGAGGCCGTGGGCCGTCAGCGTGGATTTCCCGGTCGCGGACAGGCCGAGGAACACCTGGCCGACGGTTCGGAGTTGGTCCTCAGGAGTCCGTGCCTCGACGCGTTTGCTCCCCGCGTGGAGGCCGAGGCCGCCGGCCCGTTTCGCGCGGTGCATAAACAGCCGGAGGAACGACTTCTTGGCCTCGCCGGTGTAGTCGCTCCCGAGAACGACCGTGAGTCCCTCGTCGGGGAGAATGCGGATGGATGTCTCCTCCTGGTCGGGGAGTTGGACCGTCTGGAAATCCGGGTCGGGATTGGGCTCGGCGACGGGGTCGAACAGCTTCGCCCACGCGAGGGCGATGCGGCCGTACTTCTTCGGGACGAACAGGCGACAGACGTAGCTCTGGTCCGGGTGGCGCCCCATCTGCCGGTCGAGACAGACGAGTTCGGTCGTGCGGAGCGCGTCCAGCGCTCGCTCGACGGACTGGGTGTCCTCGGTCGAGAAATCGTGGTCGATGGCGTTTCGCGTGCGTTCGGCGTTTCGAGAGCGGGACTCGCTCACGTACGACGGCGAGCCGTACTCCGTCGTGGTTTCGAGCGGTTCGGAAAACGTACGGAGGCGGTCCAGCGAGGGGTTGTACAGGACGTTCGGTGCGCGGACGGGGTCGGGAACTGCTGTCGGTATTGCCGGGGATGTCCCGGTGTCGGACATATGCGAAGCAGTCTATCAGACACACATAATCATTGGGATTGTTCTCCGGTCGCGTCGCGGCCGCACGCGCCGGGAGGCCCAGCGGGACACAGTCGGTCGCCGTCTGGCCGTTCCGATAGCGGGGAGCCACGATAACGGTGAAGGGGCAGTAGTATCAAGAGGTTATCAGACTGTGGTCAGGTAATGCTCGCAACCGAACCGAGCGCGACGAATGATTTCCATGAGTGACGCGCCAGCGGACCCGCGCTGTCCGGAGTGTAGCGAGCCAATCGGACAGACGGCAACGTACTGTATGCACTGCTCGGCCGACCTCACGGCGGAGCGGGAGGCTGCTGACGCCGATGAGGACGGTGCGTGGGACCAGACCGAATCCGGGTCGACCGCCACTCGGACCGCTTCGTCAACCGATGCCGAGCGGGCCGGACAACTGCTGGCCCCGGATGGGTTCGTGGACGATACGCTCACGGTGCTGGTCGGCATCGTGGGTGGAATCATCGTCGGCGTGGTCGGGACGAGCGTTCTCGGGCTCGTGACAGGGAGCGGCTGGGCGGTCCTGTTCGGCGTCCTCGCGTGGCTTGGAGCGACCGCCTATCTCGTCCGGTGCCGGACGGTTCAAGCGGCCGTCGCCAAGAGCAGCTACGCCGTCGCGATTGTCCTGTTTGGTGTCCCGCTGATCGCGCTCAGTCCGTTCGTCTCCATCGACGGCGGTGTCGGGGAGCGTGGCGGGCTCTTTTTTGTACTGCTCGTATTCGTCGCCATGCCCGCCGGTGTCGCTGCCGCTATCGGTTGGGTGGCCTCGCGGTTCGTCCCGGAGAACGCTGACGGCTGAGTCACCGTATCGGCGAAGGAATTGGGCCAGCCGTCGCCCTACACAATCAGCGTGGTGCGACTGTCAGCCGTCGCCCCACACGTCCAGCGTGGTGCGACTGTC
>JBDGQC010000158.1:1909-14461 GCA_042219375.1 Halolamina sp. | reverse complement strand
AGCGTGGTGCGACTGTCAGCCGTCGCCCCACACGTCCAGCGTGGTGCGACTGTCAACCGTCGCCCCACACGTCCGACAACGGGTGGTTCTCCCGCTTCTCCCTGTCGGCCTCCGTGCGATTCGACGGCGCTCCGTCGGAGCCATTCCCCGAGGACCCGCTCGTCGTCCCCTGCGACGACCCGCCAGAACCACCTGTTGCACTCCCGCTGCTCTCGCTCCGAGTCGGCTGTGAGCGCCGGCCCGAATACGCGTCGGGGTCGGCGTCGATGCCTGCCAGCGCGGCGTCCGGGTCCGCGTCGGGAAGCCTCGGCGTCGAGCAGCGGTCCACCTGCTCGGCGAACCAGTCGGGCATGTCGGCTCGGGCGCGGTCGAACAGGTCCAGCAGCGAGTCGTCGGCGAGGTAGGTTGCGCCGTAGTCCTCGGGCGAGCGCACGACGCGGCCACAGGCCTGAATCACGGTTCTGAGTGCCGAGCGGTAGTACCACGCCCATTGGCCCTCCTCCAACCGTCGCTCGACCCTGGAGTCGTTCGTGTTGAGGTACGGCGCCTTACAGAGCACCTGCCAGCGACACAGGTCGCCCTCCAGGTTCAGCGCCTCCTCCATCTTCACCGAGAGGAACAGTTCCGGGTCGTCGCTGGCCTTCCAGGCCTCCAGTTCGGCGTCGCGGGTCTCCCGGTCGTGGACCCGCAGGCGCGGGCCGACGCCGCGGTTCGCCAGCAACTCCGCCAGCCGTTCCTGAATCCCGTATGAATGGCAGTGAATCAGCCCCTTCTGGTCGGCGTGCTCTGCCATCAGTTGCACCACCACGTCGGCGACGCGCGGGAGCGTCTCGTCGCGGTGCTCGTAGGTCATCTTCCCCTGTGTCACGTCGTAGAGCGGCCGGTTCTCTACCGGGAAGGTGTGGTCCACCTCCACGAGCGCGACGTTCGCGGGGTCGAGGCCGACACCGCGACAGAACGCCTCTTTGTTGAGTATGGTCGCCGACAGCAGCGCGAACTTCGAGCCGCGGTCCCAGACGGTGTGCTGGAGATACTTCGCGGGGTCCAGCGGCTTGATGGTGATTGCGCCACCCGCGCCGTCCGGCTGGTCGACCACCCACGTCGTCGGGGACTGCGGGTCGCGGTAATCCTCGGCGAAGTAGCCGAGTTCGCTCAGTAGCTCCTGGAGGCGGTCCCGCCGCGCGGCCTCCGACGGCGTGAGTTCGGGCTCGGCGAGCAGTTGGTCCTTCTCGGCCGCACAGCGCTCCATGAGTTGCTCGGCGAACCGCACCGCGCCCTCGACCGGGTCGCCCGTCGCCGCCTCCACGTCCGGCACGTCGATGTCGTCCCAGACGGGCACCCGTCGCGGGCTGAGGTCCACGGTGGCGTACATCTCCGCCCACTCCGCAAGCCCGTGGGCCTCGTCGATGACCGCCACGTCGCGCATGCGGAACACGTCGCTGCCGGCCGTCTGCATGAAGTACGCCAGCGTCATCGCGGCGATAGGCCGGTTCGAGGCGATGGCCCGGTCCGAGAAGTACGGACAGCGGTGCCGGACCGTGCAGTCGAACCCCCGCTGGCGCACGCAGGGCGCCTGGTCGACGGGGGTGTCGTGCTCGCCGGGGAGGATGCAGTTGTAGTTGTTCTTCCCCCGGATGACCTGAAAATCGTCGAGCAGGTCGTCGCGCTCTACGTCGTCGAGTTGGCTGACCTGCGGGGTGGTGTAGTACGCGCCCGTCGGCTGGGCCGGCTCGGCCTCCTCGACGGTTCGTGCAGCGCCCATGATGGCCCGCGCGAGCAGGGACTTCCCGCTCCCGGTCGGCGCGCGAACCAGCACCACGTCGTTCCCGGCGGCGAAGGCGTCGCGGATGTCCGAGAGCGCCTGCTGCTGGGTGCCGCGGAAGGAGGGCGCGGGGAAGGAATCGGGGATGCGGGCGGGGTCCACTCTACCAGGTGGTTCGCGCTCGGAGGAATGAATGTAGCGACTCCGGTCGTTGAAGGGCATCACTTAGGGGGCGACCGCCCCAACCCCGACCCATGTACGTGGAGTACGACCGGGACACCTGCATCGGGATGTTCCAGTGCGTCGCGGAGTGGGACGGGTTCGAGAAGGACGAGCACGCCGGCAAGGCCGTCCTCGTCGACGGCGAAGAGACCGACGAGGACCTGTTCGTCCGTGAACTCCCCGAGGACGCGGAACTGGACGCGAAGTTCGCCGCGCGCGCCTGCCCCGTCGACGCCATCAGCGTCTACGACGACGACGGCACACGGGTGGTCTGAGCCCTCGCGGTCACGGTTTCAGTTTCACCCCGCTCTGCGAACCCTTATCGGCGAGCGCACCCGAAGGGCACCAAATGGCGGCCACCGACGACGTCGCCCGCATCGACCACCCGCTGCTCACCCCCGATTTCCTTGAGCGGCGGCTCTACCAACTCCAGTTGGCGGGCACCGCACAGGAGGCGAACACGCTGGTCTGCCTCCCGACGGGGCTCGGGAAGACCACCGTCTCGCTGCTCGTCACCGCCGAACGGCTCCAGGCGGTCGGTGGCAAGGCGCTCATGCTCGCGCCGACAAAGCCGCTGGTCCAGCAGCACGCCCAGTTCTACCGCGAGGCGCTCGAAATCCCGGACGATGAGATTGTCGTCTTCACCGGCGAGGTGCGCCCCGACGACCGTGCCGAACTCTGGGAATCGGCGACGGTGGTCATCGCGACACCGCAGGTCGTGGAGAACGACCTCGTCGGCAACCGCATCTCGCTCCGGGAGGTCACTCACCTCACCTTCGACGAATGCCACCGCGCGACCGGTGACTACGCCTACGGCTACATCGCCGAGCGCTACCACGCGGACGCCGCCGACCCGCTGGTGACGGGGATGTCTGCCTCCCCCGGCGGCGACGAGGAGGAAATTCTGACCGTCTGTGAGAACCTCGGCCTGCAGGAGGTGGAGGTGATGACCGAGGAGGACGCCGACGTGGACGAGTTCACCCACGACACGAACGTCCAGTGGGAGCGGGTGGACCTCCCTGAGGAAATCCTCGACATCCGGGACCTGCTCAACGAGGTCATCAGCGAGCGCCTGGAGGACCTGAAGGAACTCGGCGTCACCAACACCACCCAGCCCGACCTCTCACAGAAGAAACTCAACGGGATGCGCGCGGAGCTCCAGAAGCTCATCAACAACGACCAGAGCGAGGGCTACCAGGGGATGAGCACCCACGCCGAGATTATGAAACTCCGCCGGGCCGTCGAACTGGTCGAGACCCAGTCCGTCGAATCCGTCCGGCGCTACTTCGAGCGCCAGCGCGAGGACGCCCGCTCCTCGGGCGCCTCGAAGGCCAGCCAGCGCATGGTGAGCGACCCCCGCGTCCGCCGCGCGATGCGGAAAGCCGACACCTACGACGACCTCCACCCCAAGTTCTCGAAGGCCCGCATCCTGTTGGCACAGACCCTCGGCATCGGCGAGGGCGAGCGCGTCATCGTGTTCACCGAATCCCGCGACACCGCCGAGGCGCTCACGGAATTCCTCGGCGAGAGCTTCGACACCCGGAAGTTCGTCGGGCAGGGCGACAAGGAGGGCTCCGACGGCATGACCCAGAACGAGCAGCAAGAGCGCCTCGACGCCTTCCGCAACGGTGAGTTCGAGGTGCTGGTCTCCACCTCCGTTGCGGAGGAGGGTCTGGACGTGCCGGAGGTCGACCTCGTTCTGTTCTACGAGCCGGTCCCAACGGCCATCCGCTCCATCCAGCGGAAGGGCCGAACCGGGCGACAAACCGAGGGGGAGGTGGTCGTCCTGCTGGCCAACGACACGCGGGACGAGGCGTTCTTTTGGATTTCCCGGCGGCGCGAACAGGAGATGGAGGACGAACTCCGGAAGCTGAAAGGCGTCGCCGAGGAAGTCGAGGAGGAACTGGACGACTCCCAGCAGGCGCTGACGGATTTCGACGGGAGCCCCGACGGCGACACCGCTGCGGACGCCGCCGAACGAGTTGCCCCCGGGCTGGCGGAGTTCGCCGAGGGGGAAGATTCCGACGCGGACACGGAAGCTACCACCCCCGAATCGGACGACGCGACGGGAATCGTCGCCACCGCCGACTCCGACACCGAGGCGGACCACGTCGAAGTAGTCGTGGACCAGCGCGAACTCGACTCCCCCATCGCCAAGGAACTCTCCCGGCGCAAGGGAATCGAAACGCGACTGGAGACGCTGGCGGTCGGGGACTACGTGCTCTCGGACCGCGTCGCCGTCGAGCGCAAATCCGTCGCGGACTTCCTCGACACGCTCACCGGCGGCGACCGCTCGATGTTCGAGCAGGTCGGTGACCTCGCGCGCGCCTACGCCCGACCCGTCGTGATTCTGGAAGGGGAGAGCCTCTACGACGAGCGCAACGTCCACCCCAACGCCATCCGCGGCGCGCTCTCCTCGCTGGCCATCGACTTCGACGCGAGCGTGCTCCGCACGGAGGACGAGGACGACACCGCCGACCTGCTGGAAGTGGTCGCCACCCGCGAGCAGGAGGAGAGCGACCGGACGGTGTCGGTCCACGGCGAGAAATCCGGCAAGACCCTGCGCGAACAGCAGGAGTACGTCGTCGGTTCCGTCGCCGACATCGGCCCTGTGACCGCGCGGGCGCTGCTCGCGGAGTTCGGCACGGTGGAGGCGGTGATGACCGCCCGCAAAGAGGACCTAATGGAGGTCAGCGGCGTCGGCGAGGTGACAGCCGACCGGCTTCGGGAAGTGGTGGGCAGCGAGTACGAGTAGGACCGACGGCGAGCAACCTGTCGTAGCCTCCGTGCTGCGACGACGGTGCTGTGGTCGTGTGACTACGGCACCACCGTCACCGGCAGGTCGGTCGCCCGGACGACGGTTTTGGCGGCACTTCCGAGTATCGCGCTCTCCGCGGCGCCGACGTGGCTGTGGCCGAGCACGATGTGGTCGGCGTCGCGCTCCTTCGCCAGTCGGAGCGCCTCTTTCCCCACGCGGGCAGTCGGGCGCACGTCGAACCTATCGGTGAGAACGAGTTCCGGTTCGACGTCCGATTCGGCGAGCGTCTCGCGGGCATCCGCGAGCACGCGGTCGGTAGCCTCGGTCTCGGCGTCGGAGATGTGGACGACGTGGAGGCTGCCGTCGTAGCGGTCGGCGAGGCGCATCCCGAACTCGAGGGCTCGCCCCGACGCGTCGGAGGCGTCGATGGGCACGAACACGTCCATACCGGTAGCGGGGACGGCCGCGAGTAAAGTCTGTCCGTCGTTACTCCAGCGCCGCGAGCGCCTCGGCGGCCTCTTTCGAGGCTTCGAGCCACGCACGGGCGGTCCGCGGGTCGGTCGCGGCGGTGGCGTTCCGGGCGGTTTCGGTTACTGCGCGCCGGAGCTCCACCCGTGGGTCGCCCTGGGTATCGGCGCGCTCGGAAGGGGTCGGCGGTTCCTGCTGTCCGGGCTGGGGCCGTCGCGTCTCCGGGTTCCGGTCGGGCGTCTGCGTTGCCGTGCCCGGTTGCGGTCGCACTTCGGCGCCGTCGGGGAGTTGGGAGAGCTGACCGTCCGCGGCGTCTCCCGGTCGCTGTTGCGCGCCGTTCCGGGGCTGAGAGGCGGCACGGGTCGCGGCGTCGGGGGTGGACGTTTCCGAGGGCTGACTGCCCTCGGCCTCGGTAGTCTGCCCCTCAGCGCTGGCACAGGTGGGACAGAACGTCTCGCCGTTGTCGCGGAACAGCGGGTCGCCGCAGTTGTCGCAATGCTGGTTGGTCATCGTCGCCCCCTGCAGGAGGAGTTCGCTCATGCGCTGGGTGGCGCTGCGTTTCTCCTCCTCGTCGGCGAGCTTCTCGCGGAGCTTCTCGCGTTCGGCCTCCTTATCGAACTCTTCGCTCATAGGTGCGTAGAGGGCGCTCGGGGCCAAAAAGTCGGCGGGCCGGAGCCGCTGTCGGCGAGCGGGGCGCTACCGGGCTGAAAACACGGGAAACGAAGCGGGAGCGGTCCGACTTAGAACGGAGCCTGGGGCCCTTCGTCGTCCTCGCCGTCGTCGTCGCCGTCGCCGCCGGGGAACGAGGGGCTCATGCCGCCGCCGCCGGTGCCGCCGAGGTCGCCGTCGGCGCCGGCACTCATGCCGGTGTCGGCCTCGACTTTCTCGATTTCGGGAATCTCCTTCACCATCCGGGACTTGATGGCCTGGATAGTCATCGGGGAGATACCACACCCCGAACAGGCACCGCCGAGCTGGATGGACACCACGCCCTCTTCCCGGTCCAGCCGCTCGATGGCCGCCGAGCCGCCGTGCATCTGGATCTGCGGGAAGTTGCGGCGCAGGAAGTTCGTGATACGGTCGCGCAGGTCGTCGTCGCCGGACTGGCTCTCCGTGCTCATGATTACCGCTTGGGTGCAAGGCGGCTTATGCCTTTGGTTCGGCCCACCCTCACGGGCGCGACCGGCGGCTCACTCCTCGATTTCGTCCGGGCGCTCGACCCCGAACAGTTGGTGCAGTTCCGTCGCGATTTGGTCGGTGTAGGCCGACAGCGTCGCGGATATCTTCTCCTCGCTGGCGAGGACGCCGGTCACCCGTTCGGCGGGGTTCTCCGGCAGGTCGATGTGGAACGCCCCCGCCTCGAAGTAGGGCTCGGACTCGTTGAGCACCTGCTGGTCGAGCGCGTGGATGAGGTCCGAGTCGTACTCGTCGGTCATCGCGTTGAACGCGTTCTTGTAGGCTCGCTGCAGTTGGGTGAAGTGTTCCCGGTACTTCTCCTCCTCGAACGTTTCGGGGTCGAACTCGGCCATACCCCTGATACTGGTGACTGGCGGAAAAGTGAGGCGAAAGGACTTTTCCGGACGGTGAAACCAACGAGGCCGCCGCCTTGGCGCGTTCTCAGACCCGCCTACCCCGTGTCCTCCCGCTGAACGGTGAACGCCTGGCTGCCGTCGTCGGCGATACGGGTTTCGATGACCGCGTCGAACGGCTGGGCGAGCGTTGAAACCGCCGGCTCCGCGACGGCGGTGTCGTCGATTGTCGCCACCATCGGCCAGTCGAGGTCCCGGCACTCACCGAGCATCACGCGGACGAACTGGAACACCCGCTCCACGTCCCGGTACATCAGTAGCTCCGAGAGCGAGTGGACACCGACGGCGACGGTTTCGGGCTCTCGCTCCCGCAGGAGCTCCACGAGGCCGGTGAACTTCACGCCGATAGCGGTGAGGTTCCGCGGCGATGAGGCGTAGCGAAGGAGCGGGTCCTCGCCGTCTCCGTCCTGCACGCGGGTGGTGGCATCGACGACGGCGAGCCGGTCCGGGTCGCCGTAGGCGGCGAAATCCGTGCGAGCACCCGCGGCCTGCCGACTGGTCGAGACGAGAACGGCGTGCTCGGAGTACGCCGCGAGCAGGTCGAGCAGGAGACCGTATTTCCCTGAGAGCGCCGGGCCGCGTACGAGAACGGAGTCGTCCGTAGCGAGCACGTCGGTCGGCAGCCCGGAGTCCCGAACGTCGAACTCGGGACCCTCCGGTTTCATGGGCCAGTTTGGTATCACCCCCACAAAACCCTGTTCCCCGCAGCCATCCCGCCTCAGGTTGGTTCGAGGGAGCCGCCGATAGATTCACGATTCGCCTAACGGCCGGCATCGATTGGAGCGGTCCGGACGCCATCGCAACGACGGCCATTCGCCGGGACGAAGAGCCGGACCGACTGTGCCGGGCGGCGCTTCACCGCTGTGAACGACGCTTCCCCTTTGGGAAAGTTGATTACTCGCGGCCGCCGCCGTATGTGTATGTTTACTGAGACTGCCGTGACTGCGCTGTGTGGCTCGACAGACGCGACCCGTGACGGGTGGGCGTAGATGCGTTATCTCGCCCGGAGCGCCGAGGGCGACGCGCTGCTCGGCGACGACGAGGGGTTCGTTCCGCTCGACTCGGCGATGCCCGACGCCCGTAGCGTTCGGGACGCGCTCCCTCACGCGCCCGCCGGGCTCCCTTCGCCTGACGACGCGACTGCCGGCCGCGTGCCGCGAGAGCACCGTTCGCTGGGCGCGTTCATCGACGATCCGGGGAAACTGTTCGGTATCGGCCTCAACTACAGCGAGCACGCGAGCGACCTCTCGGAGGACGCGCCCGAGGAGCCGGCGAGCTTCTTCAAGCCGGCGTCGGCGGCGACCGGCCCAGGGGGCCCCATCGTTCTCCCGCCTGCGGCGGTTAGCTCGCGGGTGACCGCCGAGGCGGAACTGGCCGTGGTCATCGGTCAGACCTGCCGGAACGTGTCCGCCGCGGAGGCCGACGAGGTCATCGCGGGCTACGCGCCGGTTATCGACATGACCGCTGAGGACATCCTGCAGCGCAACCCCCGGTTCCTGACCCGGGCCAAGAGCTTCGACAGCTTCCTCGTGCTCGGCCCGCATCTCGCGGTTCCCGGCCCCGGCACCGACCTCGACGACATCGAAGTCCGCACCGTCGTCAACGACGAGGTGGTCGCGCGCAACGAGGTGCGGAACATGCACTTCCCGCCGCGGGAACTCGTCGCGTTTCACTCCGACGTGATGACGCTGGAACCCGGCGACGTCATCTCGACGGGGACGCCCGGCGCTCATCCAATCCAGCCCGGTGATAGCGTGCGAGCCGAAGTGGACCAGTTCGGGGAGGTCGGTGCCGACGTCGTGCGATAGCGGGGTCTGCTACGGAACTCACCGCCGCGGCTCGAACACCGGCTCCCCGTCCTCGAACGACAGCGAGAGCCATTCCTCGACGTCGACGCCCGCTGGGGGGTCCTCGGCGAGCGCCGCGGAGACGCGGAACTCCGAGAGGTGGCCGGTGTCGCGAATCCACGCGACCCGAACGGTTTCGGGGTCGTAGCTCCCGATGGCCGAGAGCGCGGCGTCGAGGGCATGCTCGTCGTCGGGCAGCACCACCGGGAGTTTCGCCTTGCTGAGTGACGCGCTGGTGAGCGCGTTGGTGTACACCTGGTCGAGGTCGAGCTGCTCGACGGCGCGCTGGGTCGTCACGTCAGCGAGGCCGATGCCGTTGCCGTTCCCGTGGGTCGCCTCCGTCAGGCCCCGGACGACGATACGACTGATGTCGGGGGTGTCCGGGTCACCGGTGTTGAGCACCTGATACCGGCCGATGACGTTGGTGTCCATCCCTGCACCCGAAACGTCCTTCCCGATTTCGTCCACCACGAGCACGTCGAGGTCGTCGTACGGCAGCGTGGGCATGTACTCGTCGGCTCGCGCTTTCAGCGGCTCCTCGGCCTCGGGGAGGTCCGCGGCGGCGACGCCCTCGACGACCGCGGTCCGGTCGTGGAAGTTCTCGACGATGGCGACGCCGCCCAGCAGCGGCGTCTCCTCGCGAACCACCTCGTAGGCGGCCGCAAGTACGGGCACGTACCCCTCCGTGAGCGCGCGCTCGTGGGTCGCCTTGGCGCCCGGCTGTTTGCCGAACCCGACCGTCGCCATCTTGGTCAGCCCGCTCTCGAAGCGCCCGGTGAAGTTGGTGTGGGCCTTCACGCGGTTGATGACGAGGATGCCGTCCGCATCCAGCGCGGCCGTGGAGAAGGGGACGGGGGCGCCGATGGCGGACTCGCCCAGGAGGGTCGTCTCCATGCTGGCGTCGATGGGACAGCCGAGTGCCTCCTCGGTGAGGCCGATACCGGCGAGCGTGCGGCGCTGCCCCTCGGCGCTGGCGCCGCCGTGGCTCCCCATCGCGGGGACGACGACCGGTTCGAACCCCCGCTCGCGGAGTTCGTCGATGACGGCGCGCGCGACAGGGAGGATGTCGTGGATTCCGCGGCTCCCCAGGCCGACAGCGACGGTCCCGCCCGCAGGCAGGTCATCGAGAGGGAGGGAATCGAGTTCCGCGCGCGCGGCGCCGGCCGGGTCGTCGAGTTCCGGGGTTTTCGGCTCGTAGCGCACGTCGGCGAACGCCGGGAGCGGCGGCGACGCGAGTACGTCCGCGAGGTCGGCCTCGTCCGGGAAACGCATATCGGCTGGTGGTGTGAGAGGCCGGTAAACCCTGCGGTGGCAAAACGTGCTACCAACCCACATAATTTTCAGCGCCTTCGCCGATGACGAGCCATGGAGGTAGCCACCGTCGAGAGCTTCGCGATATCGATTCCGCTGGAGGAGCCGGTTTCCTTCGCGACCCGGACCGTCGAGGAGCGGGACCACGCAATCACCTACGTCCGCACCACGGACGGCACGGAGGGCGTCGGCTACTCGCTGGGCTATGGCGGCTCGGAACTCGTCGCCGACGCCGTTGAAGACGTGCTCGCGGAGATGGTGGTCGGCGAGGACCCGCGGGACACCGACCGCCTCTGGCGGGAGATGTTCGACGGCACCGTCCAAATCGGCCGAAAGGGGGTGATGCTGCGGGCCATCGCCACTATCGACATCGCGCTGTGGGACATCGCCGCGAAAGCCGCCGGGGCGCCGCTGTACAAGTATCTCGGCGCGTACCGCGAGTCGGTGCCGGCGTACGCCAGCGGCGGCTACTACCGCGACGAGAAGGGGCTCGACGGCTTGCGCGAGGAGATGCGGCGGTACGTCGACCGGGGCCACGACGCCGTGAAGATGAAAATCGGCCGGCGCTCGCCCGCCGAGGAGGAGCGCCGGGTGGCGGCGGTCCGGGAGACCATCGGCGACGACCGGCTGTTGATGGTGGACGCCAACGGCAAGTGGGACAGCCTCCCCGAGGCGCTGCGGACCTGCCGGCGCATCGCCGACCACGACCCGTATTTCGTCGAGGAGCCGGTGATGCCCGACAGCGTCTCCTTGATGTCGAACGTCAACGACGCGCTGCCCTACGCCGTCGCCGCGGGGGAACTGGAGTTCTCCCGCTACGGCTTCGCGGAACTGCTCCGGGAGGGCGCCGTCGAAGTGGTTCAGCCCGACGCCACGGTCTGTGGCGGCATCACGGAGTGGCTCAAAATCGCCAACACGGCCGCGAGCTACGACGTGCCCGTGATGCCTCACTACAACTGGAACCTCCACAGCCAACTGGTGGCCGCCACCGAGAACGGCACCTTCGTGGAGTACTTCCACCGTGACTCCGACGTGAAGGTGTTCGACGACGTGGTCGAACACCCACTACGGCCGGAGGACGGCGATGTCCCGCTGCCTGACCGCCCGGGTCACGGCGTCACGCTCGACCAGGACGCGCTGGCGCGCTTCCGGGTGTGACAATGCGGGACTACAGCAACCACGCCACCAACCGGGCGCCCGCCCGGGACGTGGAAATCACGGGAATCGAGACGGCCGTCGTCGAGGGCAACTTCGACTGGAACCTCGTCAGGGTTCACACGGACGCGGGGGTGACGGGAATCGGAGAGTCATACCGCGGCGGCGGGGTAACGGGGCTGATGGAGTACATGGCGGAGTTCCTCGTCGGCGAGAACCCGCTTGACGTGGAGCGGCTGTTCCGCCGGATGGTTCAGGAAACCTCCGGTCACGGCGGCACGACCGGGAAGGTCGTCACCGCGGCCTCCGGCATCGAAATCGCGCTCTGGGATCTCGCGGGGAAATTGCTGGAGGTACCGACCTACCAGCTTCTCGGCGGGAAATACCGCGACGAGGTCCGGCTGTACTGTGACCTCCACGCCGGCGAGGCCTACGCGGTCGATACGGGCTACACGGAGTACGCCGAGGAGGACTCCTACCGGCCGGAGGCGTACGCCGACACCGCCCGACAGGCCGTCGAGATGGGGTTCGACGCCATCAAGTTCGACCTCGACACGCCCGCGGACAACGAGGCCGACCCCTACAACGGTCGGCTCTCGGCGGCGGACGTGGAAGCGAAACGCGAAATCGTCGCCGCCGTCGACGACGCTGTCGGCGACGAGGTCGAGGTCGCGTTCGACTGCCATTGGGACTACACCGTCGACAGCGCCAAGCGGCTCGCCCGCGCGCTCGAACCGTACGACCTGCTCTGGTTGGAGGACGTGGTGCCGCCGGAGAACGCCGACGCCCAGCGCGAGGTGGCGCGCTCGACATCGACGCCGCTGGCCACCGGGGAGAACCGGTTCCGGGTCCACGAGTTCTCGGACCTGCTCTACGAGTTCGCCGTGGACGTGATTACCCCGGACCCGACCACCTGCGGCGGGCTGGCGGAGTCGCGTGCCATCGCCAACCGCGCCGAGGAGAACTACATCACCTTCTCGCCGCACAACGTCTGTGGACCCGTCGGGACGATGGCGTGTGTCCATCTGGGCGCCTCAATCGCCAACTTCGGTCACCTGGAGTACCACGCCCTGGAGGTGGACTGGTGGGAGGACCTGCTCGTGCGCTCGGAGCCGCTCATCCGGGACGGGCGTATCGAGGTGCCCGAGACACCGGGCCTGGGTGTCGAACTGGACGAAGCGGTCGCCGGCGAGCACGCGAAAGGTGGGTCGCTCTGGAGCTAACAGGGAACGCAGAAGAAATGCGGCTACCGTCGCCGTCACCGGACCTTTATCCCGGTGCGGCTGACCGTCGCCGTCACCGGACCTTTATCCCGGTGCGGCTGACCGTCGCCGTTACTGGACCCTCATCCCGGTGCGGCTGACCGTCGCCGTCACCGGACCTTCATCCCGGTGCGGCTGACCGTCGCCGTCACCGGACTTTCGTCCCTGGTTCGGCCTC
>JBDGQC010000158.1:0-1809 GCA_042219375.1 Halolamina sp. | reverse complement strand
ATCCCGGTGCGGCTGACCGTCGCCGTCACCGGACTTTCGTCCCTGGTTCGGCCTCGCCGTGCGTCGTCAACAGGTCGGCCTCGTCGCCCGCCGCGAGCACCATCCCGTTCGACTCGACGCCGAACAGTTCGGCCTTCTCCAAGTTCGCCAGCACGACGACCTTCTCGCCGGGCAGTTCGTCCAGGTCGTGAAGCTGTTTGATGCCGGCGACGACCTGGCGGGTCTCGACGCCGATATCGACCTCCAGCCGCGCCAGTTTGTCCGCGCCCTCGATGCCCTCGGCGGCCTCGATGCGGCCGACGCGGATGTCGATGTCCTCGAAGGTGTCGAAGTCGATGCGTTCGTCGGTCAGGGGTTCGAGTTCGCTCATGTCGGGTTCCTCGCGTTCGCCATCGGTTTCTGCGTCCTCGGTGGCCGCCTCGATTTTCGCCTGGAGCGCCTCGTCCAGCGCCTCGACGTGCTCGTCCTCGACCTGCTCGAACAGTTCGTCGGGCTCGTCGAAGCTGCCCGGTTCGGTGTGGACCGCGTCCGTATCGGCCTCGTGGATGTCCGCTTCGATACCTAACTGCTGCCAGACCGTCTCGGCTTTGCCGGGGCAGATGGGTTCGAGCAGCACCGCGACGGCGGTGGCGATCTGCAGGCAATCCCGGATGACCTGAGCCTGCTCGTCGCTGCCGTCTTCCAGCTTCCAGGGCTCGTTCTGCTGGATGTACTCGTTGCCGAACTGCGCCAACTTCACCGCCGCGTCGCCGGCGTCGCGCACGTCGTAGTTCTGCACCGCCTCACTGAACTCGCCGACAGCGCCGTCGATGTGTTCGCGCACGTCCTCGCTGACCGTGGCGTCGGGCGTGCCGCCGAAGTTCCGGGCGGCAAAGAGCATCGAGCGGTAGGCGAAGTTCCCGACGGTGCCGACGAGTTCGCCGTTGACCCGTTCCTGGAACCGTTCCCAGGTGAAATCGAGGTCCTGCTGGAACCCGCCCATCGTGGTGAGGTAGTAGCGCAGTAGGTCCGGGTGGAACCCCTCATCGAGGTACTCCTCGGCCCAGATGGCGCGGTTCCGGCTGGTCGAGAGCCCCTTGCCGTCGATGGTGACAAAGCCCGTCGCACAGACCGCGCGGGGCTCCTGATAGTCCGCGACTTCGAGCATCGCCGGCCAGAAGATGGTGTGGTGCTGGATGATGTCCCGGCCGATGACGTGGACGATTTCGCCGCCCTCCTGGCCGCCGCGGCCCCAGACCGCCTCCCAGTCGTAGGCGTCGGCACCGACGCGTTCGGAGTACTGCTTGGTTGAGGCGATGTACTCGATGGGCGCGTCCACCCAGACGTAGAGCACGAGGTCGTCCTCGCCGGGGTAGTCGATGCCCCAGTCCATATCCCGGGTGATACACCAGTCCTGCAGCCCGCTTTCCAGCCACTCGCGGGGCTGGTTCTGGGCGTTCGGGGTGCCTTCGAGGCGGTCGAGGAAGCCGTCGAGGTACTCCGAGAGCTCCGAGACGGCGAAGAACTTGTGCTCGCGCTCGCGGTACTCCGCGGCGTTGCCGGTGATGGTCGAGACGGGGTCCTCGATTTCGCCCGGTTCGAGGTGGCGCCCACAGCCCTCGTCGCACTCGTCGCCGCGGGCTTGCTCGCCGCAGTAGGGGCACGTACCCTGGACGAAGCGGTCGGGCAGCGGGGTGCCTTCCTCGGGGTCCCACGCCACCTTGATCTCCTTCTCGTAGACGTAGCCCTCGGTTTCGAGCAGTTCGACCAGCTCCCGGGTGAGTTCGGTGTTGGTCTCGTCGTGGGTGTGGCCGTAGTTGTCGAAGTCGA
>JBDGQC010000185.1:4292-16962 GCA_042219375.1 Halolamina sp. | reverse complement strand
GCCGGCACGACGAGGATGAACAGGTGCTCCTCCATCGGGATGCCCAGTAGCTCGACCCCCGTCCGCATCGGGATGCTGAACACGCCGACAGCGAGCGTGTACCAGTCCCAGAGATACGCGACGGGATAGAGGACGGCGATTGTCGTGAGCGCGCGCCGGACCGCGCCGACACGCGCGAGCGCGGCGAACGCGACGCCGCCGAACGCGATTTCGGTCGCGAGGTAGGTGTAGGGGCCGAGCGCGGTGATGTCCGGGAGCGCCGCCCCTGCGAGCGGGTCGAACCAGACGGCGACGACCAGCGCCGCGAGAAAGAGGTAGGAGCCACGGACAAGCAGCTTCGTCGCCGTCGCGTCGTCGCCGCGGGCCGCCGCGAGCGCGACGACGGCGAACACCGGCGGCGCCAGCGCCGCGCTCGGGGGGAAGGCGCCGTCGATGGTGAGCGCGAGCGTGAGAAACAGCGCGAACCCCATCAGTCCGTAGGCCAGCCGCCGGGCTTCACCCGGACCGAGCACGACGGCGACAGTCCGCTTATCGATGGAGCGGTCGTAGGCGACGTCCTTCGCGTCGTCGATGATTTTGATTCCCGTCAGCAGTACCAACAGTACCAGCGCGAACGCGAGCGGAACGGGTGCGAGCGCCGCCGTCTGGGTGGCGTATCCGCCGAGAAGCGCCAGCGCGATGCCGAGCGGGTAGCCTCCCGTCGCACCGACCGGGGTCACGTCCAGTTGTGGCGCGTGGAGGTACGCGATAAGCCACGTCGGCAGCGTCAGCGCCGCCGCGAGCGGACCGCCGCGGAGATAGATGGCGGCCAGCGCGACAGCGAACAACGCCGTCGCGCCGACGAGCGCGTGCCGACAGCCACGGCCGGTCAGCGGGTGGTCGTCGTCCTCGTCCCGTCGGTGGAAATCCACGTAGCCGTCCTTCAGGTGGGCGGTGTAGACGGCCGCGAAAATCGCGAGGGTGTGGAGGAGAGCGAGCGCCGGCAAGAACCCGCCCGCGAGCGCCGCACCCAGCAGCGAGCACGCAAGCGGGGGCAGCATGAACACGGGGTGGACCTGCGACGCCAGCGCCCGGGCGAGCCCGCCGAAACCGGTCCCCCCGCGCACGTAACCCGAGTGTGTATTGCTCACATGCCACTCTACGGCGACGGAGGCAAAACGGTTTCGCGGAGTGACGACGGTCCGACCGTTCGAGGCGGTATCGACAGCGCCCGGACCGGCCGTGACTGGCGAACGCGGGGTTGCCGCAGTCCAGCGTAAACCGACCTATAGCTCTTCGACCGCCGCCTCTATCTCCGCGACCGGCGGCGGGGAAATCCAGTCGTCCGCGAGCCACCGCTCGGAAACTGTTTGGTCCGCGTCGAGAACGAAGATAGCCCGTCGGGCGGTTTCGACGCCCGCCATCCCCTCGCGTGTCGTCGAGAGCCCGTAAGCATCGACGGCGGTCCCGTTCACGTCGGCGAAAAGGTCGAACGGGAGGTCCATCTCACGGATGAACCGGTTCTGGGCGTAGGGGCCGTCGCGGCTGACCCCGAGGACGGGGACGTCGAACCCATCCCACCCGCGGCGGGCGTACTGTTTCCACCAGTTCTCGGCGATGGCGCTGAACGTGAAGCCGTAGAAGACGAGAACGGCGCCGCCGTCGAGCGCGTCGTCGAGGCCCGTCGGGCGGAACATCTCTCCGTCACAGAGAAGCGTCGCGAACGTCGGTGCCTGCGCTCCCACGGTCGGCGGGGCGGTCGGTGACATACTCCGGGGTTACGCTCCAGGCTCAAAACACCCGCCGTGTTCGACAGGGCCGCGCCGTCAGCGTGCCGCAAGGACACGGCTTTTGCGTCTCGCCCCCCGACACGCCCGTATGAGTCGCACGCTCTACCGGCTTGAGGGCTGTCCGTACTGTGAGCGGGTGGTGGACCGCCTGGCGGAGCTCGGCATCGAGTTCGAGAGTGTCTGGGTCGAGGGGATGCACTCCCGGCGCGACGACGTGAAGCGGGTGAGCGGGCAGCGGGAGGTGCCCGTCCTCGTCGAGGAGGACACCGGGGTCACCATGGCCGAATCCGAGCGGATTCTGGAGTACCTCGAAACGCGCGCTGCGGCGTCGAAGCAGTCGGCCGCCGCGTCCGGGTCCGCCTGAGGAGATGGACGTTCGGACCATCCCGTTCACGCTGAACCGGGCCGCGCGCTGGCATCCCGACCGGGAGGCGTTCGTTCAGGGGTTCGCCGGCGAGGAGCGACGGTACTCCTACAGCGAGGCGAACGACGAGGCCCGGCGTATCGCGCAGGGGCTGGCCAGCCTCGGGGTCGAGAAAGGTGACCGCGTGGCGCTGCTCAACGACTCGAACGTCGAGCACGCGCTCGCACACTACGCGTGCACGAAACTCGGCGCCGTTCCCGCCGGCCTGCACACGCGGGAAGCGCCGAACCCCCTCGCGGCCATGGTCGAACGAATCGGGGCGGACACCCTGCTGTTCCACCCGGAGTACGCGTCGAAAGTCGAGCGGATCCGAGAGCAACTCGACGCCGATATCGAACTGGTCGCGTTCGACACCCTCGGCGAGACGCCGGCGTTCGCACGTCCGCTATCGGAACTGACCGCCGACGCCGAGGCGGTCGAACCGGATGTAACGGTTTCCGAGACGGATATGGCGTACATCAACTTCTCCTCCGGAAGCACGGGGCTCCCGAAGCCGCTGGTGACCCGACACGGCCAGATTACCGAGATGCTTCACATCGAGGCCGGAGGGACGACTGAGGAGGGCCGGATTCTCAACGCGTTCGGGACGGGGTTCATGGGCTGGGAGAACGTCACGCTCACCAACGTCGCCGTCGGTGCGACGACGGTGTTCCATTCCGGGCCTATCGAGCGCGTCGCGGAACTCATCGAGCGGGAAACACTAACGCGGGTGTCGCTCATCACGACGCCGTGGCGGATTCTGCTCCGTTCGGGCAACCTCGACGAGTGCGACATGAGTTCGGTAGCGAGCGCCGGGGTGTCGGGTGAGCCGATTACGGCGGAGTTACACCAGGAGTTGACCGAGACGCTCACGGCCAGCGTCGGCACGGGCTACGGCCTGACCGAGACGATGGGCTCGGGCACGTCGCTCCCCTCGCGGTTCATCGACGAGGAAACCATCCAGAGCGTCGGGAAACCCGGCCTCTCGTGTGACGTTCGGGTTATCGAACCCGGGAGCCGGGACCCCGAGGCGACCGTGCCGGACGGCGACACCGGCGAGGTCATCATCAACGGGCCGTCCGTCTGTTCGGAGGTGTACGGCGACCCGGAGCTTTCAGAGGAGCTGTTCCACGAGGACGGCTGGGTGTTCACCGGCGACCGCGGCGCCATCGAAGCCGGCTTCCTCTACCTGAAGGGGCGGTCGGACAACATGATCATCAGCGGCGGCATCAACGTCTACGCCGAGCGCGTGGAGCGGGTGCTCGAATCGCATCCCGCCGTCGCCGAGGTGGCCATCGTCGGAACGCCACACGAGAAATGGGGGGAGGCAGTAAAGGCGTACGTGATTCCTGCGGCGGCGGGAACGACCGCCGAGGACCTCGATGGGTGGTGCCGGGAGAGCGACGACCTGGCGGATTATCAGCGCCCGCGGGAGTACGAGTTCGTCGAGGAGTTGCCACGGAACAACCCGGGGAAACTCGACCGCGCGGCGCTTCGGGAGCGGGAACGGGAGTGATGAGGGTCATCTGCGACGGTCGATAGTCGCTCGCGAGACGAAGCCTGGTCTTCGAAGGTTCCGGGGTACGGTCGTCACGCTGGCTCCATCCACCCTTGGGACAGCCGCTCCCAGCATCCCGAATGGAACACGAAATCCCGGTCGTCCGTCCCGACGTTTTTCCCGACGTATTCGGGCTCCACGCGAACGTGGTCGTGCTCCGGCTCGAATCGCTCGCCACATATCGCGCAGTACAGCGTGCTCATACGGGTGTCTTGCTGGCGTAACAACTACAAAAGTGACGGCCCCCTCGCCGTCCGGCCTCTCCGAACCGACCGCGTAATCGCTCCCGGCGAGCCGGTCGGGCATCCTGACGTAGTTTTAAGCCTCCGCTCACGGAGTCCAAGGCATGGACATCGCGGAGTTCTTCGAAACCATGCCGTTCGCGGACCTCCTCGGCGTCGAGGTGACCGAGGCCGCGGACGGCCACGCGGAAGGGCACGTCGAGATGCGACCCGAACTGTCGTGGAACGCCGACCGGGAGATGGCCCACGGCGGCGTCACGTTCACGCTCGCCGACACCGTCGGCGGCGCCGCGCTCGTCTCGCTGGTGGACCAGCCGGTGCCGACAATCGACATGCGTATCGACTATCTGGAGGCCGGGACCGGCGACCTCTACGCCGAAGGGGAGGTCGTTCGCTGTGGCGGCGACGTCGGCGTCGTCGACGTCGTCGTCACCGACGCCGACGGAACCGAACTGGCTGACGCACGCGGCGTCTACAAGACGGGATAACGATGAGCGACGACGACTCATCCACCGAGATGGACGACCGGGAGAACAGGCCGACGACTGCGGACGCCGTCGTCGCCACGCTCGAAACGTTGGGCGTCGAGCGGGCGTTCGGCTATCCGGGCGGGCGAGTCATCGAACTGCTCGAACGGCTTCCCGAGTCGGATGTCGAGTTCGTCCGCCCCCGCGACGAGCGCGAGGCCAGCGTCATGGCTGAGGTCCACGGCCGGGTCACCGGGGAGCCGGGCGTCCTCATGGGGCAGGGACCGTGGATCGGCAGCCTCGGCGCGTTCGGGCAGATGGAGGCCCGACTCGGCTCCTCGCCGATGGTGACGATAACGGAGGCCTCGGAGCGCGGCGACTACTCCACGCTGGCGCCGTACCAGCAGGCCCGCGGCGACTACGGCGGCCTCTCGTTGCCGAAGATTCTCGATGCCGTGACGGACGAGTACTGGTTCCCCCGTTCGCCCACCGAAACCCTCCGCTCGCTCCAACTCGCGTTCAAGCACGCGACGGCCGGGCGCCCGGGGCCGACGGCGGTCGTTCTCGACGGGGATGCCGTCACGGACCCGGTGCCGGAGAACCCGGTGCCCCCGGTCTGGGACGCCGACGAGCAGGCCCGGACCTGGGAATCCCGGCCGGCCGCCGCCGACGTCGCCGCCGCGAGCGAGGCGTTCGCCGCTGCGGACCGCCCGGTCATCATCGCCGGCAACGGCGTCCACGCCGCCGACGCCTACGACGAACTGGCGACGGTCGCCGCGGCCTACGACGCGGCGGTCGTCACCTCCTACCTCGGCAAATCGACGTTCCCCGAGACGGACGAGCGCGCCGCGGGCGTCATCGGCTCGTTCGGCCACGAGGGCGCCAACCGCGTCGTGAGCGAGGCCGATGCGCTGCTCGTCGTCGGCTGTCGGCTCCAGCCGATGGACACGAACTGGCAGGCGCCCGAGTTCATCCGGCCGGACGAGCAGACGATTCTGCACGTCGACGTCGATGGGCGGAACGCCGGCTGGGTCTACCCCGCGGACGTCGGCCTGGTCGGCGACGCCGCGCTCGCGCTCGACGCGCTCGCCGACGCCGGTGGGGGCGCGAACGACTGGGCGCTGGAGCGAGCGGGCGAAGCACGGGCGGACTACACGGCGCCGGCTTGTGAATCCGACGAGGTGCCGATCAAGCCACAGCGTGCAGCCAAGGAAATCGAGGCCGTCCTCGATAGCGAGACTATCGTCACGGCCGACTCGGGCAACAACCGGTTCTGGCTCCTGAACTACCTCCAGACGCCGGCCGCCCGGACCTACTTCGGCTCCGGCGGCGTCGGCGGGATGGGCTGGGCGACGCCAGCCGCGGTCTCGGCGGCGCTGGCGACGGGGAAGCGAACCATCGCCGTCACCGGCGACGGCGGGTTCACGATGACGATGACGAGCGTGGAGACGGCCGTCGAGCACGGGGTCCCGATTACCGTCGTCGTCCTCAACGACACCAGTCTCGGGATGGTGCGACAGATGCAGGAGCCGGACACCGACATCGCCGGCGTCGAGTTCCACGACACTAACTTCGTGAAGGCGGCGGAAGCGTTCGGCGCCGAGGGCGTTCGCGTCCAGCACCCGGCGGAACTCCGCGACGCCCTGGACGACGGGCCGGCCGACGACGTGCCGCTGGTCATCGACGCCCGGATCGACCGGACCGAAGACATGGCCGACCAGTTGGCCTCGTCGTTCTACGAGTCCGTTGGTGGCCTGCACGAGTAGGTAGGTGGCCGTCGCGGAATCGGGGAGTCGCCGGAAGCCCTTTTGTGTCCCCCTCCCTGCGCCAGAGCATGACGAAGACAGCCCTCGTCACGGGCGGAACCGGCTTCATCGGCTCGTACACGGCTGCGGAGTTCCTGGACAACGGCTACGACGTCGTGGCGTACGACCTCTCGACGGACACCCGCATTCTCGAAAAGCTCGGCATCGCCGACGACGTGACGGTCCGGCGCGGCGACGTCACCGACCCGACCGACGTGGCCCGCGCGGTCCGGGAGACGGGCGCCGAGGTCATCGTCCACCTCGCGGCGCTGTTGACGACGACGGCTCGCGAGAACCCGCGGAGCGCCCACGAGGTGAAC
This sequence comes from Halolamina sp., assembly GCA_042219375.1. Lineage (GTDB taxonomy): Archaea > Halobacteriota > Halobacteria > Halobacteriales > Haloferacaceae > Halolamina. Next base: position 10,398 of record JBDGQC010000185.1, on the reverse strand, counting down.
ATCGGCGGCACGAACAACGTCTTCGAAGCGGCGCGTCTGCTGGACGACCAGGTCGAGCGCGTCGCGTGGGCCTCCTCGGCGGCGGTGTACGCCCCGCCGCAGAACTACGACCACGGCTGGGTTGACGAGGGTGACCTGGTCTACCCGGACACGCTGTACGGCGCGACCAAGGAGTACAACGAGCACCAGGCGCGAGTCTACCACGAGGACCACGATGTGTCACACGTCGGGCTCCGCCCGACTGTCGCGTACGGCCCGTACCGGGAGACCGGCGGCTCGGCGTTCCTCGCAAACATCGTCGAGAAACCGGCGCTCGGGGAGCCGTTCAGCGTCGAGTACGGCGACCAGACCATCGACTGGCAGCACGTGAAAGATATCGCACTCGCGTTCCGGCTGGCCGCCGAAGCCCCCGAGGCGGACCTCTCCCGGCGGGTCTTCAACGTCCGCGGCGAGGCGGCGACGATTCGGGAGGCCGTCGAGACGGTCCGGGATATCGTGCCCGACGCGGACCTGTCGGTGACGGACGAGGGCGAACTCCCCTGGACGCAGAAACTCGACATGAGCGCCGCCGAGGAGCAACTCGGGTACGTGCCCCAGTACGACCTGACAAGCGGGTTCCGCGACTACATCGACGTGCTCCGCGCGGACGCCGGGTTCGACCCGCTGTAGGCGACGGTCGGCGACCGGCTCGGCGGTGACACACGCTCGACCGGAGAGCCTCCTGCGCGGGAGAACAGTCATCAACGACGCTACCATTTATTAGCCTCGTGGCAAATGGAAAGCCATGCCACAAGATAGCAACCAGCAGGGCGGAACGGACCGGCGGATCGACCGGCGGGCGGTGCTGCAGAGCGCGAGCGCAGTCGGACTGGCCGGGATGGCCGGTTGTCTCGGCGAAATCGGCGGCGGAACCGAAACTGCCGGCGGCAGCGGGACGCTGACGTACGGCGTGTTGAGCCCGATCAGCGGGAGCTACGAGGGGCTGGGACCGGGCCAGCGACAGGGGGCGGAACTGGCCATCCAGCAGCTGCAGGACGACGACGAGTTCGGCTTCGATGTCGAAGCCGTCTACAAGGACACCGGCACCACCTCCTCGACGGCGACCCAGGTCGCCGAGGAGGCCGTCCAGCGGGACGGGGCCAACTACCTCATGGGTGCCATCTCCAGCAGCGTCGCCGGCGCGCTGAACTCCTTCGCGGCCGACAACGAGGTCATCTACAACCCCGGCGGTGCGGCGGTGCCGCTGACGGGCAGCCAGTGCAACAAGTGGGTGTTCCGCGCGGAGACCAACACCGCCCAGATCGCGGAGGCCGTCGCGGGCTACACGGTGAACAACCTCGGCAGCGACGTCTGGTTCCACATCGCCGACTACGCGTACGGTAACTCGGTGTTGAACCGTGTCGAGCGCCGGATGAAAAACGAGCACGACGACTACAACCGGGTCGGCCTCTCGAAGTCGGAACTCGGCGCCGACAACTACGACTCGTTCATCTCCCAGATCCAGAACTCCGACGCACAGGTGGCGATGCTGGGGATGACCGGCGGCGACCTCATCAAGTTCGTCTCCCAGGCCGTCAGCAAAGGGCTCAAAGAGGACGTGACGCTCGTGTCGCCGACGATGACCTTCGCGGTGGTCCGGGGCGCCCTCGGGTCGGCCGCCTACGGAACCTACGGCGGCATCCGGTATATCCCGGGGCTGGACACCGGCGACAACCAGTCCTTCGTCGACGCCTACACGAGCGAGTACGACGCGCCGCCGGACAACTTCGCCCGGGTCGGCTACCAGTCAATCATGATGACCGCCCAGGGCGTCCAGGCAGCCGGCACCGTCGACCCAGCCGAAGTCGCGGACACGCTCGCGGGGATGGAGGTGGACAGCATCTTCGGCGCCAACCGGTTCCGCGAGTGCGACCACCAGGCGATGAACCCGACCTGGATGGGCAAGGTCACAGAACCCGACAGCGGCGAGACCGGCGCGGTCGAGGCCGTACAGAAGCTGAGCGGCGAGGAGGCGCTGTCGGGGCTGCCCTGTAGCGAGACCGACTGCTCGATGTGACCAGATGGGGCTGGCTACAACCCTGCTGGATCAGCTAATCAACGGGCTGACCGTCGGGATGGTGTACGTCCTGCTGGCGTCCGGCCTCTCCATCATCTTCGGGGTGATGGACGTCATCAACTTCGCGCACGGCGAACTGTTCGCGCTGGGCGGCTACTTCGCGGTCGCCGTCGTCGGCACCGGCCTCGGCAGCGGCGCGGGGTTCTGGGTGGCGCTCCTGGTCGCGCCGCTCGGCGTCGCGGTCGTCGGCGCGGCCATGGAACGGGCCACCGTCCGGCCGCTCTACGGGCGCAACCCGCTCTACCACATCCTGTTGACGTTCGGGCTGGTCCTCATCTTCAAGGACGCGATCAAACTGCTCTGGGGCCCGCAGCCGTACCAGTACGCGGCGCCGCAGGTCCTCCAGGAGACGGTGACGGTACTGGGGTACACCAACTCCCGGTACAGCTACTTCGTCATCGGCACCGGCGCGCTGATGGCCGCGGGCGCGTACCTGCTGCTGACCCGGACCCGGTTCGGCCTCGTCGTCCGGGCGGGGTCGATGGACCGCGAGATGGTTCGGCATCTCGGCATCGACATCGACCGCTACTATACGCTGGTGTTCGCGTTCGGGGCGTTTCTCGCGGCCTTCGGCGGTATCGTGCTCGCGCCCCGCCGCGGTGTCGCGCCCGGTATGGGCAACGAGGTGATCATCCCCGCGTTCGTTATCGTCGTTCTCGGCGGCCTCGGGAGCTTTCGGGGGGCCGTCGTCGGTGGCCTCGGTGTGGGCATCATCCAGACGCTCTCGCGAATCGTCCAGCCGACGGTGTTCGGAATCGAACTCCGCCTGGAGGGACTGGTGGTGTTCCTGCTGATGATCGGGGTGCTGCTGGTCCGGCCTCAGGGGCTGTTCGGGAACCCCGAATGGCACGACCCCAGCGGTGACGGCGACCTCATGACGGGCGCCGACGGCGGCGTCCTCGGCGAACGGGTGCGGTCGGGGCTCGGACTGACGCTGTTCGGCGGTCTGCTGCTGGCACCGCTGTCTATCGGCCTCGTCCTCAACAGCTACACCGTGAACACGCTGCTGCTGACGGCGGTGATCTGGGCGCTGTTCGCGCTCAGTCTGGACTTCGTGATGGGCTACGCCGGACTGGTGTCACTCGGCCACGTTCTGTTCTACGGCCTCGGCGCGTACACGACGGTGCTTGCGGTCACGCACTACGTGCAGTCGCTGTGGGCGGCGCTCGGGGTCGCCGTCGTCGTCAGCGCGGCGGTCGCCTGGGGGGTCGGCTCCCTCTCCATCCGTGTCTCGGGCGTCTACTTCTCGATGATCACGCTGGGGTTCGCGGAACTGGCCTACCAGTTGGCGTTCACGCTGGACGAGATCACCAACGGCGAGAACGGGCTCTACGGGTTCGAGCCGACCTACTCGCCGCTTGCCGGCGCTCCGGTGGGGGAGTTGAACTGGCGGTCCATCCACGCGTTCTACTACGTCGTCCTGCTCGCGGCGGCGGGCTCGTACCTGCTGTCGCGACGGCTCATGCGGGCACCGTTCGGGAGCGTCCTCCAGGCCATCCGGGAGAGCGAGGAGCGCGCCACCTTCCTCGGCTACGACACGACCGCGTACAAGCAGCGGGCGTTCGTCGTCAGCGGCGGGCTGGCGGGGCTCGCCGGCGGCCTGGCCGCCGTCAACAACGGCGGCGTCGACCCCTCGTTCCTGTTCTGGCTGAAGTCCGGCGAGGTCATCGTGATGACCATCCTCGGCGGCATGGGAACGCTGTACGGCCCGATGCTCGGGGCAGGCCTGTACAAACTTCTCGAGGACCTGCTCAAGACCATGAACGTCGGCGTCTGGCAGGGCGCCCTGGGCGTGGTGTTCGTGCTGTTCGTCCTGTTCGTCCCCGAGGGACTCGTCTCCATTCCGGCACGGCTTCAGGCGGTCGTCCGATCCCGCATGGGCGGCCGCGGCGAGAGCAGGACCGACGCGTCGTCAGCCGACGACCCAATCGAGGGGGGTGAGGACTGATGGCGACGGATCCGGACCAGCCGACAGCGGAGCCAAATTCCGCGGACTCCGCGACGCCGATACTGGAGACGGCGGGGCTGACCCGCCGGTTCGGCGAACTCGTCGCCGTCGACGAGGTCGACCTCTCGGTCCCGGCCGGGGAGTTCCGGAGCATCATCGGGCCCAACGGGGCCGGTAAAACCACGCTGTTCAACTGCGTCACCGGGGCGCTCCAGCCCTCAGCCGGCGTTGTCCGGTTCGCCGGCACGGACATCACCGGACTGTCCCCCCACGAACGGGTCCGGCGCGGAATCGGCCGGTCGTTCCAGATAACGAACGTCTTTGCCGGCCTCACCGTCCGGGAGAACGTCCGACTGTCGGCCCAGGCCGTCGAGGAGTCGTCGCTGTCAGCCGTCGACTGGCTCGCGCGGTCGAAAGACGGGTTCCCCGCGGTCAACGACCGGACCGAGGGCGTCCTTGACCGCATCGGGCTCGCAGACCGAGCCGACGAACGGGCCGGCGCGCTGGCGTACGGCGAGCGGCGGCGACTGGAACTGGGACTGGTGCTCGCGACGGACCCCGAACTCGTGTTGCTGGACGAACCGACCGCCGGCATGAGCCCCGAGGAAACCCAGCGGACGCTGGACCTGATCGACGCCGTGCTGGCCGACCGGACGCTGCTGCTGATCGAACACGACGTCGACCTGGTGATGGACGTGTCGGATCGGATCACGGTGTTGCACCGGGGCCGCGAACTCACGACGGGGACGCCCGACGAGGTGGCCGACGACGAAGCCGTTCGGGAGGCCTACATGGGAGGTGTCGAGTAGTGAGTCCGGGAGGAGCAGCAAATCCGGGAGGTATCGAACCATGAGCCCGATGCTGTCAGTCACGGACCTGCACGCCGGCTACGGCGAGACCGAGGTGCTCCGCGGCGTCTCCCTGGAGGTCGACTCCGGCGAGGTCGTCTCGCTCGTGGGTCGCAACGGCGTCGGAAAGACGACGACGCTGCGGACCATCGCCGGGTCGGTGGCTCCAACCACAGGGGAGATAACCTACGACGGCGAGTCGCTGGCCGGAGCAGGACCCGTCGAGGTCGCGCGCCGCGGCGTCGCGCTGGTGCCCGAAGGACGGCGGGTGTTCCCGGGGCTGACCGTCGAGGAGAACCTGCGGACCGGCCGGCTCGGCGGTGACGAGGGCGGCAGGTCCATCGAAGACGTCCTCGAAACCTTCGACTCGCTCGCGGACCGCCGGACGAACCAGGCCGCACAGCTCAGCGGCGGCGAACAGCAGATGCTCGCCATCGCGCGGGCCCTGCTGACCGACCCCGACCTCCTGCTGCTCGACGAACCGACGGAGGGGCTGGCGCCGGTCATCGTCGAGCAGGTCCAGACGCTCATCGACACGCTGAACAACGAGGGGTTGACGGTGCTGCTGGTCGAGCAGAACGTCAGGGTGGCGATGGCGCTGGCCGACCGGCACTACATCCTCGACAAGGGCGAGGTCGTCTACACGGGCACCAGCGACCAACTGGCGGCGGACGAGGCCGTGCTGGACCGACATCTCGGCGTCAGTACGGACTGATCGGTGTCCGCCGGGCTGGCAGGCGACCGCAGTTGGTGACCGGCCGACACTCCGTGCCGACCGCCGGTTTCTCAGGGCCGGTAGACGCGGCCGCGGAAGGTCGCAACCCGTTCGTCGTCGGGGTTCTCCACGACGACCTGATACTCCGCGGTGCTGCCCGCGAGGTGGGTCTCCTCGGCCGTCGCGGTGAGTCGGTCGCCCACGTCGGCGGCCGCCAGGTACGAGATGTTGGTCTCCAGCGCCAGCGCGGTCTCCCCGTGGGAGTTCGAGGCGGCCGCGAACGCCGCGTCGGCGAGCGAGTAGACCGCGCCGCCGTGGGGCGTGCCGTGGAAGTTCAGCAACCCTTCGGTCAGTTCCAGCGCCGTGACAGCGCGGCCGGGGGCGAGTTCCACGAGTTCGATTCCGAGCGTTTCGCAGTACGGGTCGGCCGCGATCCGTTCGCGGATCTCGCTCGGAACCGGGTCGTCGACTGCGGCCTC
>JBDGQC010000185.1:0-4192 GCA_042219375.1 Halolamina sp. | reverse complement strand
ACCGCATCGCCGTCGTCGCTCATCGGTCAGCCTCCCCGACCGGGTGACCGTTGACGAACAGCTCGTCGGGCGGCAGCCGGTCGGCCGTCGCGGCGTAGCCGTCGTGGTACTCCATGAGCTGAAACAGCGCGCCCGTTGGGTTCCGCGGGGAGACGAACGCCTCCGTCCAGGTGTCGTACGCCCGGCGGTCGACGACGTCGAGCCCGGCCGCCTGCAGGTGGTCCGCGACGGAATCGAGGTCGGCAACCTCCAGCGTGACGTGGTGCAGGCCTGGACCGTTCCGGTCGAGGAACTCCTCGATGAAGCCCCCGCCGGCGAGTGGCTCGATTAGCTCCAGCCGGGAGGCGTCGCCGAGTTCGTAGTACGCCCACCGGAACCGGGCGTCGTCGCCGACGGTCTCGTACGGCACCGACCCGTCCTCGGTGACGGCCTCGTCGCTGAGCTTCTCGCAGCCGAGCGCCGCGAGCACCGGCTCCGCGTCCGCGACCGAGCGGACGGCGATGCCGACGTGGTCGACCCTGATCGAAACCCCGTGTCCGGAACCGGTCATGGTGGCTCCATCCGGGGGAGCGGTCAAAACGGTATCCCCCGGCGTTCGGTCCGGTGGCGCTGTCAGTCGGCCCGCCTCAACTCGTCTGACTGTACTGCTCGACCCACTCCGCCAGCGTGATGCCCATCGCCGCCTCGGTGATGGCGTTCGACGAGGCGGAGTTGGCGGATTTGACCAGTTCCGCCTCCAGCGTCCGCGTCGGAACCTCGCCGAGGAAGTGGGGAATCGCCCGCTGGACGGCCAGCGGACAGCCCACCTCGTGTGCCAGTGCGTAGCCCGATATCGAGTGGGGGATTTCCTCGCTCGCGTACGTCGGGTCGGGGTCGACCAGGTCCGCGTCGACGTGGTCGACGTACTCGTAGCATTTCCCGACGTCGTGCAGGAGACAGGCCGCCCGGACGACGTCCAGATCCGGGTCCGCGCCGTGGAACTCCCGTTGCTCCTCGGCGGCCCGTACCGCGATGCGGGTGACGCCGCGGACGTGTTCGACGTTGGTCGTCTCGTGGATGTTCCAGGCGTAGGGGATGTCGGCCACGTGGCGCCAGCCGCCCCGTTCGAGCCCCAGTACCCACGCGTCGACGACCTGCTCGCGCAGGCTCTCGTCCTCGATGTCGCCGATTTCGGGGAACGCCTCGCGGACCTGTGCGCGGTACGTGGTCTCGGCCATCTTACTCCCCCGTCACGTCCTTCTGCACGGTCTCTTTGCCGATGAGCCGCGGCCGGTCCTCGATGGCGAGGAAGTTATCCACGTCCTCCCGGGCGGCTTTCGATTTCGGGTGGTCGGGGTCGTAATCCCGTGCCCCTTCGCTCCCGAGCGCCGCGCGGAGCGCGCCGAGGTCCTCGAAGTAGAGTTCGGCGATGCCGTCGAACTCCGCCGCCTCGGGTTCGGTCGGGACGACGCGGGCGTACCGGACGACGCCCGGTATCTCCCGCGCGATGGGGACGTGTTCGTTCGTCCAATGGTCGAGAAAGGCCTCGTGGCTCATCCCCTCCTTGCGGACGAGAAACGCCGAGTGTTTGTAGAGGCCGGTGGTGTCGCCGCCGGTTTCGTCCTTCTCAATGGTCTCCTCACCGATGAGCCGCGGCCGCTCGTCGATAGCCAGGAAGTTGTCGACGTCCTCGCGTGCCTCCTTCGCCTTCCCCTTGTCGGGGTCGTAGTCGCGGTCGCCCTCGCTCCCGAGCGCGTCGTAGAGCGCGTCGAGTTCATCGAAATACAGTTCGGCGATGCCGTCGAACTCCGCCGCCGCGGCGTCGACCGGCTCGACCGTCGTGTACCGGACGACCCCCTCGATTTCCCGGGCGATGGGCGTGTGGTTCTCCTGCCAGTACCGCACGAACGCCTCGTGGCTCATCCCCGCCTGCCGGACCAGGAGGGCGACGTGTTTGTACATGACCGCGGGGTCCGCGCGTCGATACTTAAATCATGCCGCCGGGCGACGCGTGAGCGGTCCGGTACGGCGGTTCCGTGCGAACCCTGCCCGCCGGGCAAACGTATTTACTCCCGGAACGGACGGTATACTGACATGGTCTACAACGACGTCGAGACCGCGTCCCGCGAGAAGCTGACCGCGGTCCAGAGCGAGCGCCTGCGCGAGACGGTCGACCACGCCTACGAGAACGTGCCGTTCTACCGCGACGCGCTCGACGAGGCGGATATCACGCCCGGCGACATCGAGGGAATCGAGGACGTGAGGAAGCTCCCGTTCACGACGAAGGAGGACTTCCGGGACGAGTACCCCGACGGCCTGTTCGCGGCCGACTGGGACGACGTGACGCGCATCCACGCCTCCTCGGGCACGACCGGGAAGCCGAAAATCGTCTCGTACACCGACGGCGACCTCGACGTCTGGAAAGAGGTGATGGCCCGCTCGCTCCACGCCGGGGGTGTCCGCGCCGACGACGTGGTGCAGAACGCTTACGGCTACGGCCTGTTCACCGGCGGACTGGGCTTCCACGACGGTGTCGAAGCGCTCGGCGCGACGGTCATCCCCACCGGCGGCGGCGACACCGCGGGACAGATCGAGATGCTGCAGGACCTCGAAAGCGACGTGTTCTGCAGTACGCCGTCGTACTGTCTCTACCTCGCCGAGGCCTGCGAGGAGCGGGGTATCGACCCACACGACCTCGACGTCTCGACGGTCGTCATCGGTGCGGAGCCGTTCACCGACCCGATGCGCGAGGAGATCGAGGCCGCGCTCGGCGTCACCGCCGTCGACGTCTACGGGCTCTCGGAGATCATCGGCCCGGGGGTCTCCATCGAATGTGCCGACGTGCAGGAGGGGCTTCACGTCTGGGAGGACCACTTCTATCCCGAAGTTATCGACCCCGACACGGGCGAGCCCGTCGACCCCGGCGAGGAGGGCGAACTCGTCCTCACGACGCTCACGAAGGAGGCGCTGCCGGTGCTGCGCTACCGGACCGGCGACATGACCCGGCTGTACGAGGCGGAGTGTGACTGCGGTCGCACCGCCGTCCGGATGGACAACGTCACCGGCCGGACCGACGACCTGCTGATCGTCCGCGGTGTCAACGTGTATCCGAGCCAGATCGAGGCGGTGATGGTCGACCTGGACGAGGTGGCCCCGCACTACCGTATCGACCTCTACCGCGAGGAGAACCTCGACCGCATGGAGATCACGGTCGAACACCACGAGCGGTTCGACGGGGGCGTCGATGCCCTCGAAGCCGACATCGAGCGCCGGCTCGACGACGCGCTCTCGGTCACGCCGGACGCCCTCGATGTCGTCGCCCCCGGGTCAATCGAACGCTCGGAGGTCGGGAAAGTCAAGCGGGTGTTCGACCACCGCTGACGCCCGTCGCGTTTTCGGTCGGATACCGCCCGCCGCTCGGAAACCGTCGGTCTGTGACTACGGAGTGCCATCTCGACACCGTCTTTGGATACTTCTCCCTGTATCCGGGTTAATCAGTTACGAATTACTGCCAAATTCGGTTGTTCGCCGACTTACCCATGGCAATAGTCGCCAAACGATGATAATTTATAAATATCGTCCCGCGCCACGCTAAGCTATGGCGGGACACAGGCGACTGGCGGTCCCACCGGGGGACGGATGACTTCGCCGAGTGAAACCGGCGAAACGGCGCCGACGGACCACGGCGGCTCTGACACCGTCCAGTACCTCGCGCCGGACGGGACCCCCCTGCCGGACGCCGACCTGCCGGCGCTTTCCGACGAGACGCTGGTGCGGATGTACGAGGACCTGGTTTTCGCGCGCCGGTTCGACGAGCGCGCGACGAGCCTCCAGCGTCAGGGCCGGATTTCGACGTGGGCGCCCATGGCCGGACAGGAGGCCTCCCAAATCGCGAGCACGGTAGCGATGGCCGAGGAGGACTACCTCTACCCGACCTACCGCGACAACGCCGCGAAGTTCGTCCACGGGACCGACCCGGCCGCCGTGCTCGCGCGGCTCGCCGGCCACGTCGACGCGTCGGACGACGCCGCGGTCGCGTTCGGCGCTGCCGAGCGCGTGTTCCCGGAGTCGATTCCCATCGCGTCGCACCTCCCCCACGCGGTCGGCGGGGCGATGGCCACAACCTATCAGGACGGCGACGCGGTCCACGTCGCCCATTTCGGCGACGGCGCCACCTCCGAGGGCGACTTCCACGAGGCGCTGAACTTCGCCG
>JBDGQC010000048.1:13099-17595 GCA_042219375.1 Halolamina sp. | reverse complement strand
ATGTTCGTGGGTCACGCGCTGCTGGCGTTCGCCCTCGTCGGCGGAGCCGCGGCGCTGCTCCGTGACCGGGGGGCCGCCCTCCGGTTGGGCCTGATCGCGGCCGCCTTCGCGACGGTGCCCGACGTGGACATGAGCTACGCGCTCGTCGGACTGGCGGGCGTCAACGGCGGCGCCCTCGCCGCCGCCGGCGCGTTCTGGGAGACGAGCACGCTCGTCCACCGCGCGGTGACCCACTCGGTGCTGCTCGCACCGTTCGTCGCCGCCGTCGCCGGGGCGTGGGTCCTCGGCCGGCACCGCGAGTCCGCCACCGCGGTCGCCGCGGGCGGGTCAGTCGCCGTCGCTCTCGTCGTCGCGGCGACGCTGACCAGCGGTCTCCTCGGCGGTGGCGTGATGGTGACGTTTCTCGCCGCCGCCGTCGCCGTCGCGGAGGCCGTCGTTCGCTTCTCGGCGCTCAGCGCACGAGCGACGTTCGCCGCGGCCCTCGGCGGCCTCGCCTCACACCCGTTCGGCGACCTGGTGACCGGCCAGCCGCCGGCGCTACTCTATCCGCTCGATACGGTCGTGTTTGCCGAGCGAGTGACGCTCAACGCCGACCCGACGCTCCACCTGCTCGGCGCGTTCGCCATCGAACTCGGCGCCATCTGGGCCGGCGTGTTCGTGCTCCTGTGGCTGCTCAACCGGCCCCTGCTGGCGTCGATTGATTTCCGCGCCGTCGCGGGGGCGGGCTACGCGCTCGCCGCGCTGGCCATCCCCGCGCCCACGCTGGAGGTGTCCTATCAGTTCGTCTTCTCGGTGCTCGCGGTCGGGGCCGTCGGCATCGTTCCCCGGCCCCGGTTTCCCATCAGGTTCGAGCGCCCGAACGTCGAGAACGCCGTGCTGACCGGGCTTGCCGCCGTCACCGTGGCCGGCGTCGCGTACACGTTGGCGTACGTGTTACTGCTGTGAGGACCTGTTTTCACACCGTTCGGAGCGCCAGCGGCCCGAGCAACACCCCCATGAGGTAGACCCGTCTGGCGCCCAGTCGGGGGGCGACAAGCCCCACGAGCGTCGCCAGCGTGAACACCGCCAGCCCGGCGGCGCCGGCGAACAGCACCGAAAGGACGGCCAGTAGCCCGAGCACGGCGAGCGCCAGCCGCCGCTGGTTCAGGTGGGTGACGACGCGGAACGCGGCGTCTCCGAGCACCCCGACCAGCACGAACCCGACCGCGCTGGCGGCGACGACGACCGGCAGCAGGACCGTGAGCGCGAGCGGCGCCCCTGCCTCATCGACGGCGACGAGGACGCCCGTCCGTGGCGAACCGAGCGCCACCAGCGCGAACAGCGCGAAGACGGCGTTGCTCGTGTTCGCGCCGCTGGTGGCGACGACGAACCCCCGCAGGTCGCTCCGTGCGGGCACCGCCGGGAGCGAGAGCGTCGCCGCGACGCCCGCCGAAACGCCCGGGAGGTAGCCGACAGCGGCGCCCGAGAGCCCGCCCGCAGCGCCGGATACCGCGAGGTCCGGCGGCGCCATCGCGAGGCGAGCGTCGGCCTGCTCCGGCACGCCCTCGCCGTCCAACGCGTCGAGCAACACCGGCGCGCCGAACAGCCCACCGAACAGCGGCGCGAGCACACCCCCGGCCAGCGGACCCGAAAGCGAGAGCGGAAGCACAGCCAGGCCGAGCAGAGTCGCGAGCGCGAAGGTCAGGACGCCGGCGGCTCTCATCCGGTGGGAGGGCTCCGTCGCCAGCAGCGCGGCGAGCACCGCAGCAGCGACCAGCGGGAACGCCTGCCTGAGCAGCGGGGCCAACCGGAGCATCGCCCACGTCACCGGCACGGCGAGCAGGAGCGCGAGCAGAATCGCCAGTCCCGAGCCGACGGCCGAGAGCCGCAAGGCCTCCCGGCCCCGGCCCCGGAGGACGAGCCGATGGCCCGGGAGCGCGCTCGTGGCCATCGCCGCGTCGGGGACACCGAGCGCGAGCGAGGGGACGATATCGAGGAAGGTGTGGACCACTCCGGCCGCGAGCATCGCCGCGCCGAGGACCAGCGGGTCGACGGCGATGCTCGGTGCGGCGGCGGCGAGCAAGAGCGCGAAGTTGTTGGCGTGGAGCCCCGGCACCAACCCGGAGCAGGCGCCGAGCGCACAGCCGACGAGGGTTGCGAGCGTGACCGGGAGGAACAGGGCGGGGTCGGCCGGCGGACCGAGCGGGATGCCGAACGCCGAGCTACCGGGGATGGCGAGCGGCGGACCGGGAAGCGGGGGCATCCGAGGCGGAGTGGCCCCGTCATCCTACTTGAAACTCAGTCCGTCGAGACGGTGATGACGGTGCAGTCGAGTTTCTCCTCCAGATACTCGCCCACGTCGGGTGACTCGAACAGGTTGTTCAGCATCTTCCGCCAGCGCCCGGCCTGTTTCGAGCCGATGACCACGGCGTCGGCGTCCTCGGCGGCCACCTCCTCCATGATGGTCTCTTCGACCAGGAAGCCGCGGCGCACGACGTAGCGGGCGCGGTCCAGTTGCCCGAGTTCGGATTCGACCGCCCGCTTCAGGTCGGCGCGGCTGACATCGCGGTTCGTCTGGAACAGGTCGACGTGCAACACCGTCAGGTCGGCGTCGCGCTCCTCCGCGATGCGGACCGCCTCCTCCAGCGTCGCCTTCGAGTGCTTGGAGAGCGGATACCGAACAGGGACAACGACCAGCGTCATGCCGTTTCGTCCGAGGCGGGCGGGGATATGCGTACCCATTCGGGCGGGAAGCCGTGGTCACTCCACGAACTCCACGCGGCCCTCAACTGCCACATCCAGCCCCCCGTCCCGCGCGTGGTCGGCGAGGACCTCGTGCTGGATGCCGAGTTCGGCCGCACGGTGGCGCTCGCCGATGGTCGGGAACTCGTGGTCCGAGTGGAGCAGGTACTCGGCGGTCGCGACCCGGTAGAGCCCTTCGGGGTCGATAGGGTCGCCATCGACCGTGGCCTCCACGATGCGGTTCTCCTCGTCGTCCCAGACGACGCGGGCGCCGCTGAGGTGCGCGTGCCACCAGTCGGGTTCGCCGAAATCGAGCATCTCGCCGTCGGCCTCCGCGAGGGCGTCGAGCAGTTCGGCGCCGGTGAGTTCGACGACCACCACCGGTTCCTCGAAGGGGAGCACGCTCACGAGGTCCGCGATTCTCACCTCGCCGTGCAGCGGCGGCCCCTCACGGATGCCGCCGCCGTTCTGGAGACCGATGTCGGCGTCGCCGGCAGCGCGGTAGGCGTCGGCGACGAAGTTCCCGATGCGGGACTCGCCGCCGAACGTCGTCTCCTCGGTGCGCTCGAACGGGTCGTCGGCGGTGGCGACGACCTCGTTCAGTCCCGCCGCCTCAAGCCGGCGCTGGAGCGCGTCCGTCAGGCCGTCGTGGACGGGGGCGTCGCTCGGGTCGACCACCCGCGCGCTCGCGTGGATGCCGCCGTCGCCGGCGCCGCGTCCGGGCGACTCGGCACCGAGCGTCACCTCGATGAACTGGTGGCCGTTGACGCCTGGTCGGGTGCAGAGCGTCCCCTCGATGTAATCGGTACGGACCGTGTGAACGTGGCCGCCGAGCACCGCGTCCACGTCCACCCGTCGGGCGAGTTCGTCGTCACCGCCGCCGAGATGCGAGAGCGCGACGACGTAATCGACGCCCTCGGCGCGCAGGTCGGCGACCGCGTCCTGTGCCGCCTCGATGGGGTCGGTGAAGGTGAGCGGCGCGGCCTGCGGGTTGATTGAGTCGGTGGCAGGGTCGGTCAGGCCGAACAGGCCGACCCGCTCGCCGTTGACATCCTCGATGCTCCACGGCACCGCGCCCTCGTCGGCGCCGAACGGTTCCCCGTTCTCGTCGCGAACGTTGGCGCCGACCCACGTCGTGTCGCTCTCGGCGACGAGTTCCCGGGTTTCGTCGGGCCCGTAGTCGAAATCGTGGTTGCCGAACGTGTCGGCGGCGGCGTCGACGGCGGAAAAGAAATCCAGCGCCTGCCGGCCGCGGGCGGCCATGGAAACCACACCGGGCGCGGTGTTGTCCCCCGTTCCAAGCACGAGCGCGTCCTCGCCGTCGAGTTCGCGAAGCCGGCCCGCGAACCGCCCCGCCCGCTCTGGGTCGTCGTAGATGTTCTCGATGTCGGAGTAGTGGAGGAGGCGAACCATTGGGTAGCCGGAAAAAACCGGTGTAGGGGCAAGAACACGTCGGAAGCGGTCGCCGACGAACCCCGTGTCGAAAACCCGGTGGCGGCGGGTCGATCAGTCCTCGAGTTCGAAGGCGACCTCGACCTCGGCCTGGTACTCCCGGCCGTCGCCGGCGAGTTCGACGCCGAGTTCCTCGACTTCGACCCACTTCACGTTGTTCAGCGTGTCGTCCGCGCGCTCGATGGCGTCGTCGGTCGCCTCGTCGAAACTCTCCGTGCTCGAACCGATGAGCGTGATTTTCTTGAAGACCATCACCCCGGTGTTGGGCGACCCGTCACATAAAGCGGGTGGCCGGAAGCAGGTCACGGAACTGGGTGGCGAGA
>JBDGQC010000048.1:0-12999 GCA_042219375.1 Halolamina sp. | reverse complement strand
GACCCGTCACATAAAGCGGGTGGCCGGAAGCAGGTCACGGAACTGGGTGGCGAGAGCCGAATCGCCGAGCTGAGCGGCGAGAACCGAACATCGAACCGGTGTACCGGGAACGAGCAGTCGGAGCCGACCGGCCAGTAGTTTTTGGACCGGGTCACCCGAACGTCCCGGCATGGCTACCGACAACAGCTACATCAACGCGCTCGTCGGGGCGGCAGTCACCGTCGTGCTGTCGTTCATCCCCTTCTCGCCGCTGCTCGGCGGGGGCGTCGCCGGCTTCCTCGAACGCCGGGACGGCGCCCGCATCGGCTTCATCGCCGGCGTGTTCGCCTCTCTCCCGCTGTTCCTGCTGCTGTTGCTCGTCGGCGGCGCCGTCGCGGTCATCCCGGGGTTCGCGCAGGGTCACGCCGAGGGGGTCATCGCCGTAGCGCTGCTGGTCGTCGTCTTCCTGCTCACCTACGCGGTGGCGCTCTCGACGGTTGGCGGCGTCGTCGGCGTCTATCTCGGCGAGGAGTTCCACGAGCGCAGAGACGGGCAAACCAACCGCTAACCGGGTTGGGTGGGAAACGGCGGAAAGTGGGAAGCGGCGTTAGACGCGGCCGACCGACTCGACGGCGACGCTCTCGACGCCTTCGACGGCCTTGAACTGTTCCTCGACGGCCTCGGTGCCGCCTTCCTCGTCCGGCACGACCACCGTCGGGAGCAGGGCGACCAGCCCGAACGCCACGTCGTCGCGCTGGAACCCGCGGATTTCGGCGCCCTCGGGGAGCGCGGTTTCGAGGCGGTCCTCCAGGTCGTCGAGGTCGATTTCGGGGCTCTGGGGCATCACTTTCAGCTTCGCGGCGACGTCACCCATCGTCAGGGCCCCCTGAACCCGCAGTCCGGGCACTCGTAGAGGTTGCTCTGTTTCCGGCATTTCGCACAGCGGAAGATGACGGTGCCACAGTCCGGGCATTTGAAGCGCGCCGCGTTGGTTCCCGTGACGGAGATGCCACAGGACACACAGGAGCGCTCCTGTCGAGTTTCGGCCTCGCTCATGTTCCGAAAGCCGAGCGCGCGAGGTTTAACCGTTACCTTCCCAGTCCGTCCCGGCGTCGCCCTCCACCTGCAGGGTCCCGGCGCCCGCCTCCTCGGGCGGCGTGGCCGTGCGGAGCCGCCGGAGTTTCATCGCCACGTCGTAGCAGAACAGCGCCGCACCCGCAATCAGCATGGTGTCGCCGGGGAACCGGAGCCAGAAGAACGCCTGCACCAGCGGCCGATTGTAGAACGCCAGGCTCCGGGCGGCGTCGTAGCCCGCGACGTAGGCCGTCTCCAGTTGAAGGAAGCCAATCGGCAGTAGCGACGCAACCACCATCACCGCCAGCCCGGTATTCCAGAGCCCGAACGCCCACCAGAGCCGCCGTTCCGCCCAGTCCTCGACGGTGATTCGGAGGACGTAGACGCCGATGCCGAGCGCGAGCAGGCCGAACGCGCCGAACATCGCCGCGTGGGCGTGGGCGACGGTGAGGTACGTGCCGTGCTCGTAGTAGTTCACCAGCGGGAGGTTGATGAAGAAGCCGAGCACGCCCGCGCCGACGAAGTTCCAGACGCCGCTGGCGACGATGAACGCGAACGTCAGCCGGTAGGGGAACGTCTCCCCGCGGTCCACGAGCGCGCGGTACTCGTTCATCGCCTCGAACAGCACCACCACTAACGGGATCAGTTCCAGCGTCGAGAACACCGTGCCGATGGGCACCCAGAGGTCGGGCAGCCCGATCCACCAGTAGTGATGCGAGACGCCGATGATGCCGGCACCCATCACGAGCAGCGCCTCCAGCAGGACCGCCTTCGCGGCGGACTCGGGTTCGAGGAGGTTCATCCCCACCAACGTGAGGCCGACGACGGCGACGATGAAGAACTCGAAGGCGCCCTCGACCCACATATGGACGACCCACCAGCGCCAAAATTCCGTCACCACCATGTTCGTGTCGGGGGTGTAGAGCAGGCCGGCGACGAACAGCAGGCCGATAGACCCCCCGGAGACGAGAATCAGATGGCCCAGCCCGTAGCGCGACTCCCGGCGCAGCAGCGGCCGGATACCCCGGAAGACGAGCACGGTCCACCCCGCGAACCCCGCGAGCAGGCCGAGCTTCCAGATGCGCCCCACTTCCAGGTACTCCAGTCCCTCGGTGCCGAGCAGCCACCAGAGCTCCCCTGTCGGGTCGAAGGAGCCGTTCGTGGCGAGGAAGACGCCGGCGAAGCCGCCGACGACGACGGTGACGAGCGCGGCGAGGATTGCCGTCGCGCCGTGGGCCTGCCAGGGCGGGTCCTCGCCGGTCAGCAACGGCGGGAGGAACAACCCGGCGGCGATCCAGAGCGTCGCAACCCAGAGCACGGCGAGGTCGATGTGGTACGTCCGGGCGAGCAGGAACGGCGCGACCGAGACGATATCCACGCCCACCGCCTCGAAGAGCCCGAAGAAGCCGTCGCGCTCGACGTAGTAGTGTGCCAGGAGCGCGCCGAGCAGCGTCTGGGCGAAAAACAGCCCGGCTGCGACGGGGACGTAGCGCGCGACGGCGCGCTGGGTCGGGAGCACGTCCATCTCCGAGGGGTGGGGTACCGATATTTCCGTATCGGGCTCCGGGAGCGAGATGGAGCTATAGAGCCAGACGGCGATGCCCGCGCCGCCCACGAGCAGAATCATCGAAACGACGCTCCAGAGCAGCGCCGAGGCGGGCGCGGTGTTTCCCGAAGCCGGCGCCGGCGGCCAGTTGTTGGTGTAGCTATGGTCCGTCCCCGGGCGCGGGGTGTGGCTAAACCACGCGGTCCAGAGCGCGAAATCCGCGAGCTGGCGGGCGGCAGCCTCGGTCGGAACCGTCCCCTCGGGGATGCCCAGTCGTTCGCTGCCCTCGTGATACCGGTCCACGTAGAGCTTCCGCACCCGCTCGTGTGCCGCCGCCTCGGCCTCGGAGTACTCGACGGCGCCGCCGTCATAGGGCTCCCGGAGGTCCGAGCGGACGAGTTGGTTCACCGCCGCCTGCTGAGCGCCATCGAGGCTGTCGTAGGACTGGTCGTAGCGCTCGCGGGCGTAGAACTGGCGCATGAACCGCGTTTTCGCGTCGAGGGCGTCGGCGGTCAGGTCGTTGCCGAAGTAGGCGCCGTTACCGAGCACGCTGCCGTGGTTCATCAGCCCGTTGCGCTGGAAGACCCGCTTCCCCTCACGAACGGAGTCGGCGGTAACGAGCGTCTCCCCGTCAGGCCCTTCGACGGTTTCGGGAATCGGCGGCGCCTGTTCCGCGGAGTACCACGCTCCAATCCCCATGACGACGAGGTTGACGACGAACACGACCGCCAGCAGCCTCGCGAGGGTCCGACGCCTGACGCGCATCTCGGGAACGCATACCCGGCGGAGCGGCTTGTAGGCGACGGCCCCGCGAGCCGAAACGTTTTGTCCACCCCCGAACAGTAGCGGGCATGGACTCCTCGGGGCTGAGCGTCGTCGAGGCCGAACGGCGGAACGCCGTCGCGGCGTGGGCCGTCGTCGCCTTCCTCGTCGTCGCCGCGGTCAGCGAACTGCTGGTCGGAGACCCGCTCTGGGCGGGATTCGTGCTCGTCGTCGTCGCGCTCGCGGTCGTTCCGGCGGCCGTGTTCCGGGACCGTGACGCGATGCTCCCGTGGGAACTGCTCGTGCTCGCGGCGCTCCCCGTCGTGGGGCGCACCCTGATTGCAGGGCGCACCGTCGGCCGTATCACCCTCACCGGCCGGGTGACGACGTATCTCGCCGTCGCCGCCATCGCGCTGGTTATCGCGGTCGAAATCGACCTGTTCACCAGCGTGCGGATGAACAACCGGTTCGCCGTCCTGTTCGTCGTCGTCGCCACGACGGCCGCCGCCGGTATCTGGGCGGTGGCCCAGTGGCTCTCGGACCTCTATCTCGGGACCGCGCTCCTGCTCGGCCGCGGGCCGGAACACGCCGTCGAGGAGGCGCTGATGTGGGACTTCGTTGCCGCAACCGTCGCGGGCGCGCTCTCGGGCGTGCTGTTCGAGTTCTACTTCCGCCGGCTCGCCGCCACGGAGGCGCGCCTGCCCGAGCGACTGCACGCCGACAGCGCCGCCGAGGAGGCCGAGCAATGAGGCTTCGTGACCGCTTGGGTGTGAGCGAGCGGGTCCAGCGGCTGGCGACCCGGGCGATGCAGTTCGCGCTCGTGGGCATCATCGCCATCGGCTTCGAGCGCGGGAGCATCGGCATCGTCGTCAACGCCGGCGTCGGCTTTCTGGTGACGTACCTCCCGGCGATACTGGAGCGGGATTACGACATCCCGATGGACCCCCTGCTGGTTCTCTGGATTACCACCGCGGTTTTCCTGCATGCCTTCGGTACTGTCGGCCTCCCGGGGTCGCCGCTCAGTCCCTACCGGTCGGTCTGGTGGTGGGACCACATGACCCACGGGTTCTCGGCCAGCATCGTCGCCGCCGCGGGATACACGACCGTTCGTGCGCTCGACAACCACACCAAGGCGGTGCGGTTCCCCTCGGAGTTCGTCTTCGTATTCGTTCTGCTGTTCACCGTCGCCTTCGGCGTGTTCTGGGAGGTCATCGAGTTCGCGCTCGGCCGCCTGGCGGCGATGGCCGGCACCGGAAACGTGCTGACCCAGTACGGGCTCGACGACACGATGAAAGACCTGGTGTTCGATACGCTGGGCGGTATCGTCGTCGGGCTCTGGGGCACCGCCTACCTCTCGGACGTGACGGGCGCGCTCACCGAGAAGTTCGACGCGCGGTTGGACTGGGACTGAAAAGCGGCCAGCCAGCGAGAGCGGCGCCGTGGCTCACGGTGAAGCGAAGACGAGAAACCGAACGTCCGATTCAGGCCGCCGCGGCTTCTTCGGCGAACTGGTCGTCGTACTGCCCGCTTTCGAGGCGCTGCTTGAACGTCCGTGCGTCCTCGCCGTCGATGGTGACGCCGAGCGTGACGCAGGTGCCGGCGACCTCCTTGGCCGCGTTCCGGACGTCGTAGGAGAGCAGGTCGGAGGATTTCTGCTCGGCGATTTTCTTCAGCTGCTCGATGCTGAGGTCCGCGACGAAGTTCTCCTGGGGCTCGCCCGAGCCGGTGTCGAAGCCGGCCTCGTCCTTGATGAGCTCCGCTGTCGGCGGGACGCCCACCTCGATGGTGAACGAGCCGTCGTCCTCGTAGTCGATGGTGACGGGGACTTCCATCCCGTCGAACGCCTCTGTCTCCTCGTTGATCGTCTGGACGACCGCCTGCACGTCGACGGGCGTCGGCCCGAGCTCGGGACCCAGCGGCGGGCCGGGGTCGGCCTCACCGCCAGCGACGAGCACTTCGATAGTTCCAGCCATACCCGGAATGTGCCCCGCACGCCGTTTAACGGTTTTCTTTCCGCCCCCGGCGCGGGAGCGACTCACAGCCCGGAGCGGTAGTCATAAGCCCGTTGCGGGGGCAGAAGCCGGCGTGACGCCACGTCCACGGATTGTTGCGCTCGTCGTCCTCGGCGGGTTCGCGGGCGCGAACGCGCGCTGGCTGCTCGGCGTCGTCCTCGCTCGCCTGCTCGGTGCCGGGGCCGTCGCAACCCTCGTCCCGACTCTCGTCGCGAACGTCACGGGGGCGTTCGCTCTCGGTGCCGTCCTCACCGCCGTCGCGGCGGGCCGCCTCCGCGCGCCGGCGAAAGCCGTCGCCGCGACCGGGTTTCTCTCCTCTTACACCACCTACTCCACGTTCGCCGTCGAGTCGGCGCTCGCGGGCACGCCCGCACTCATCGCGGGCAACGTCGTCGCCAACTACGCGCTGGGGTTCGCCGGCGCCATCGTGGGTCGCATCGTCGCCCGACAACTGCTCGACGCCTCGGTCGGAGGTGAGCCGACGTGACTCTCGCCGCCCCCCTCCTGGTCGGCCTCGGCGGCGCTTCCGGCGCCGTCGCGCGCTACGGCGTCGGCGAACTGCTCGAAACGGGTGGCTTCCCGACCGCGACGTTCGCCGTGAACGTGCTCGGCACGTTCGCCCTCGGCCTGCTCACCTTCGGCGGCGCCGGAACTGAGGCGATGCTGCTGGTCGGGACCGGCGCCTGCGGCGCGTTCACGACGTTCTCCTCCTTTTCAGTAGAGACCGTGGAGGCGTGGGAGCGGGGGGAGCGGGGAGTCGCGGCCGGGTACGCGCTCGGGACGCTCACCGCAGCCGGGGTGGCGCTCGGTGTTGCGTGGGTTCTGGTTGGGTGAATCCGGTGTTTCGTCCTTCCCGGTGGCGCGAGGCGGGAGCAGGGCGAGAGCGAAGCTCTCGCTGGTCGTGCGGCGCGCGCTCGGGGGCGCCGCACGACGTCCTCGTGACGCGACCCAGCGCGAGGGACGACCGAGCGGAGCGAGGGAGTCGGCTGGGGAGGGTGTGGGCGGTACTGCCGGGCGGGACTGAAAGGGGCTGCCCGCTCGGCGAAGGTGGACCCGCCAAGCACCGCAGCGGAGTGAGCAACGCGAACGGAGCGAGGAGCGCAGGTGCGGGCCCCCGAGCCGAGCGGGCAGGGGCTTTCTCGGTGATGGTGACCAAGCTCGGACAATCAGCTATACCAAACCAGAAGAGCCGTGCGGACAGGGGCTTTACTCGGCGATGGTGACAAAAATCACACAGCATCGAACCAACGAACGGTCCAGGAAAGCCGACCATTAGCACCGTTTCAGAGTCAGATATCCACACCGAACGGCGCGTGCCTGGCCGCTCGCTCGGCCATCCCTGCACAGAGGTCCGCGACCGCGTTCAGGTCCTCCATGTCGATGACCTCGACCGGCGTGTGCATGTACCGGTTCGGCACCCCGATGTTGAGCGACGGAATGCCGCCGCGCTCCGTGAACACTCCATCGGCGTCGGTCCCCGTGCGACTGCCGGCCGCCTGGAACTGGTGGGCCACCCCGTCAGCCTCGCCGGTCTCACGAGCCAGGTCCACCAACGCCGGGTGGTTCGCACTCCCGCGACCGACAACCGGCCCCTCACTCAGGTCAACCGGGCCCCGGGCCGAGGACTCCACATCCGGGTTGTCGGTCGCGTGAGTCACGTCGACGGCGACGAACGCGTCCGGGTCGAGGTCGTAGCCGACCATCTGGGCGCCCTGCAGTCCCAGTTCCTCCTGAACAGTCGAGACGGCGACGACGGTCGCGTCGGCGCCTGCCTCGGAGGCGCGGCGGAGCGACTCCGCAGCAACCCACGTCCCGACGCGGTTGTCCATCCCCCTGGCAGCCACGCGGGTCCCCTTGAGGTCCTGCACCCCGGAGGAGAACGTCGCCGCGTCGCCGATTTCCACCAGTTCCCGAGCGTCCTGCTCGTCCACGGCGCCGATATCCACGAACTGCTCGGCCACGTCCTCGTACTCGTCGTCACTCGTATCCCGAAGGTGGATTGCCGTCTGGCCGATGACCCCCTGAACGGGCCCGTCGGCGGAGTGAACGGTGACGTGCTGACCCTTCGAAACCGTCTTGTCCGAGCCGCCGACCCGGGCGATGCGGAGGAAGCCGTCGTCGGTAACGTCTCGGACGATGAACCCGATTTCGTCGGCGTGGCCGCCGACGGCGAACTCCGTGTCGTCGGTCGGGTCGCCCTCGTGGACCGCCACCGCGTTGCCGTAGGCGTCCGTCTCGACCCGGTCGGCGAACTCGGAAACGTAGTCGACCCAGACTCGCTGGCCGCGCGTCTCGAAGCCCGAGGGGCTGGGCGTGGTCAACAGCGCGTCGAGAAACTCCCGCTGGGCGTTCTGCATGGCCGATGGTTCTCGAGCCTGAACTATCAGTCCGGCGGTCCGGGCAACACCACCGAAATCGCCGTGAACGGCTTCTCAGCGCACCCACAGTACCCGGTCGCCTCCCGCACCCCCACGCCGCAACGGCTATGGTTCGCGTCGCCGAAGGACAGCTATGTCCGACAAGCAGTTCTCCCTGTTCGAGCTACATTTCCACGACAGCGTCCAGTTTGGCCCCAGAACGCTGGACGGCCTTCGCGGCGACGCCGAAGCGGATACCGACGAACCGGCCACAACCACCAGAACCGACGACACGGCCGAGAAGGGGGCCTCCCTCGTCCGCCGTCTCGTCGGCCTCGCCGTGCTCGCCGCGGCGGCCTACGCGGTCAGAAAGCTCCTCGACGGCGAACCCGGCGGCCTCGACGCCCTGGATGACATCGAGGCCGGGACAGACGAGGAGGCCGCCGCCGACGAGGGCGACGCCGTCTCCATCGAGGTGACCAGCGGAGAGGAGTCCTCGGACCGGACCGGCTTCGTGGTCGCCGCCCTCGTCGGCCTCCTCGTGGTACTCGCTCTCGCCGTACGGAAACTGCTGGGCGACGCAGTCGAGGACATCGAGGCCTCGAACGACCGGGCGGCGTAGGGTATCGGGCAGCCGGTCCGTGAACGAGGGTTTTTGTTGCCGCCGCGCCGACAAGGAGTATGGACATCTTCCGTAGCGTCGACGCCGTCGTCTCCGCCTCCGGCGACGGCGCTGTCGATTGGGACGCCGTCGGCGACGCCGCGAAGGCCGGAACGAACCCCGGGTCGCTCGACCTCTCGGCGGCCGACCGCCAGGGCTACGCGGCCGACGTGCGCGACGCCCGCGAGCGTATCCGCGAGGTCGGGGGAGTCGCGTTCGACGTGCCCGAGACGGTCGAGCTCCAGAACCGCCACCACTGGATCGACGCCAACATCGCCACGTTCCGCCGCCTCATCGAACCGCTGGCCGAGGAGTTCGACCAGCCGCTGTTCCCCGGCGCCGCCCGCGTCGCCAACACCGGGTCGATGACGTTCTCGCTCGCCTTCCTCGCGCGCCACGTTCTGGGGCAGTACGACCCGCTGCTGCTCGCGGAGGGGAAGGGGAGTCCTGACCACGCGCTCTACTTCGTCCACCCGAACATCCGGCGCACCGCCGACGAACTGAACGTGGATTACCCCCGGTTCCGCCGCTGGATCGCCTTCCACGAGGTCACCCACGCCGCGGAGTTCGGCACCGCCGACTGGCTCTCGGGCTATCTGGAGGAGCGGATGCAGTCTGCCATCACGGAACTCTCACACGGCGGGGTGGACCGCGAGAGCTTCACCGAACTCGACGCCGCCATGACCGCCGTCGAGGGGTACGCGGAACTGCTGATGGACCGGGCGTTCGACGCGGAGTACGACGACCTGCGGCGGAAAATCGACGCCAGGCGCCAGGGCGGTGGCCCGGTCGCACAACTCATCCGGCGTATGCTCGGGCTCGGACTGAAACGCCGCCAGTACGAGCGCGGCGCCGCGTTCTTTACTGAGGTCGCCGACCGCCGAGGGCTCGACACCGCCGCGAAGGTCTGGGACCACCCGGCGAACCTCCCGACCGGCGCGGAGTTGGACAACCCGGAGAACTGGCTCGCGCGCATCGAATAGATTACCCAGCCAGTTCCCCGTTCAGCACCTTCGCAGCCACCAGCACCGGGTCCCACACCGGGCTGAACGGCGGCGCGTACGCGAGGTCCAGTCGTTCGACCTCGGCGACGGTGTTGGCACCCTCCAGCGCCGTCGCCACCGTGTCGATACGGATGGCCGCCCGGTCCTCGCCGGCGATGGCGCCGCCGAGCAGTTTTCCGGTTCCCTCGTCCGCGGTCAGCGTCACCGTGGTCTCGGCGTTCCCGGGGTAGTAGCCCGACCGGGAGCCGGCGGTTATCGTCTCCGAAATCGGGACGAAGCCGGCCTCGCGGGCGCGCTCGTGGTCGATGATGCCGGTCCGGCCGCACTCCAGTTCGAACGCCTTCACCACGGCCGTTCCCGCAATCTTCCCGACCGGCTCCGGGTCGCCAGCGACGGTCTGCCCGATTGCCCGCCCCGCCCGGTTGGCGGCTAACCCGAGCGGGACCCAGGCAGGTTCCCCAGTCACGACGTGTGGCATCTCCGCACAATCCCCCGCCGCGTAGATGTCATCGAGACTGGTCCGCCCGTACGCGTCGGTGGCGATGGCGCCCGAATCACCGAACGCCACACCCGAGTCGGCGACGAGGTCCGTGTTCGGTTCGATGCCGATGCCGACGACAGCCACCTCCGCGGGTGTTTGCTCGCCGTCGGCGACGACGGCCTCGACGCGATCGTCACCGGCCAGTTCCTTGACCTCGGTTTCGAGGCGGAGGTTCACCCCCTTTTTGCGAAGTTTCTCGGCCGCGCGCTCGCCAGCGGCGTCGCCGAACGGTGGGAGGAGCTGGTCGGGGCGCTGGAACAGGTGGACGTCGAGGCCGTGGGCGCTGAACGCCTCGGCCATCTCGACGCCGACGTAGCCGCCGCCGACGATGGCCGCGGAGTCGGGCGGTTCCATCTCGGCGTATTTCGCGACGAGTGCGGTGTCCACCATGTCGGTTTCGAACGCGACCACGTCGGCCTCGGCGGGCGGCGTGAGATACGCCCGGAGCGCCGCCGCCGAGTCCATCCCGTGGATGGTGAACGCGCCGTCGAGGCCGGCCCCCTCGATGGGGTCCGAGACGGCGCGGCCGCCAGTCGCAACCAGCAAGTCGCCGTAGGGTTGGTCGAACGTCCTGCCCGCCTCGTCGGCGACCCGGACCGTTTCGGCTTCGGGGTCCACATCGAGCACCTCGTGGTTGCGCCGGAGGTCGATACCCCGGTTCGCGATGGCTTCGGGCGAGAGCGAGAGCAGGTCCGAGAGCGCGTCCACCTCACCTTTCACGTAGTAGGGCTGCCCGCAATGGGCGTAGGAGACCCACTCGCCTTTCTCGAAGACGACCACCTCGCGGTCGGGGTCCTCGCGTTTCAGCTTGCTCGCCGCGCTCAGCCCCGCAGCGTCGCCGCCGACGATGACGAATGGGTCGGACATGGTGGGAGAACCGGTCGTGAGCGGCTTAACTGTGGGAGTTAGCTGAAGGAAACCCGATGACGACCTGCCGCCCGCCGCGAAGGATCTTTAGCCGCGGTGCGACGGTCACGTCAGCGCCTCGCTCAACCGCTCAGTCCCGAGACCGATTGCCGCGCCGAGCAGCATCGACACGGCCGCCGCGAGCGTCTCGCCGGCCAGTCCGGGGACGCCGAACGCCGTCGCTTCGGCGGCGTGGACGCTGAACAGCGTGGCGTAGCCGAAGAACCCGCCGGGGGTGAACGAGAACGTCTCGACGTACGCGTGGAGACTTGCGAGGAACATGAACGCGCCGACGACGATGCTGAGCGCGACCACGCCGCCGCCGAGGAAACTGTTCACCACCCAGAGCGTCGCCGCGCCGTAGGCGATGCCGGCAGCGTTGCTCGCGTAGCCCAGTTTCAGCCCCTCCAGCCCGCCACCCGCGGCGTAGAACGACGCCGAGGCGATGAAGGCGGGCCACAGCGGGATGTGTAGGCCCGCCACGAACGCGTACGTCCACGGGACGGAGGCGAGGCCGAACACGACCGCGAGCGCGAGCGTGTCGTCCCAGCGGGCGAGTCGGCCGAGAAGCGACCGCGTCCGACGGCTCATCGGTCCGGAGTTCTGGAGAGTCGGACCATCATCATGACTCCCCGTCGTCTCCCTGAAGCGCCGCACGGATTTCCGAGAGTTCGCCGTTGTCGGTGTGTTCCTCGATCCACTCCTGGTGGTCGGTATCGATAGTGGCGTTCTCTTTCAGATGTTCGGCGACCTTCGCGGTCGCGAACCGTTCTTTGGCGCTGTCCGACGACCGACAGACCGGGCAGTCATCCTCAAGAGGCATGGTTAGGCGTACTGTTCGCGGAGATATTCGATAATGTCGTCGCTCTCGTACAGCCGGGTCTCACGGTTCTGGTCGACGAGGAACGGAATCTGGTCCTCACCACCGAGCGCGATGAGCGCCTCGTGGGTTCGCTCGTTACGCACCTCGCCCGTCGCTGACCGTGGGTTGTGGACCACGTAGGAGAGCCCCAGTTCCGTCATGACTTCCCGCACTTTCTCTGAGTAGCCGCAGCCCTCGGCCTGGTACAGTTCGAGCATGGTTACGCGACCCGCGCGGCGACGCTCTCGACGATAGCCTGGGGGTCGTACTCCCGTTCGTCCGTATCGAAAACCAGCTCGCCGTCTGCCGAGACCTCGAACACGCCCCCGTGGCCAGTAACGAGTTCGACCCCCTCGACATCGCGGCCGAACTCGTCGAGGACGGCCTCGGCGGTCTCTATCGCTTGCTCCCGCAGCCCGCACGGCACACAGTACTCGATCTGAATTTCGGTCATTGTTCGGTTCGAGAAACGGCCCCTCCCCACTTAGTGCTGAGACAAGGGGCGGCTCACCCAATTACTGCCAGCTAACCCGATACGTCGGCGCCGACCGGCACCGCCATGGCATCGATTCCGGTCGCCCAGCCGGGCACGCTGCCGTAGCTGAGGTGGAACACGTGCGTCCCAACCCCGAATTTTGGCGTGTTGACGAGTCTGAAGAGCCCAGAGCCCGAAAGCGGAACGGAGGTCGACGACAATGTCGACCCGGGAGGTGACTCCATGACCGGGTTCGTTTTTCGAACCGGGTTATCTTTCACAAGTCGTATGCGTCGGGAGCACCGATGGACGGCTATGTCGAGTGAAGGGTGTCTCGCGGAGTGGTGTCGGGACGAAGAGTGGTGTTCGGTCACGTGTACGGCGGAGCTACTCGGCCGGAAGTGGCACCCCGTCATCGTCCACAGACTGTTGACCGACGGCCCCTCCGGGTTCAACGACTTGCAGGAGGCCATCGACGACATCTCCAGCAACGTGCTGTCGGGCAATCTGGAGGAGTTGGGCGAGGAAGGGCTGGTCGAACGGGAGATCATCAGCGAGAAGCCGTTCCGCGTGGAGTACTCCCTGACCGAGCGCGGCGAGGATCTCGCCCCGGTCATCGACGCGATGGCGAAGTGGGGGGAGAAACACGCCCAACCGGCCTGATGGCGCCCTAGACCACGCTCACACACGGTTGAGCCCCAGGCGCGACATCTGTTTCACCCGGTCTACCGGCCACGGCGCTCGGCCACCCCATCGGGCTGGACGCGCCGGAGTTCGCGGGCGACGAACCACGTCAGCACCGCGCCGATACCGGTGCCGA
>JBDGQC010000026.1:9860-17655 GCA_042219375.1 Halolamina sp. | reverse complement strand
CCGCGAACCTCGTGCTCAAAATCGACGACATCATCGCCGCGGGCGACCTCTCCACCTCGGGCGGCGAGGAGGAGGGCGGCGCCCCCGGCGGCGGCATGGGCGGCATGGGTGGCATGGGCGGCGCAATGTGAAGTTAGGGAGTTAACTTCCCGCCCCGCCTCACCCGACCGCTGCACCGCTCATCAATCGCGTTCTCCCGTTTTCAACCCGCATAGTAGTGCAGATTTGACGCGCAGAAAGCATATACCGCTCTCGCGGGAACCGCGGACCGATGCCCTCCAGACGCACGTATCTCGCGAGCCTACCGGCGCTCGTCACGGCCGGGTGTACGAGCGACCCGGGACAGAGTAAACAGACCCCGGACCGGCCATCCGTTACTGTCGAGGCCACGGCCGTCCAGTACGCCTACCGACACGTCTGGCAGGTTGACTGGAACGACATCAGAGCCGCCGACGGCCAGTTCGTCTTCGTCACCATCGACGCCTCCGACGCCGACGAGACGTACCTCGCGGAGCAGTTCAGGCTCGTCGCGGATGGCGAGCGATACGCGAGGATGACGTTCGACCGCAACGCACCCGCCGACCCCGAGGTACCAGGGCCGCTCTACGGTCCTGGTCGGGAACACGGCCCGAGCCGTCGTGGCTGGCTCTGTTTCCCAACACCAGCGACACTCGAGAGCGCGCCGCGACTCAGTCTCGACGGCGAGTGGGAGTGGCCCCTCGACGCTCCCAAGGCGACCGACGCACCGCCGGAATGGGAGTTCACCGTGGACGTACCCGAGACGGTGGCACCCGACGAAACGTTCGACCTCGCGGTTTCGGCGGAGAACGTCGGTGACGGCCCCGGAGTGTTCCGGGGTGCGGTGAACTTCTCGTCCCCGCTGCACCGACCCGAGGGATTCGACATCCCGCTCGACCCTGGCGCGTCCGGGACGGCGACCGTAGAGGCGACCGCCGAGGCCGAGTCGAAACTCCGGTACGGAATCCGAACGCCGGTGCGTGATACCGAAGTGATGGTCGACGTTCAGGGTGAGACAGCGACCGGGACGGACACCGGCTGAAAGCGGACCCCGCCCCCTTTTGCCCTCGCGTGCCCCACTCCCTTCCCATGCAGGAGGCCACCCACGACGAACTCGCGGGCGTCGTCGACCTGTTCGAGGCGCTGACCCGGGAGGAACTGGAGCAGGCGCTGGTCGAACTCGCCTACCGGCAGGGCGAGGACGTGCGCGAGGAGGCCGTCGCCGCCGCCGTCGAGGAAGCGACCCGGGAGTACTACCTCGTCCCGCTCCCCGCGGACCTGGTCGTGGGCGAGGTGGACGCCGCGGAAGCGCTGGCGGTCGGCCCCGTCGCGTTCCCCATGCTGCCGCCCGACGGCGAGGACCTGCCGCACATCCTCGACGTGCCGACGCGCTCGGTCGACCGCGCGGCCGCGGCCGAAACCGTGGCCGAACGGCTGCGGGCGGACGCGGACGCGGCCATCGACGCCGGCGACGCCGAGCGGGCGGCGCAGTTGGCGGACGTGACCTACGACCTCGAAGCGTGGGGCTCGGTTGACCTGCGCGAGACACGGGAGCGGCTGCTGGAACTCGCTGATTGAGACCCTGTCCGGGCTTCGCCGCCGACGAAGCGCTTTACCGCCTTCGTCGCATTGGGAGGCTATGGAGCTGTCGGGCGTTCGGGACCACGAGCCCGCCACCGTCGAGGGCACCGGGCGCTGGGCGGGCGTGCTCGCGCCGGTGCTTTCCCGGGGGGGCGAGCCACACCTTCTCTTCACTAAGCGCGCCGACCACCTCGGGGACCACCCCGGGCAGATGTCGTTCCCCGGCGGGGGCCGGGAGCCCTCCGACGCGAACCTCGAAGCGACTGCTCGGCGGGAGGCCGACGAGGAGATCGACCTCCGGGCCGAGGAAATCTCGGTCGTGGGTCGGCTTGACGACATCACCACCGTCACCGGCTACGCCATCCGGCCGTTCGTCGCCGAAATCCCCGACCGGCAGTACGACCCCGACGAGAACGAGGTCGCCGAAATCGTGGTGCTGTCCGTGTCGGCGCTCACGGACCCGGACAACTACGAGTCCGAGCGCCGCGAACACCCCCACCGCGGCGACGTGCGCCTCCATTTCTTCCACGTCGACGGCTACACCGTCTGGGGGGCGACCGGTCGGCTGCTGGTCCAACTGCTCGAACTCACGACCGACTGGACGGTGCCCGACGAGGTAGACCGGGTCGTGGACCCGGACGCGGATCTGCCCGTGTGAGCGGCGACTGCGGGACCCATCCGACGACGACAGGCTTATCCGCGTTACCGGACTACCCGAGCGTGCATGGCCGCACAGGCGATGGATCGCGTTCCGCGATCTCTATAGCTCGACCCGTTCAGTAGTATCACGTACGCACAGAACCACCAGCCGCGAGTCCCCGCTATGAACACGTCCGAATCCGAAAGCGACAGCACCGTCCAGCACGCCACCAGCGCCGTCCGCTCCCCGCTCCCGCAGGCGGGCATCGACGCCGCGGCGCTGAAACCGACGGAGTGTGACCTCGCAGGGGCGGCCGACCTCCCGGTGTCCACGCTCGTCGTCGATTACGAGGGCCGGGAGGCGCTCCCGGACGCGGAGACGCTTCGCCGCCTCGCGACCACGGCGACGGTGCGTGTCACCACGCCGGTTCGGGCGACGGGATTCGACCCCCTCGACGACGACGCGCTCGATGCCGCGCTCCCCGCCGAAGTGGGCCGCGTACTCGTCGCCGGCCACGGCGCCTATCTCTCCGAAACCGAGGCCGAACGGGCCGTCGCGCCGCGGTTCGGCGCCGCCCGGGAGCACCACCCCGACGCGTGGGTCGGCACCGAGAGCGTCGAGCGCATCGCGCTCGCGACCGGCGGCACCCAGTTCGAACTGCTCTCGCGCTCTACTGCCCGCGACGTGCGGGCGCTCCGCGCGGCCGGCTTCGAGGGGCAGGTCGCGTGCTACGCGCCGACGGCGCTGACCGACGACGAGGACGAACTCCTCGACGCCCTCGGCGAGTACGTCTCCCGCCGGGGCCCCGTCAGCCGCGCGCTTCCTGACGGTGCCGAAACCGATTCGGCGGCGACGGGACGCGCCCGCGACGTGCTGCTCGCGGCGAGTCGTGATTTCGCGCTCGTCGGCGGCGTACCGACGGTCCGGGAACGGGTTGAGAGCCTCCACGAGGCCGGCGTCGATACGGTCGTCGCCTACCCCGCACGCGGGTTGGAAGCGTTCCTGGGCTGACCCGCGAGGCGGGCCTCGGTCGCCGGCCTACAGTACGCCCCGCTCCGCGAACAGCACAACGAAGACGACCACGTCGTAGATCCCGTGGACCAGCGCCGGCACCGCCAGGTTCCCGCTTCGCTCGTAGAGCCAGCCCAGCACCAGGCCGACCGCGAGCCAGACGGGCAGCGACACCGGCGCGGCCGAGGGGACCGCAAGCAGGTTCGGCACGTGAACCAGCGCGAACAGCGCGGCCGCCCACCAAACCGCGCCGGCGGTGGTGAACGAGCGCTTCAGGTACCCCTGTATCACGCCCCTGAACAGGTACTCCTCCGCGGGTCCGACGACGAACAGGAACGCCGGCGAGACGACGAGCAGGCGGTCGCCGAGAGCCCTTCCGGGGCCGAGACGGTGTTACCGAGTCGATTCCCACCGCGCGCCGAGGCCGAACGCGACGATGACGGCTACCCCCGCAGCGAGCGGGAGGAACCGGGAGAGCAGCGCGCCCGGGATACTGGCAATCGCGCTCAGGAGGAGCCCGCCGGCGACGAGTCCGGCGAGCAGGACGTCGATGGCACGGGACACGGCCGGCGGGTGGGACGCGGCGGGCATGAAGGCTGGTCTTTCGCTTTGCAGGCAGTTCGCCGCCACGACAGCGGCTAAGTACCGGCGGCCGGAGCACGTGGGTATGGAGATGCTCACAGAGCACACCACGACGACGGCGGCCGACGCCCTGGAGGAAGCCGAGGTCGCCCTCCTCCCGACCGGTTCGGTCGAACAACACGGCCCGGCGCTCCCGCTCTCGACGGACTTCACCGCCGCCGAAGCGGTCGCCCGCGGGGCCGACACAGACGCAGTCGTACTGCCGACGGTGCCGGTCGGCGTGAGCAGCCACCACCGGCAGTTCGATGGCACGCTCTGGACCGAACCCGAGACGTTCGAGCACTACGTCGCGGACATCGCCGCCTCCGTCGCCAGCCACGGCGTGCGGAAGGTCGTCGTCGTCAACGGGCACGGCGGCAACAGCGCGGCGCTCCAGCGCGCGGCCCGACGCCTCCGCGAGGACGAGGTGGCGTTCGTCGCCCCGTGGAACTGGTTCGACGCGCTGGAGGGGCTGGACGAGGAACTGTTCGATACGCCGATCGGCCACGCCGACGCCATCGAGACCTCGATGGTGTTGCACGTCGCCGAACATCTCGTCCGGCCGGAGGCGCTCGAACAGGCCGAGGCCGGGGCCAGCGATAGCTGGGGCAAGTCGGTCCACGGCGCGAACGTCGGCTTCGACACGGTGGACTTCTCGGAGAGCGGTGCCGTCGGGGAACCCACGGCGGGGAGCGCCGAGGCGGGCGAGGCGCTGTTCGAACAGGCGACGGGCGAACTCGCGGCGCTGGTCGACTGGCTGGCCGACCAGCCGTTCGCGGACCTTACGCCGAAACCCCACCGATGAACGGGAGCGAGCGACACCGGGGAGGTCGCCGATGAGGGTCGCCGTCGTCGGCGGCGGCGCCGTCGGCGTCACCGCGGCCCACGACCTCGCGGCCGCGGGCGCCGACGTGCGCCTCTACGAGCGAGACGAAGAACTCGGCGACGAGCGCCGCAGCCCTCGCGAGCGGGTGGAGGGGAGTTCCCATCGCGCCGCGGGCGTGCTCGCGCCCCGGCCGACCGACGCCGCGAGCGCGCGCATCGCCGAGCGCGCGCTGGAGCGGTTCGAGTGGTTGGCCGAACGCGACCACCGGTTCGCGTTCCGCCCGTCGCCGCAGGTGACGCTCGTCCCCGAGGGCGAACCGGAGACGCAGACGGCGCTCCGGGAACAGGTTTCCGCTGCTCGGGCCCAGGGCGTCGATGTCGACTGCTACGACGCCGCGGCCATCGCCGAGCGGTTCGACGCGCTGGAGACCGGGGACGTGGGACTGGCTGCCGTCACCGAACGTGCGGGCTACGTCACGCCCGGCCCCGGGACGTACGTCGCGGGGATGGCCGACCGAGCGGAGCAGTTGGGTGTGGAACTCTGGACCGGTATCGAGGCCAGCGTCACCCACCGCGGCGACGGTCCGCGGGTGGACGGCGAGCGCTTCGACGCGGTTGTGGTCGCCGCGGGTGGCTGGAGCAAGCGCGTGCTGGCGCCGACCGGGGTGCAACTCCCGCTGAAACCCTACCGCGTGCAGGCGCTCGTGAGCGACGCGGCCTACGACGGGCCGATGGTGCTCGATACCGAGGCGGGCGTCTACTTCCGGCCCCACCCGGACGGTCTGCTCGCGGGCGACGGCACAGTGCCCGAGGAGTGTGACCCGGACGACTGGGCCCCGACTGGTGACGGCTGGTTCGTCGAGGACGCCACCGCGGCGGTGGAACACAGGACTGACCTCGCCGTCGGGACCGAGACGGCCTGGGGTGGCATTGCGACAGCGACGCCCGACGGCGAACCGCTACTGGGCGAGGTGTTGCCGGGGCTTTACGTGGGTGCCGGCTGGCACGGCCACGGGTTCGTCCGCGCGCCCGCGACGGGCGAGGCGCTCGCGGACGCGGTGCTCGGCGAACGGGCGGTCCCGGCGGCGTACGACCCCGGGCGGTTCGACGGCGTCCCCGAGTTCGAAATCGTCGAAGGAATGTCGCTGTAGCGGGCTACTCGTCGACGTCGACGGGTTCGGTCTCGGCGGATTCCTCCTCCGAAACCGGCACGTCGGTCGTGTCGCCGGATTTCGGGATACGAACCTGTAGCGTGCCGGCGCCGGTCAGCGTCGCCGTCGCCGCCTCGGGGTCGACGGCGTCGGTCGGGAGTTGGGCCCGCCCCGAGAGCGCGAGGCCGCGGCCCGGGAACCGCATCTCGAACCCCTCGTGGAACGAGCGGAACCGGTCCACCCGGACCTGCACCTCGCCCTCGACGAAGCGCACCTGCACGTCGGAGTGGTCGGCGCCGGCGGCGTCGAAGACCACGAGGTAGTCGTCCTCGCTCTCCAGCAGGTCGTACGCGAGCGGTTTGCGCTCCTGAACGCGGCTGACCCCCCGGCCGACCCGCTCCATCACCGACCGGACGGCCGACCCTCCCAGGTCGCCCAACCCCGTCATAGCTCTATCTCTTCGAGACACTCCGTCCCCCCACACAGGGGACAGGAGAGGTCGGCGACGGTGTGGTCGTCGGCGATGTCGTAGGTGTAGTGGTTCTCGAACATGTCGAGTTCGCAGTCCTCGCTCGTGCACTTGACTTCCTTCGTCGCGGGCATAGTTCCCGATAGGCCGACTGGCTACTTAACCCTGGCTTCGGGGGCACGAACGAGCGGCCCGTCGCGGGCTCAGTTCCCGCCGACGGCCCGGCCGAGCGCCCGCTGCTTCCCGCCCGGAACACCGGTGTCGCCGTCGTCGCTCCCGCTTTCGCCGTCGTCGGTGAGCGACCGACAGGTCGTCAACGTCTCCTGGTCGCTGAGCATCCCGGTCTGGAGTTCACAGGCGTGGCTCAGCCGTCCCGCCGCCGGAAGCCGAACCGCCGAGGGACCGAGGTCGTAGCGCACCGCCAGCGTCCCTCCGAGCGTCGTTCGCTCCCCGCGGCTGACGTGCCCGGCGACCCAGTCGCTGACGTTCTCGTTGTCCAGGCGGACCACGTAGACCACCTCGCTGATTTCCCGTGGTTCGAGCACCGGCGTCCCCCCGCGCTCGGCGTAACTCCCCGCGTCCGCGACCGTCGCTGACTCGGCCCGGAACAGCGTCCGTTCGCTCGTCCCGAGGACGAGGTCGAACGCCGTCGGGTCGACGGGCAGGCTGACGATGCTGCTCGGGTTGTACAGGAGGAAATGCAGGCGGAGCGTGGTGTGCTCCGCCGTCACCTCACCCCACGTCGCCCACCCGCGACGCACCTCGTAGCCGACCGTGACGTTCTCCGTCGTGGAGTCGTTCCGCCGGCGGTCCAACCGTGACTGGTCGATATACCGGTCGGCCACCTCGGACCGCAGGGTGTCCTCGCTAACGTTCCGCACGTACTCTCCCTCGGCGACACTTGCGACGCTGGTGAAGGCGCCGCGGAACGGCATCGCGCTGCCGAGCAGGGTTCGGTTCGCCCCCGAGAGCGTCGGTGAACTGCGGACCGGTCCGGTTCGGACCGTCAGATGCGGCTCCGCCCGCACGCTCACCGTCTCGTTGGCCCGGACGAACGCGGCCCACCACCGGCCGAGGCGTTCCTCGCGGATGGATGCGGTGAGCCGAACGGTGCTGGTGTCGCCCGACACGTCGATGTCCGTCCGCCCGGCGCTCGCGACCGCCACCCCATTTAGCGCGAGGGTGTAGCTCGCGTCGGCGCGCCTGTTGAGGCCCAGTCCCGGTTGATTTCGGACCTGGACCGTCACCGTCACGGTCGGCGTGCCGGCGTCGGTTTTCCCCCACTCGCCGGCGTTGGCGACGCTCGCCTCGGGTGGCTGGAGCAGGACGGCGGCGGCCGCCCCGGTGACGAGGAGCACGGCGAGAAGCGCCCCGAACGTGGCTCGTTGCATACCGTCGGTCGTTCTCGGATAGCCGGCTGCCGCCCCGATAAGTCGTTGGCGGGCGGGCGTCGCCCTCGCACGGCCGGAAGCCCCGCGT
>JBDGQC010000026.1:0-9760 GCA_042219375.1 Halolamina sp. | reverse complement strand
CCCGATAAGTCGTTGGCGGGCGGGCGTCGCCCTCGCACGGCCGGAAGCCCCGCGTTGTAGTATTTAGAAAGAGTTCGCAGCGATGGTGCCGGTGAAACCGCCTGAAAGCCCTCGGCTGTCTCGGTTTCTGCTCGCGGGTCGTCGGCCCGCTCGCACGGCCCGAGGCGACTGCGTCGCCTCGTTGCCCGCGACTCGCTGCGCTCCTCGTTTCGCTGCGGTGCTTGCTTCGTCGGGGTTCGCCGAGCACGGAGGGAGCGAAGTTCTCTCTAACAGCCGGGCGACGGCGCCGCCCGGCAATCGCCTCGCCCTTTCAATCTACGGGAACGGCGGGCCGTTCCCGTCGCCCGGAAATCTTCGATTTCCGCAGGCCACCAGGGATACCGGTTGGTTCGCTGGTCGAGAGCGCTCTCTGAATCGCTTATCTGAACACCACCGTGCGGCCCACAGACCAAAACGGCTGGCGAACGAAGGGCGCTCATGGCCAAACCTCGGCTCGTCTACGACGACGACTGCGGCTTCTGCACCTGGTGTGCGCGGCAGGGCGTGCGCTTCGGCGACGTGGAGGCGGTCGGCTTCTCGGAACTCTCGGCCGACCAGCGCGCGCGGCTCCCGGAGGGCTGGCGCAACTCGGCACACCTGCTGACCGACGACGAGGTGTACTCCGGCGGCGCCGCCATTCAGGGTACGCTCGTGCGGATGAACGTGCTGTTGGCGGCGGTGTTCTGGCTGTTGGAGAAGGTGCCGGGCTACGACCGGTTGCGCGAGCGGCTCTACCGATGGGGTGCGAACCGCCGCGACTGGTGGGGAAAAATCGTGAGCCGCGAGGAGCTATAGCTTCTCGCGGACCTCGCTCAGGACGTTCCGGCAGGTGGCCCGGTCCCGGAGCGGCGCGCCGGCCAGATACTCCGAGAGTATCTTCCTGATGAGTTCGAGTTGGTCGCGCCCGAGCACCAGCAGCTCCCCGTTCTCCAGCCGTTCGAGTAGCTCGACGGCGTCTGGTTCGTGGTCGTCGGCGCGCTGGTCGAGGTGGTCGAGGAGCGCGGCATGGAGCACCCACTCCTCTTCGTCCCCCAGGTCGAGCGTGACGCCGTCTTCGTGTTCCGGGTCAGCCATCGACGCTTGTCGGCTGTCCGTAGCCCAGACGGGTATAGTTTCTCCCCGTGGCTTACGATTCCGCCGTCTCCAGCCCCTGGAGCCGGTCTCCGAGGCGTTCCGCGAACAGGCGGGCCCGCCGTGCAACCGCCTGTCTGTCGTCGATATCCCCGCGCTGCAGGTGGAGCGAGCGCAGGTAGGAGACGGCGTTGAGCGCGACGTAGGCGTCGCGGCGCTGGTCGAACCCCGCCGGGAGCGGCCGAACGGACTCGTAGGCTTCGCGGAAGACGCGTTCGGGAACGTCGTGGGTCGCGTTCGCCCCGAACACCGGCAGCGCGGTTCGGAGGTAGCCCCACTCCGGCGAGGCGGCGAGCGCGTGCTCGAAGTCGATGACTGCACTCGTCTCGCTGTCCTCGACGGCGACGTGCTCCCCGAAGTAGTTTCCGTGGACCAGCACGGCGTCGTCGACGCTGTTGAAGCGCTCGTGGTTCGCCCGGAGCCAGTCGGCCGCCTCGCGGGCGAGGTGGCCGTAGCCGACGGTGTCGAGAAACTGTTCGCGCCGCTTGAGCAGAGCGAGCAGCGTGTCGCTCCATCGCCGGTCCGCATCGACGGCCAGCGTGCCGTCGTCACCGACCCGGAGGAAGCCGGTTCGGTCGAAATCCGCGGCGGTCTCCTCGTGGAGCGTTGCCAGCCCCCGGCCGAGCGCCCGGATGCGTTCTTCGTCGCGCTCCGGCGCCTCGTTGGGGAGGCCGTCACACCAGCGGGCGACGAAGTGGTCGTCGCCGACCGCCAGCACCTCCGGGACGGGAACGCTTGTCTCGGCGCCGACGTACTGCAGGATGTGGGCCTCCAGTTCCGGGTCGCCAAGCGGATGGGTCGCCAGCTTACAGACCGCTCGCTCGCCGCGGAACCGCACCTCGTAGGTCGCGTGCGGACGGATGCGGTGGAGTTCGCGGACCACCTGGTAATCCTCTGTGTGGCGTTCGAGCATCGCCCCGGGGTCGTCGCTCATGCGAACACCTCCTCGGCGTCGTCGAGGCAGTCGTAGATGTACGTCACCGTCGAATCTGTGAGGTCCTCCTCGGGAACCCCCGCCCGCTCAGCTACGTCGTCGATGTACGAGAGCGGCCCGAGCGTCAGCGCCGCGCGGTAGAGCCGCCGCCTGGCGTCGGACCCCGGCGGGAGCGGGCGCACCGTCCGGTAGCCGTCCCGAATCGCGCCCCGGAGGTCGCTGCCGGCCTCGGGTGAACTGGGCTTCAGGAACCACCCGAGTTCCGCGCGGGCGAGGTCGAACTCGCCGGGTTCGGCGCGGGCGAGTTCCCAGTCCACGACGGCGGCGACGTCCGTTCCGTCCGGCTGGAAACGGACGTTGTCGGCCTCGAAATCACCGTGGACCAGTACTGCCTCGCCGGCGTCGGCGAAGATTCCGGCGTGCTCGCACACGGCGTCGAGGACGGCGTCCGCGACGTGTTCGAACGGTCCACCGTCGTGGAGTTTCCGGCGCTGCTTGGTGAACGCGAGGAACCGCTCGCGCCAGGAGGGGTCGGCGTCGAGCACGAGGCCGTCGTCGGTCGGGCGGAGGTCGCCGACGCTCTCGAACGCCGTCGCGCGGTGAACCCGCGCCATCGTCGCCCCGACGCTGCGGAGCCTGGCGCGCCGCGTCGCGAGCGATGCCCCGCCGTCGTAGCTGACGCCACGGTGTTCGGTGACGAGACAGCCCTCGCTCGCCGCGAGGACGGTCGGCACCTGGACGATTGCCCGCCGTCGGAGCAGTTCGTGGATGGCGGCGTCGCGGTCCACCCCAGTCGGCTCGTCGCGGGCCACCTTACAGACCGCGTGGGTGCCCTCGAACGCGACCTCCGCGACGAGGTTCCGGTCGTCGCTCTGGAGCTGCTGGATTGGTTCGTACGGTCCGTGCCTCCCGAGTGCGTCGTGAATCGCGTCGTCCATGCTGTGTGTCGCGTCACGGGCGACGGCCGGCCGGCCGCGACACGGTGCCGCGGCTACGGCCGGAAGAAGACGAACGAAAAGTGGCAACTCTTCCAGAAAAACCTGTCGGGAGCGAATGACTACTCAAACGCGGCGATTCCCGTCAGGTCCTGCCCCAGAATCAGGGTGTGGATGTCGTGGGTGCCCTCGTAGGTGTAGACAGTCTCCATGTTCGCCATGTGGCGCATCGGCGAATGGTCAGCCACGATGCCGTTGCCGCCGAGCATCTCCCGGGCGATGCGGGACTGGTCGCGGGCCATCCTGACGTTGTTGCGCTTGGCCATCGAGACGTGCTGGGGCCGTAGGTCACCGCGCTCCTTCAGGTCCGCGAGGCGGTAGGCCAATAGCTGACTCGTCGTGATCTGGGTGGCCATCTCCGCGAGTTTGTCCTGCTGGAGCTGGAACCGGGCGATGGGGCCACCGAACTGCTCGCGGTCGGTGGCGTAGCTCCGGGCCGTCTCGAAGCAGTCCCGGGCGGCGCCGATGGCGCCCCAGGCGATGCCGTAGCGGGCCTGATTGAGACAGGAGAGCGGTCCCTTCATTCCCTCTACACCCGGCAGCACGTCCTCCTGCGGAACCCGAACGTCCTGCAGCGCGATTTCGCCGGTGATGGAGGCTCGCAGCGAGAGCTTCTCGTCGATTTTGTTCGTCGTCACGCCGTCGCGGTCCGTCTCGACGAGGAACCCCCGGACCGGGTCGTCCTCGGTGGAGCGGTCCTTCGCCCAGACCACCGCTACGTCCGCGATGGGGGAGTTGGTGATCCACGTCTTCGTCCCGTTGAGCACGTACTCGTCGCCGTCGCGCCGTGCTTCGGTCTCCATCGCCGAGGGGTTCGAGCCGTGTTCGGGTTCGGTCAGGCCGAAACAGCCCACCGCCTCGCCGGTGCCGAGGTCCGGGAGCCAGCGCTCTTTCTGTGCTTCGCTGCCGAAGGCGTGGATGGGGTACATCACGAGCGCGCCCTGTACGGAGGCCATCGAGCGCAGCCCCGAATCACACGCCTCCAGTTCCTGCATCAGCAGGCCGTAGGCCGTCTCGGAGACGTTCGGCGAGCCGTACCCTTCGAGGTTGGGCGCGTAGAAGCCGAGTTCGCCCATCTCGGTGATGAGGTCGGTCGGGAACGTGCCGTCGAGCCAATGCTGGCCGATGTCCTCCCGGACCTCGTCCTCGACGAACCGCCGCGCGGTGTCGCGAATCATCCGTTCCTCCTCGCCGAGGTCGTCCTCCAGGCCGACGTAGTCGAGCATGGCGGTAGTCAGGCACAAAGGGGCAAAAGGGGTTCGCTACGGGAGACGTTCACGGAGGCTGGTCGGGGGCCACTCAGGCGCTCACTTCGGTCTCGCTTCCCGTATCCTCGACGACCTGGCGGGCGTACTGCGTGAAGTTCTCGAACAGGCGCTTTGCCTCACACGCCGCCTCGTAGTTCGCGGGGGTTACGTCGTCCAGCACGGCGTCGACGCGCTCGTCGGCGAGGCTGTCGCGCTTTCCTTCGGCCACCTCGCGGGCGGTGGCGATGTCGTACTCGGGGTGGAACTGCACGCCCCAGGCGTGGCCGGCGCGGAACGCGTGGACGCCGTACTCGTTCTCCGCGAGCAGTTCCGCTTCGGTCGGCAGGTCCACCACGGCGTCGCCGTGGGTGGTGAAGACGGTGAACTCGGAGCCGAGCCCCTCCAATAGTTCGTCGTCGTCGGCCTCGGGTCGGCGCCGGATCTCGTTGTAGCCGAGTTCGAACTCGTCCATGCCGGCGACGCGGCCCCCCAGCGCCTCCGCGAGCACCTGGTGGCCGTAACAGACGCCCAGAATCGGCATCCCGCG
Organism: Halolamina sp.; assembly: GCA_042219375.1. GTDB lineage: Archaea > Halobacteriota > Halobacteria > Halobacteriales > Haloferacaceae > Halolamina. The sequence goes on along the minus strand of JBDGQC010000026.1, from coordinate 4,867 downwards.
CTCGTGGGCCTCGCGCACGTAGTCCACGAGCGGCGGAATCCAGTCCTCGTCCCAGTACACCGAGGCTCGGGAGCCGGTGATGACGACGCCGTCGAAGTCGTGGTGGTCGGGCAGTTCGCCGTCGGTGGCGTGGAACTCCGTCAGGTCGGCGTCGAGTTCCCGCCGGAAGTTCCGGGTGGTGCTCTCGTCGCCGTGGGCGGCGTTGAGCAGCGCGAAACGCAGTCTGGTCATGGTTGTCCCTCCGGGACGCGGCGAAAAGACCCTTTCCCCTGCGGCGAACCTGTCTCAGGCGCCGAGGCCGTCGTTCTCCACGAGCCGCCAGTCCTCGCCCTCCGGCTCGACGTAGCCGCGGTGGACCATCTCGTCCATCACCTCGGGAAGCCGGTCGGGCTGGGCGATCTCCATCTCGATGCGGTCCAGGTCGTGGTACTCGCTCAGTAGTCGGCGGATCTCTTCCTCGTCGAACACGTCGTCCTCAGCTTTCTCCATCACGCCCGAGATGAGGTCCACCATGTCCTCGATGAAGTTCCAGGGGTAGACCATCCACGTCCACTCCGTGAGTCGTTCGCCCACGTAGTCCGGTTCGAACGCGGAGGTGTCGAGAAGTTGGAGCGTCGCCGTCCGCACCGCCCCGGGGTCGCGCTCCCGGACGTACTCGTCGGCGCGGGAGATGGAGCCGCCGGTGTCGGCGATGTCGTCGATGATGAGCACGTCCTTGCCCTCGACGCTGCCCTCGGGCATCGGGTACCGCACCTCCGCGCCCTCGGATTTCTGGGCCGTCCCCACGTAATGCTCCATCTTCAGGCTCGCGAGGTCGTCCAGCCCGAGGAAGTCACAGAGACACCGGCCGGCGAACCAGCCGCCGCGGGCGAGCGCGACCACCACGTCCGGCTCGAAATCGTCCTCGCGAACGTCCGCGGCCACGTCGCGACAGAGCCCGTAGATGTACTCCCAGTCGGTGACCGTACAGTCGAACTCCTCGGGGAGGTCACTCATTCGGTCCGTACTCGGGAGTGGACTCAGTTAAACGTTCAGAAGCGCGAGCGTCGCCGTATCCGCCGCCGACGCCTCCTGACCCAGTAACTTTTGGTTGGCGGGGGGTACTATCGAGTCGATGCTGGAGTTGGAACACGGGTTCCGCGTGTTCGACATCCACACCCGGCTCGACCCCGACGAGGAGGCGGTCGCGGTCCACGGCCGGGACATCTCCCCCGAGCGCCTGGAACGGGAGATGCATCAGGCGGGTGTCGTGCGCGCGGCCGCCTCGCCCGGACGCACGCCCGCTGGCGAGGGGTATCTCCGTGCCAACAACGCCGTCGCCCGGCTGAGCGTTGACCGCCCGCTGCTCGCTTTCGCCCGCCTGAACGGCCCACGGAGCGTCTCCGGGGGCGTCGCCGACCGGGTGCGGAACCTGACGACCCGAACGGAGTCCCACCACACCTCGGCCGCCGACGTGGAGCAGTACGCCTACGACGACCGGTATCACGGCTTCACACTCGACCCTGCCGTCGATGGACTCCCGACGACGAACGTGCTCGACACGCTCAGCGAGGTGGGCGACCCCGTGCTGGTCCACGGCAGCAATAGGTTCCATCCCGAGGCCGTCGCGGAGACGCTGCTCGGCCGGGAGTTCGCGGTGGTGCTCACGTCCTTCGGCGGCCACCCGCTCGACCGGGGGCTGATGCGGGACTCGCTGGCCTTGCTTGAGAACTACGACGGCCTCTATCTCGACACCGCGTTCGTCGCCTACCGCGACGTACTGGAAACGGGGCTGCTCGAACACCCCGACCGCATCCTGTTCGGCAGCGGCGCGCCCGCGGTCCACCCCAACGTCGGCGTGATGGAGATGCTGACGCTCAACGTCCCCGAGGACGCGCTCCGCCGGGTGTTCACCAAGAACCCCTCGCGGGTGGTGCCGGGGTTCGACTCCGGGTCACAGTAGGGCCGCGAAAAACCGCCGTTCGCTCAGAACTTCCCTTCGACCGCGTCGTACACACCGCCCAGCACGACACCGTAGACGACGTGCCAGAGCAGAGAGGGCGGCGCGAAGTTGGGGAACGGCGGGCTGGCGGGTGAGCCGACCGCCGAGAGCCACAGCGGCATCACCAGACCGGCCAGCACCGCCCAGGCCACGGCACCCCACGCGGCACCGATGCCGACGGTTTTCCCCGTCGATTCGGGGGCAACGGCGCCGACGATGGCGGCGAAGACCACTCCGAGTACCGCGCCGTGGGAGATGTGGACGAACAGCCCGGCGGCGGGGTTGGGCGGCGGCGCGAGCGTGTAGAGCGACGGAATCGCCACCGCGATGACTGCCTTGTTCATCGCGAGCACGAGTGCACCCATTACGGCCGCGCCCAGAATGCCGCCGACAACACCCGCCTTCCAGTCGCCGTTCTCGATACCTTCCACGTCCGCCGTCCCGGTCGCTGTGGACATACCCGGCTGTTTCGGGGCTTATGTAATGGCTGCTTGGGGCGAATGTATCCGGTTTGCACCTGCGCTCCGAACGCACAACCGGGGGATGCGGCGCGGCCGTTACCGCCAGTCGTAGGTCGCGACCGCGCGGTCGGCGCGCTGGGAGAGGCCGTACGGGTTGCGGGCGTCGGTCCGGTCGCGGGCGCGGGCGATGAGGCCGTCGGACCCGCCACGGGCGATCCCCGTGAGCACGTCCCGGCCGCTCCCGAACCACGCGGAGGGCGAGCCCTCGCCGTCGAGCACCGCTTTCGCGGCGGCGGCGGCGTCGGCGGCGGCGTGGGAGAGCGTTCGCCGGACGACGGTCGGGCGAAGGCCGTAGTTCTTCAGAAGCCGGTAGCTCAGCGCCCGGTATTTCCACTCGCGGCTGTCCTCCTCCGGACCCATCGGCGCGGGCCCGGGCCCCTCGTCGCCGGTCTGTTCGCGCCGGGTCAGCATCCCGTCCTGCCAGTCGACGCTGTAGCCCGCGCCGGCGAGGCGGTGTGCCGCGTCGCGTGCCCCGCCGGTCTTCAGATACTCGTCGAAGCCGTCGAGGGCGTCACGGAGCGTCGCCGCCCGGAAGGCGACGTTGTCGCCGCTGAAGTAGTTCACCGCCCGGCCGGCGATGGTGCGGTGTTCCGGCTCGGTTCGGTCGTGGTCCGCCTCACCGCCATAGCGCACCGGCCCGGTGACGGCGTGGGCGTTGGCGAGGCCGTCGATAATGGCATCGACCCAGCCCGACGCCACCTGCAGGTCGAAGCCCAGGAACGCGACGGCGTCGCCCGCAGCAGCGGCGATGCCGGCGTTGCGGGCGACGTTGATACACCGGTCGGCGATTTCGACCAGCACGTCCACGTCGTCGCGTTCGCGAACCATCCCGGTGGTACCGTCGGCGGAGGGGCCGTTGACGACCACCACCTCCGTATCGGCCGCCTCGGCTGCCAGCGAGTCGAGGCTGGCCGCGAGGCGGTCCCGCCCGTTGAGCGTCGGGACCACGACCGAGAGCTCCATATCGGCTCTCTCGCCACGCCGGGACTTAAAGCCGTGGCCGGCGCGGCCTGCCGAACGCTTACGGTCGCCGCCGCCGACCGCCCGACCGTGATACCTGAATCCCACGTCGATATCTTCGAGCGCGAGTCGTTCGCCCACCTCTCGACGATTATGCCCGACGGGACACCTCAGACCACGCCCGTCTGGGTCGACCACGAGAACCGGGAGTACGTGCTGGTCAACACCGCCCGCGGCCGCCGGAAGGAGAAGAACGTCCGGCACAACCCGAAAGTGGGGCTTTCCGTCTGTGATCCCGAGGACCCGTACCGCTACGTCTCGGTTCGCGGCAAGGCCGAGTTAACGGAGGAGGGCGCGAAAGCCCACATCGACAAACTCGCGGGGCGGTATTTCGACCAGGCGGAGTACCCACACCACGGCGAGGAGTCGGGGCCGCGGGTGCTCATCAAGATTCCGACGGAGAACATCGTGACGAGCGGGTAGGCCCAGTCGGGTTGTCTTCGCCAAGCAGTACGGTTTTAGTGTTCGGCCTGCGACTCCCGGTAGCGTGAAAGGGAAGGAGTGGTACCAGGCCGACGACGTCGCCGAGGAGTACGACGCCAAGCGGTTCTCCAGGGGCGGGCGACTCATCGACCGGCGGGAGAAGCAGGCGGTGCTCGACGCGGTCGGCCCCGTCGAAGACCGTGACGTACTCGAAATCGCCTGCGGCACCGGCCGGTTCACGGTGATGCTGGCCGAACGCGGCGCCGACATCGTCGGGCTTGACATCTCGGAGGCGATGCTGGCCCAGGGCCGGGCGAAGGCCCGACAGGCCGGCGTCGCCGACCGCGTGGAGTTCATGCGCGGCGACGCCGCGCGCCTTCCCTTCCCCGACGACCATTTCGACGCGGTCGTGTCGATGCGGTTCTACCACCTCGCGCCCACGCCCGCGAAGTTCATGGCCGAGATGGCCCGGGTCTCGAAGGAACAGGTGTTTTTCGACACGTTCAACGGCTTCAGCACGCGCGTGCTCTACAACCGCCTGCTCCCGATGGGCTCGCACCTCTACAGCCGCGACGAGGTGGTGCAACTGCTCGACGGCGCGGGCCTCTCACTGGAGAACGCCGAACACGACTTCATCCTCCCCTACGGCTTCTACCGGAAGATTCCCGACTCGCTGGCGCTGCGCATCCGGAAACTCGACACCGCGTTCGGGGAGACACGGCTGGGCGAGAAGCTCTGCTCGGTCTCCTACTGGAACGCCAGCGTGGACGCGGGCTGACGCCGCGCTCGCGGGTCGCCCCTGCTCGCGTTCCGAATGGCTTGCCGTCGCGCGACGTTTTCCTCCCTCGCTACTCCTCGATGATCTCTCCCACCGCGAAGTTGGATTTCACCTCCGACACCTCGATTTTCACCCGCTCGCCCA
>JBDGQC010000084.1:14915-18603 GCA_042219375.1 Halolamina sp. | reverse complement strand
GCCGCCGACGTGGCCATCCTCAACTCCTGTACCGTCGTGGAGAAGACCGAGCGCAACATGCTCCGGCGCGCCGAGGAACTCGCCGAGGAGACGGCCGACCTCATCGTCACCGGCTGCATGGCGCTGGCCCAGGGCGAGGAGTTCGACGAAGCGGGCGTCGACGCGCAAGTGCTGCACTGGGACGAGGTGCCCGAGGCCGTCACCAACGGCGAGTGTCCGACCCCCGGCCCGGGCGTCGAACCCGTCCTCGACGGCGTCGTCGGCATCCTCCCCATCGCCCGGGGCTGTATGAGCAACTGTTCGTACTGCATCACCAAGCAGGCGACCGGTCGCATCGACTCGCCCTCTATCGAGGAGAACGTCGAGAAGGCCCGCGCGCTCGTCCACGCCGGCGCGAAGGAACTCCGTGTAACTGGCCAAGACACCGGCGTCTACGGCTGGGACGACGGCGAGCGCGACCTGCCGGAGCTGCTCGACCGCATCTGCGACATCGACGGCGAGTTCCGGGTCCGGCTGGGCATGGCCAACCCCGGCGGGATTCACGGCATCCGCGAGGAACTCGCAGAGGTGTTCGCCGAGAACGAGAAGCTCTACGACTTCATCCACGCGCCGGTGCAGTCCGGCAGCGACGAGGTGCTGGAAGACATGCGCCGCCAGCACCGGGTGGACAAGTTCATCGACGTGGTGGAGACGTTCGACGACCGGCTGGACCATTGGACGCTCTCGACGGACTTCATCGTCGGCTTCCCCACCGAGACCGAGGCCGACCACGAGCAGTCCATGGCGCTGTTCCGCGAGGTGCGCCCGGAGAAGGTGAACGTCACCCGGTTCTCCAAGCGCCCCGGCACCGACGCTGCGGAGCTGAAGGGCCTGGGCGGCCAGACCAAGAAGGACCGCTCGAAGGCGATGAGCGAACTGAAGCGCGACGTCGTCGCTGAGGCCTACGAGGAACTCGTCGGCACGACCCGCGAGGTGCTGGTCGTCGAGGAGGGGACCGCTGACTCCGTGAAGTGCCGCGACTCGGCCTATCGACAGATCATCGTCCAGAACGCGAGCGAGCACGGCCTCGAACCCGGCGACTTCGCCGAGGTCGAGGTCACCGGCCACCAGACGGTGTACGCGTTTGCCGACCCCGTCTGAGGGACGACCGTTCCTCCTGGCCGGCCATTCAGAGCCACCACGGCAGCCGTGGCGCTGAAGCTCCCCGACTTATTTCAAATCACAAATAGGTTATCAACAGAACAATAAAGTATAAAATTTAGGGGAGTACTCTACTGACTGCAATGGACCTCGACCGACGGACGCTGCTCAAAACTGTCGCGACAGCGAGTATCGGCACCGCCGGCGTGGCGGCTTCAGGTGAGACGGATCTCTCAGTCGTCGGCCGGGCGGCGGCGGACGTCGGTTCGGGCTGTGACGGCAGCGAAACCATCCCGGCCGTGGAGTTCTACTCCAGCGCCAGCCAGGTGGACCCGAACTACGGGGCGCTCACCGACGAGTCCGTCGTCGCGGTCTGGGCCGAGCCCTCGGCCGAGAACGTCGACGACGACGGCAACGGCGACGCCTACCTGTACGACGCCTCGACGCCGATTCCGCTGGCCTCGGCCGACGCCGGCGTCTACGGGTTCGGCGCAATCCTGCTCCAGGATTCGAACGTCAAGTTCGAGTACGGCAACGAGGAGTTCGTCCTGAACGCCTGGGACGCCGAGATGGGCGGCTCCGGGACGGTGTACTGGGACGAGGGCCACGGGCAGAACTTCGACCTGGCGTCCTGTTCGTCGTTCGAGAACTACGCCGAGTCGAACGGCTACGACGTGCAGCCGACAACCTCGCTGTCGAGCGACCTCTCGAACGCCGACGGCGTCGTGATCACCAGCCCGAGCCAGTCGTTTAGTGCGAGCGAACTCGACGACCTCGCGAGTTTCGTCGCCAACGGCGGCGCGCTGTTCCTGCACGACCAGTCGGACTACAGCGACTACGACGGCACGGGCTACCTCAACGACATCGCCGACCGCCTGTCGCTTTCCTACCGGTTCAACGACGACGATATCAACGACGACGACAGCAACCACAACGGCGACAACTACGACGTCGTCACCCACCAGTTCAACCGGAGCGCCTTCGACCTGTTCGGCAGCCGAAGCGGTATCAGTCTCGATGCCGGCACGCGGTACACCGCGACCGTGACCGATGTCACCGACGGCGACACGCTCGATGTCACCGTCGACGCCAACGGCAAGGACTACGAGATTCGGGCGCTGGGCTTCGACTCGCCGGAGACCAAGCGCAACGGCAAGTACGAAGCCCCCGTCGAGTGGGAGGGCATCGAGGACGACAAATACCTCTCCGACTGGGGCGAGAACGCGAAGGATTACGCCATCACCGAACTCGACGGGGAAACCGTCGAAATCGAGGTCGACCCCGCCGAGGACGTCTACGACCCCTTCGCCCGCCTGCTGGCGTACGTCCACTACGACCAGGACGGCGACGGCGCCATCGACACGCTGTACAACAAGGACGTTCTCGAGAAGGGCTACGCTCGCGTCTACGGGTCGAGCCTCACCAAACACGACGCCTTCTGGCAGGCAGAGGCGAATGCCCGGGCCAGCGGCCGCCGGGTCTGGGGGCAGAGCGACCCCGAGAACTCAAGCGAGGTCCGTGACCGCGCGGTCGAGGAGGTGTTCGTCCCGCACGCATCGAGTGTTCGGACCAGTAACGGCGCGATTGCGGGCTCCCGGGTGCCGGTGTTCGCCGAGAGCACCGCCACCCAGGAACTCGAGGGCGGCGTCGACTATGCCGACATCCCGCTCGCCGGCGTCGACGAGGCGACCAACCTCGCCGTGCTCGGCGGGCAGTCCATCGACGAGTCCTACCACAGCGACGTGGACACCATGGAACACGAGGTGTTCCTCACGAACCTCATCGACCACCTCAAGGCCGACAGCCGTGGCGGCCAGGTGCTCGTGGCCGGCGGGCAGGGCCAGTTCAACGAGCAGAAGTCGCTGTCCACCGAGGACGCCGTCAACTACCAGCGCTATCTCGAGGGCCAGGGCATCGCCTTCGAGCAGGTCAACGACCTCACCCAGACGAGCTACGACAACGCGCTCTCCTCGGCCCGCGCCGTCATCGTCACCGCGCCGCGGGCCTGCCTCTCGACCGCGGAGGTCGACGCGCTGACGACGTTCATCAGCAACGGCGGCGCCGTCGTCATGATCGGAGCCGGCGTCGGGAAGGTCATGCCCGACACCCGGGACAACTTCAACGACCTCGCGAACGCGCTGGGAACGGACCTCCGGCTGAACGAGGACCGCGTGAAGGACGACACGAACAACGCCGGCAACCCCGACCTGGTGTACTCCACGCGGACGAACACCACCGACTTCTCGCTGTGGAGCGCGTATAGCTAAGCGCGACCCCCGGCCGCGACCGGCCTTTTTAACACAAGACTTGTTACGTATCACTCGACAGAACAGAGTGATGCCCTCCAGACGAAGCTATCTCGCGGGAGTTACAACAGTCCTCGCCGGAGCCGCCGGCTGTACCGAATCGACAGGTCCGGGCGGGACCGTGACCTCGACAGGGTCGCCCTCCGAAACCGCGACGGACCCGCCCGCGGACGCCGAGCGCACAGTCGGCGGGGACACTGTCGGCGTCACGGATATCGTCGCCCGGAAGGCCGTCACCTACC
>JBDGQC010000084.1:0-14815 GCA_042219375.1 Halolamina sp. | reverse complement strand
GGCGGGGACACTGTCGGCGTCACGGATATCGTCGCCCGGAAGGCCGTCACCTACCAGTCGACGATGGGGTCGGGCGGCGTCGTGGCTCCCGACGGGCGACAGTTCGTCGTCGCCCACGTGTGGAGCGATGCCGAACTCTCGATGAGTTCGTTCTCCCTGCTCGCGGCCGACGAGCAGTGGCCCGTCGGAGTATCGGGGGCCTCCGGCAATCGCGCCGTTGCGGGCCATGGGGATGGCCCTGTCGGGGGTCACCTCGGCGGCGACGGTTCGCAGTACGTGGCGTTCGAACTCGACTCGCCGCTTGAGGCTATCGAACCAGCGATCCGCCTCGACCACGGCGGCGAGATCGCCGAATGGTCCCTCCCCGACGCTGCCGTCGCCACCCTCGCGGCCCCGGAGCCAACGTTCGAACTCGATACCCTGAACGCGCCCGACAGCGTGAGTCAGGGCGAGGAGATGCGTGTGGAACTGACGGTCACCAACACCAGCGACATCGACGGCCGCTTCCTGGCGGCTGTCTACTGGCCGACGGAAAATATTGCGGACGACGACGAGTCCCACATCGTCGAGACGACGGTCGATGCCGGTGCGACGACGACGCAGTCGGTGGCCATCGACTCCCAGTACACGACCAACGAGGACGGGCCGGTCACGCTTCGGGTCGAGGGCCACGTCGCTGCGGAAACCGAAATTGCGGTGACTGACGCGGGGACGCCCGCCTAACCCGCGCTCAGTCCGACGGGAAATACTGCCCGTGGAAGCCAAAGGGCACGACGTGGGGGAGCGGCGCCCGCCCGAGTTCCGTCAGTTCGCCGTCGAGCACGAGCAGGAACGAGCGCTCGGCATCGGTGTCGAGACAGAGCGAGAGCACGGCGCCGTCGGCCTCCTTCCGCTCTTCGTCGCCGGCGGGGACGAAAACCGGCTCGCCCGAGAACACGCCCGACTCCGCCCAGCGGCGGGTGTCGCCCGTCTCCACGTCCACGCGAACGAGCGCGTTGCCGTCGGCCATCTCCGTGGACTGGGCGAACACGTGTTCGTAGGGCTGCATATGGACCTCGGGGGAGAACCGCGGCATCTCCACGTCGCTCGCGAGGTGGTCGTACCGCGGTTCGGCGCCGTCGAGTGGCAGGCGGTAGCGCCGTAGTTCCCCGGAGGGGAAGCCGCCGTCGCCCGAGCGAAGCACGTCCATCGAGAGGTCAGTCACCGCGCTGGCGTCGTCGTAGGCGACGAGGTCCATGACCACCGCCGTCGGCCCGTCGGGGTCGCCGCGCTCGAACGCGTTGGCGGTGTGAAACGTGAAAAACGGCGGCGCAGTCAGTTCCTGCACCCGTTCCCCGCTGTCGCGTCGGAGGACGTGGAACCGGGTCCCGCGGTTCGGTTTCCAGTCGTAGTTATCGATGAAGCCACCCTGACCGGGCAGCAGGAACCTGAAGGGGTGGGTGCACAGCGGCGGTTCGACCAGCACGGCGTAGTTGCGGGTGAGCGCGAAACTGTGCATGTACGCCGGGCGGTCGACACCGACGCTCCCGACACACTCGCGTCGGGTGGTTCCTTCGGGGATGCGGAACAGGACGTACTCGCTGGTCCGGCCAAAGCGGGTGAAGTAGCCCCACCGAGCGCCCGTCCGCTGGTCCGCCCGGAGATGCGCGGTGACGTGGTGGGCGGTCAGGTCGTCGTCATAGGTGACGGCGCCGCGGTACGCCAGCGTCTCCGGGTCGAGCCGAATCCAGTTGGGCGTCTCCGTGAGTGCGACGAGGTCACCGCCGATGCGCGCGACGTGGACGTTCGCGTTGTCCGTCGAGTCTCCGGCGAGCATCGCCTTCACCTTCGCGAGATACCCGCCCGAGGAGGAGAACTGCCCGGCGAAACTCCCGTCCTCAACAGCCTTCCCGTAGGCGTCGGTTCGGGGGAATCGGTTGGTGTAGCGCACCTCGCCGTCCGCAAAGGAAATCCGGGTGAGGTGGGCGAGGCCGTCGAACCAGTGGTCGGCCTCGGCACCGGGTCCGGCCGCGGAGTCCTCGACAGTCCAGCGTGCCGGCCCGTTCCTGACGAGGCTTCCGCCGAGCCAGTCCGGGACCGCCCCCTGCACGTCGAGGCGGTGGTCCCGGACCTCCTCGGTCAGGTCGCGGAAGCCGAGTTCGTAGCCGGCCATGGGGTCAGGTGGGACGGGAGATGATTAAGCGCTCGGCCGGCGGGGGTTCACTCCTCGCGCTCGACCCGTTCGTCACGCCAGCGGTCTTCCTTCCACTCGCCGAGTTCCTTCGGGTCGACGTGGACGAACGCGTCGTCGACCTCGGGAATCGCTCGCACGGCCTCGATGACGTCGGTTTCGATGTCGTGGGCCTCCCGGAGCGTCAGGTCGCCCTCTACCTCGATGTGGAGGCTCACGTCAACCTCCGGGCCGACGTAGTGGGCAACCACGTCGTGGGCGCCCTGTACCCGTGGCTGTTTGAGCGCGGCGGCGACGATTTCATCGCGCAGTTCCTCCGGGGGCGCGGCGCCGACGAGGTAATCCACGTTGTCCCGAACAATGTCCACGCCAGTCAGGAGGACACCCACGCCGACGACGACGGCCGCAACCGGGTCGAGGACGGGGAACCCGACCGCCGCACCGCCGGCGCCGACAACGGCCGCGAGCGCGGTCAACACGTCGGTACGGTTGTCCTTGGCCGTCGCGACGAGCGCGGGGGAGTGGTGTTCCTCACCGGCGACCAGACAGTAGCGATAGAGGCCGTACTTCGCGGCGGCCCCGAGGCCGAGCACGACCGCCGCGAGCGGGGAGGTGGCATCGTAGCTCCCCTGCAGCAGCGAGGTGGCGCCGGTCCAGATGACGCCGATACCGGCGGCGAACACCCCGAGAGCGACAAAGAGGGCGACGAACGGTTCGATGCGCTCGTGGCCGTGGGGGTGTTCGAAGTCGGGCGGGCGGGTGGTGAGATAGAGGCCGCCGACGACGACGGCGCTGTAGAGCGCGTCGGCGGCGCTGTTGACCGCCTCGCTTCCGAGTGCGAGGCTGCCCGTCTCCACCCAGACGCCGGCCTTGGCGAGTGCGAGGGCGACGTTGGCGAGGAGGACGACCAGCCCGACCCGGCGCACCACCTGCTTGCGCTCCATCCGGTGGTACTGCCGGCGGCTTCGTACTTGAACCTCCGTATCGGTGGTGAGTGGTTTGTGTGTTCAGTTCGGTTTCTGGCGGGTTGACGGTGGCAAATAGTGGCCGTACCGCGAACAGCGACCACACCGCGAACACGACCGCTTTCGCGACAGCAACCGTGGACGACACAGCTTCCGGAACAGCAACCGCGGTGCTGTTTGCGGTCCTCAGTATCCAGGCACACTCCGTGGTAACGGGCGCGGTGCTGTCGAAGCACCCCCATGCGGCCATCCGTTGAACGCATCCACCAGCTACCGTTACTCAAACTCCAACCGAACAGCCCCACCCGCGGACGGCTCTGACGAGGCAGTATCCAACCCAGCAAACCCGTCGTGGAGCTTCTCGTAGCTCGCCTCCAGCGCCTCCACGATCACTTTCGTGTCCGAAATAATCGGCATGAAGTTCGTGTCGCCGGCCCAGCGCGGCACCAGGTGCGTGTGGAGGTGGTCGTCGATGGACCCGCCCGCGGCGGCGCCGCCGAGGTTCTCGCCAGCGTTGATGCCATCGGCGTCCATTCCCGTTTCCAGCGCCTCAATCGCGGCCACCTTCATCCGGGCGTGGTCGAGCAGTTCGGCGTCTGAGAGGTCGTCCCAGTCACCGGTGTGGCGCCCGGGAATCACCATCAGATGGCCGGGGCTGTAGGGCGCGTTGTTGAGCAGGACGAACGTGTGTTCGCTCCGGGCGACGATGCGGCTTTCGCGGTCAGCGTTGCGGTCGGGCAGCACGCAGAACGGGCAGCCGTTGATATCGTCCTCCTCCGGGTCGCGTTCGACCCAGTCGATGCGCCAGGGGGCGAACAGTTGGTCCATGGGGGTTGGTTGGCCGGGGGTGGGTTAGGCGTTCTGGGGTCGGCATCGCGCGGGGATTTCGGCACGTGACCCACCACCATGCCACCCGAATACCTAAGCCGTCGGCGACAACAGCTACTGAGAGAGCTGACCGATGCTCCGCTCCCCTCGCTTCTGAACTGGTCGTCCCAGCGGCGTCGCGCTCCGGCCAGTCCTGACCGTACTGCCTGCCAACCGACGACCAGAACCCGATGTCAGAATCCACGTTCATCGACGCCGACCGCATCGAGCTCCGACCACCCGAGGAGGCGGACATCCCGTTCCTGCAGGAGGGGGTGAACCATCCCGAGATCCGCAGGTACATCAGCCGCTTTCGCACCCCGTTCAGCGAACATCGCTACCGCGAGGAGGCGTGGCCGCCGGCCAACGGCGACGACGGTGTGTCGCTGCTCGCCGTCCCGAAGCAGGGCGAGTTCGCTGGCGAGCCAGTCGGCTCAGTCCAACTCTACCCCCTCCACCAACCCGACGCCTACGCGAATTTCGGCGTCTGGTTCCACCCGGATGCATGGGGCAACGGCTACGCGCTGGAAGCCAGCGCCCACCTCATCGACCACGGCTTCCGGGAGCGTCGGATCCACCGCGTGTCCGCGACGGTGATGGACCGGAACGACGCGTCCCGACGGCTCTGTGACCGCCTGGGGTTCGTCCACGAGGGCACTGCTCGGGAGGCGCAGTTCACGGACGGGAAATTCGTCGACGCCGAGCGCTACGGCCTGCTCGAAGCCGAGTGGGACCGGCCTGAAGCCGTCCTCGACTAACCGATCAACCACGCCTCACGCACCCGCATCCGGTGGGTTTAATCGCCGACTCGTCCAACCCCCGAGCGTCATGACGAAAGTCAGCGTGGTCGGCGCGGCCGGCACCGTCGGCGCCGCCGCAGGCTACAACCTCGCACTCCGGGATATCGTGGACGACCTCGTGTTCGTGGACATCCCCGAACAGGAGGACGTGACCGTCGGCCAGGCCGCCGACACGAATCACGGCATCGCCTACGACTCCAACACCACCGTCAGGCAGGGGACCTACGAGGACACCGCCGGTTCCGACGTGGTCATCATCACCGCGGGCATCCCGCGCAAGCCCGGTCAGACCCGTATCGACCTGGCGGGCGACAACGCGCCCATCATGGCGGACATCGGCGCCTCGCTGGCCGAGCACAACGACGAGTTCGTCTCCATCACCACCTCCAACCCGGTGGACCTGCTCAACCGCCACCTGTACGAGGCCGGGGACCGCGACCGCCACACGGTCATCGGCTTCGGCGGCCGTCTGGACTCAGCGCGATTCCGTTACGTGCTCTCCGAGCGCTTCGACACCCAGGTCGGGAATGTCGAGGCGACAATCCTCGGCGAGCACGGCGACGCGCAGGTCCCCGTCTTCTCGAAAGTCCGGGTTGACGGCCGCGACCCGGCGTTCACCGCGGACGAACGCGAGGAGATTCTGGCGGACCTCCAGCAGTCCGCGATGGACGTTATCGAGCGCAAAGGCGCAACCGAGTGGGGGCCGGCGACCGGCGTCGCCCACATGGCCGAGGCGGTCATCCGCGACACCGGCGAGGTGCTGCCGGGGAGTCTGGTGCTCGACGGCGAGTTCGGCTACGAGGATACGGCGTTCGGCGTCCCGGTGAAACTCGGCGCCGACGGCGTCGAGGAAGTCGTGGAGTGGGAACTCTCGGAGTACGAGGCCGACCTGATGGACGACGCGGCCGAGAAGCTCTCTGAGCAGTACGGGGAAATCTCGTAACCGTCCTCTCGGCGCCCTCCCTACAGCCGTCGCGTCAACCGTTCCGCGGTCTTCTCGCCGACGCCCGCCACGTCCTGCAGGTCCGTCTCGCTGGCTTCGCGGACCGCATCGACCGAGCCGAACCGCCGAAGCAGCCGCTTTCGCGTCTCCGGGCCGACGCCGTCCACCTCGTCCAGCGCGGTGCTCACCTCGTCGCGGAGGCTCTGGTGGTACTGGACGGCGAAGCGGTGGGCCTCGTCGCGCACTCGCTGGAGCAGGTGGAGCTGCGGGGCGTCGTCGTCCCAGCGATTCACCCCGGATTCGGTCACGACCAGTTCCTCGGATTTCGCGATGCCGATACAGGGGACGTCCCAGCCGGTTTCGGCCAGCGCGTCGAGCGCCGCGCCGAGTTGTCCCTCGCCACCGTCGATGAGCAGGAGGTCCGGGTCGGGACGGTCGTCCGCTCCCTCGACGGCGCGCTCGGCCCGCCAGCGCACCAGTTCGCGCATGTTGGCGTAGTCGTCGTTGCGGTCGGGCAGTTTCTTCCGACGGTAGTCGGATTTCTCGGGGTCGCCGCCGACGAAGCACACGTCGCTGCCGACGACGGCCTTCCCCTGGGCGTGGCTCACGTCGAACCCCTCGATGCGCTCCGGGCGCGGGATGGACAGCGCCTCGCCGAGCGCGCCCACCTCGTCCTCGGCGCCGACGCCGTTGCGCGCGTTCTTCAGCGCCAGTTCCACGAGCTTTCCCTCGCGCCCGGCGCCCGGCACCGACACCTCGACGCCCGCCGACGCCAGCCACTCCAGTACATCCCGGTCGTCGGGTCGCTCGGCGAGCAGGACTGTATCCGGGAGGTCACGTTCGGCGTAGTACTGCGTCAGGAACGCCGACAGGAGGGTCGCCACCCGGTCTTCCCCCTCCGGCGCGTCGAGGCGGTGCCGGGACCGGTCGACCAGTTGGCCGCCGCTGGCGTGCAGGCGGGCGACGGTAGCGGAATCGCCCTCGACAACCGCCGCGAGCACGTCCACCTCGCGCTGATGGCCGGGCGAGGAGACGGCCGCGCCCCCGCCGCCGTGGAACGCGTCGACGGCTTCCAGGCGGTCCCGGGCGTTGGCCGCGCGCTCGAACTCCTCGGCCTGGGCTGCGCTCTCCATCTCACGGCGGAGCGGGTCCGCGAGCGCACCCGTCTCGCCCTCGAAAAAGCGGACGGCACTCGCCACGTCCTCGGCGTAGGCCGCCTCGTCGATGGCGTCGACGCAGGGTGCCGAGCAGATGCCCATCTCGTAATCCAGGCAGGGCCGCTCGCGGTTGCTGAACTTGTAGTCCGAGCAGCCACGGAGGCCGTACACGTCCCGGATTGCCTTCACCACCGTTTCGACCTCGCCTTTGCGGGTGTAAGGGCCGAAGACGGTCGCCGCGTCGTCCGGGTCGCGGGTGATTTCGATGCGGGGGTAGGCGTGGTCGGTGAGTTGGACCAGCGGGTAGGATTTGTCGTCTTTCAGCCGCACGTTGTACCGCGGCTGGTGGCGTTTGATGAGGTTCGCCTCCAGCAACAGCGCCTGGGTTTCGGTGTCGGTGACTGCGGCGTCGATGGCGTCGGCCCGGCGCACCATCTTGCGGATGCGGTCGCTCCGCGGGTCCGCGTAGGAGCGCACCCGGTCGCGGATGTCGACGGCCTTCCCCACGTAGAGCACCGTTTCGGTCCCGGCGTCAGTCCGTTCGAGGAACTGGTAGACCCCGGGTTCGGTGGGCAGGTCGGCCGCGCGCTCGCGCACGCCGCTCGCGTCCATATCTGTGGTAGTTAGTGCGCGCGTTTGAGCGTGACGCTCGTGTCCCGGCCCACGCAGCATCCACCGCCGACTACAAGCCCCCGCCCGTCTAACGCCGGGCCATGACCCGCGCATGGCTCGTCGAGCGCGATGTCGATAGCCGTGACCTCGTCACGCTCACTTACGCGACGCCGGAGGGGGATCGCGCGTTCACCAAGCAGGCATCGCTGAACAGCCTCGCCCGTCGCGGCGGCGTTACTGCCGCGACGGCCGTCGACGACGACCGGTTGGAACCGGTCGAGGACGACCAGCGCCGCGAGCGCTACGCCGACGAGGCTGAGCGCGTCGCCGCGAACAACGACCCCGACGACCGGCTGTAGCGGGGGCGGTTCGTGGGTCCGACGGTCGGCGTTTCGAGGCAGTTTTCGGCGCTCCTGTCCGTTCCGGTCGCGTTTTCGGCAGACGCGGACAGCACCGCGTGCTCGCGGGTCGCTTCGCTCCCCGCTCGCGTTTCGAGGCAGTTTCCCGCTCGCTCACGGTGTTCGCTCGCGTTTTCCTGCCTCGGACGAGCCGAAACCCTTTATCGGGAACCGAAGCAACCCCGGGGTATGCCCGCTATCGAACTCGACGGGGTAACCAAGCGGTTCGAGGACGTCACCGCCGTCGACAACCTCTCGATGACGGTGCCGGAGGGCGAGGTGTTCGGCTTCCTCGGCCCGAACGGGGCCGGGAAATCGACGACCATCAATATGCTGCTGGATTTCGTCCGCCCGACTGCCGGGACCGTTTCGGTGCTCGGGATGAACGCACAGGAACACAGCGTCGCCGTTCGGGAGCGGACCGGCGTGCTCCCGGAGGGGTTCTCGGTCTACGACCGGCTTACCGGCCGGCAGCACATCGAGTTCGCCATCGAATCCAAGGAGGTAGACGCCGACCCCGACGCCGTTCTCGAACGCGTCGGCCTCGACGGCGACGGCGACCGGAAGGCCGGCGGCTACTCGAAAGGGATGGGCCAGCGCCTCGCACTCGGCATGGCGCTGGTGGGTGACCCCGACCTGCTCATCCTCGACGAGCCCTCCTCCGGCCTCGACCCCGCGGGCGCCAAGGAGATGCGGGAAATCGTGCGCGAGGAGGCCTCTCGCGGCGCCACGGTGTTTTTCTCCAGCCACGTGCTCGGCCAGGTCGAAGCCGTCTGTGACACCGTGGGTATCCTTCGGGACGGGAAACTCGTCGCCCGCGACTCCGTCGAGGGGCTTCGGGAGGCCGTCGGCGGCGGCGCGACGCTCTCGATTACGGTGGATTCGGCCACCGAGGAGCAGGTGGACGCGGTCCGCGCGCTCGGGGGCGTCGATTCGGCGATGACCGACGGCGGCACCGTGACGGTGCAGTGTGACCCCGAAGCCAAGACCGACGTCATCGGCGCGCTCGAAGACGAGGGCGTCACCGTCCACGACTTCGAGACCCGTGAGTCCTCCCTGGAGGACCTCTTTCTCGCCTACACGGAGGACGGCGCCGCCACGGAGGTGGAAGCATGAGTTGGGAGGCCGTCGCGCGGAAGGACTTCCAGGACGCGGTGCGTTCGCGCTGGCTCTGGGTGCTCTCGGCGCTTTCCATCGTCGTCTTCGCCGGCGCCGCTATCGGCCAACTGTATCTCGGGGGCGGCAACCTGAACCCCCAGCAGTCACAGGGACTCCTGCAGGGCTTTCTGTTCTTCCTGAAGCAGGGGACGGGCATCCTCATCCCGCTGACGGCCATCGTCGTCGCCTACGGCTCCATCACCCGGGAGCGGGAGTCAGGGACGATGAAGCTCCTGCTCGCGCTGCCACATTCGCGTGACGACGTCGTGCTCGGGAAAGTGCTGGGTCGCAGCGCCGTCGTCGCGCTCCCGGTGCTCATCGGCTTCTTCGTTGCCTTCCTCGCGCTGCTGCCGGCCGGGTCGGGCGTGAACTTCCTGCTGTACATCCAGTTCGCGCTGCTGACGGCGCTGCTCGGCGTGGTGTTCGTGGGCATCTCTGTCGGCGTCTCGGCGGCCGCCAGGACGAACCAGCAGGCCATCGTCGGTGCCGGCGGGCTGTTCGGCGTGTTCTGGTTCCTCTGGAACTTCCTCGTCAGCGGCATCAATCGGGCGGCAACCGACGTGTTCTCGCTCTCGACGGCGAGCCAGTATCAGCTTCGGCTGACGCTGAAGCTGCTCAACCCGATCCAGTCCTACAAGACGCTGGTGGACGGGCTGTTCATGGGCGACCTGCAGGCCCGGATTCGGATGTTCAGCATGCTGTTCGGCGTCGTCCCCAACCCCGAGGCGGGGAAAGCGCTCGGCCCGGAGCTCTCGCCGCTGTTCTCGGACGGGATGGTGCTGCTGTTCCTGCTGGTCTGGCTCGTGGTTCCGGTCGGCGTCGGGCTGGTTTGGTTCCGCGACGCGGACCTGTAGTAGTTGCCTGAACCGCGGGTCCTTTCGTTACTCCGTGACTCGCAACTGGCTCGGCGTTTTTGGTAGTGGCTCCTGTGACGTCATTCAAAAAGGATAGTGCCTCTCGGTAACGCTTCCCACAATCCCTAAGTCGCCGTGGTGCGATTTTGGTCATGTCTCGTCCCCTATGAGTTCAGTAACCTTCGAGGATATCACGGTCCTTCATGTCGATGATGAACCAGGGTTTACTGAACTGGTCGGGGATTTCCTTGAGCGTGAAGATTCGAGGTTATCAGTCCGGAACGCGACAAGCGTAGACGACGCGTCGTCGGTTCTCCGAGACGAGAAAATCGACTGTATCGTGAGTGACTACGACATGCCGGGAAAGAACGGGCTGGAATTCCTGGAACTGGTTCGCGACGAGTACCCGAACCTTCCGTTCATCCTGTTCACGGGTCGCGGTTCGGAACAGATCGCGAGTGAGGCGATTTCTGCGGGCGTGACTGATTATCTTCAGAAAGAAGGCGGGAGAGACCAGTACAAGATTCTCGCAAACCGCGTCCGAAACTCGGTCCAGAGTGTTCGCGCCGAAGCGGCCGTTAAACGAACCGAACAACGGTATCACAACCTGGTGGATACTGCTCCGATCCCGATTGTGCTATTCGACCAGGAGGGACGAGCCGTCTACTCGAACGAGGCTGCGGTGACGTTTCTGAACGCCGATTCACACGCTGACCTTGCCGGCAAACCGTTCGTCGATTTCCTCCACCCCGAAGATAGGGATGTCGCACGCGAACGCTTTCAGCGGCTCATGGCGGAAGACCAGTCAATGCCGGAGATAGAGTTCCAAATCCGGACTATCGACGGCGAAATCAAGCCGGCGACGGTTGCGACTGCTCACGGCTACTATCACGGGGAAGAAGTCGCTCAAGCGATGGTCTACCAATAAGTTATTTATCATCATTTGATAGCCACCGGGCTGATATGTGGTCTTGCCGTGTTTCTTGGGCTGCAATCAATCCGCCGACGGAGTGCTCATAAGGTGATATTGGAGATATATGTTCGGCCGTAGCGTTTTTTATTATCTGGTTCTCAAATTTGAATATGTCCGTCGTGGATTGCCCGGAATGTGATTTCCCGTTCGCCCGTTCGACCGGGGGCGATATCGTCGACTGGAAGGCGGTTTACGAATTCAAATGTCCGGAGTGCGAGCATAGCTGGTCCGTGCCAATCGTCGAAGCGTAACTACGAAATCCTGCTGGACCTACTGGTGTCCGGTTTTTTCGGGCGGTACCCGCGCTAAGTAGCTTCCGCTTAGCCGAACGGACATCTGTGCCATCGGAAGAGTGAATGCCGTAATACGTGAAAAGATGAGTATGAACGAGGCCGTTCGACGGATACTCATCGGGAAAGAGACCGGCATCGTCTTCGGATTCCTCCTCATAGGGTCGGTGCTTTTTCAGGCGGGGTTCCTGCCCACATATCTCGCGGTGCTGCTCGCCTCCGGGGTCCGGAACGTCTATCTGGCGTGGCTCGGGAACGGCGTTCTGTTCTGGGCGGTCGCGCTCGTGGGGCTCTATCTCCAGGCAGTCACGGTGGCCTGTGGCTATTTCGCTGTTCGAACTGTGGCTGTGTCACTCCACGGTATCCCTTCTGGTGAATCCTCGGAGTAAGAATACTGTAGCTACTCTACCGGTTTTTGTCAATTCGATAGAAAGGTAGTTCGCGGCTGTACCTACCACTATCCGACTCTCCACACCTCCTCGGGCAGCTATATTCCGAAACGGGCAGTAATCGGGACTGTGAATCAACCGCCGTATATTCTACCAGATTTCGTTGATAATACCGAATTTTAGCCGTTAAAGTCGCGCATCCAGCACCACGTCGGTGGTAGCGCGAAACAGCATTGCTCAGCGTGATAAACATTGACAATCTCTCAACTGGAGATTAAGAGAGGGATGTTCACCGCAGACCCGCCTCCGGAGATGACGACAGAGGGCGTGATCGACCTCTCCGACGGTCGTCAGCTCGGCTACGCCGAGTACGGCCCTCCGGACGGCGATCCACTCCTGCTGTTCCACGGGACGCCCGGCTCGCGGTACACAGTAGGCCCGGATCCTCCTCTTCTCGACGAGTATGGGTTCAGACTGATATCGCTTGAACGGCCTGGGTTCGGCAAATCGACGTTCGACCCTGATCGGGAGATTCTCGATTGGCCGGCTGATGTGCAGGAAGCGATCGAGGTACTGGACCTCGACCAGTTTGCCATACTCGGTGGGTCAGGGGGTGGCCCCTATGTGCTGGCCTGCGCGGTACGCATACCAGAACGGCTTACGGCAGTCGGCGTCGTTTCGGGGATCAGCCCATTGGATGCCGCTGGTGTGACTGATGAGATGGCTATCCATAGTCGAATCGCGTTCAAATTATTCCCACTTCCCGGAGTCATGTGGCCCTTTCTTTGGATGTTGACTCAGACGATCCGAATTCTTCCCGAACACCCGGGAGTAACTGAGGGGCTCCGACAAGGGCCGAAAGCACCGCTCTACGAGCATCGCCTCCAAACCCGATCTTGGGGATTTGACCTGTCCAGTATCTCGAACCACGTCCATCTGTGGTACGGCCAGCAGGACACAATCACACCCGTGACAATGGGCGAATACATTGCAGACCAGGTTCCGTCGAGTAGTCTCCAAACCTACCCTGCCGGAGGACACCTGCTTCTTGACGAATATGGTGACGAGATTCTCTCGACACCCAGCAACAGATGAACAGAGATACTGTTTACACGCTGTTTGTACCAAGATTTGGGCTAAATCGACTCTTTGGTCGGTACTTCAGACAACTATACTGACTATTCTCCGACCGAACCCGCTGTGGGGTTCATCAGAGCCGAAGGGTTTCGTATCGCACTCGTTGATGCGGAAAAGTCGCTTCTCTTACCGTTCTGCGTGCCGGTCCAGAACCGGTCGCGGCCGGCCACATCATACTCCTGCTCGGTCCTCACAACAACCTCACCGTCGACGTGAACGACTTGCCGTTCATTCCTCCCGAACAACCTGGTGGCGCCCGAACCCGTACCGGAGCCGGTTCGCCAGCCGCCGTGCGAACCGGCCCTCCTCGGGCGAACGGGAGCCGAACCGCTCGGACAGCGCCTGGTAGATGAGCGGCACCGGCACCTCCTGCTCCAGCGCCTCCTGCACCGTCCAGGTTCCGGTCGAACCGCCGGCGACGTGGTCAGCCACGTCGCCGAGGTCGTTGCCCTCCTCGCGGAACGCCTCCTCACACAGTTCGAGCAGCCACGAGCGGATGACGGCGCCGTTGTTCCACGTCCGGGAGACGGCCTCCAGGTCGAGGTCGTAGCGCCCCGCCGCGAGCAGTTCGAACCCCTCGCCGTAGGCCTGCATCAGCGCGTACTCCACGCCGTTGTGGACCATCTTCACGTAGTGGCCCGACCCCGACGGCCCCATGCGGTCGTGTCCGTCCGGGCCGGTCGCAACGGCGTCGAACACCGGGACAAGTTCCTCATAGGCCCATTCCGTCCCGCCGACCATCAACGAGAAGCCGAGGTGGGCGCCCGCGGGGCCGCCGGAGGTGCCGCAGTCGAGGTACGCAGCATCGGTCCCGTCGGCCCGCCGCGTCGACTCCTCGAAGTGGGAGTTGCCGCCGTCGACGACGATGTCCTCCCCGTCGAGATGCGGTTCGAGTTCCTCGAGCGTCGCGTCGACGGCGTCGCCGGCCGGGACCATCAGCCAGATACGCTTTTCCGCGCCCAGGCGGTCACAGAGGTCCGCGATGCTGTCGGCGGCGGTCGCCCCAGCGTCGGCGGCGTCGGCGACGGCCGCCGGGTCGACGTCGAACGCGACCACGTCGTGGCCCGCGGCGAGGGTTCTGTCGACGACGATCTGTCCCATCCGGCCGAGGCCGATGACGCCGAGTTCCATACCCGACCCTACGGCGACTGGCAGGTAGCAGTTGTGGTACGGAGATGGTGGGCGGGACAGAGCACGGCCACCACCGGCGGCCCCCCGTCCTGATCGGCAGAACCGCCTGCAGGCTGTGGGTTCGCCGACCGCGGGTATTTTCCACGGCGCCCACTCACCTGCCGGCATGGACGACCGCATCCGCGCCCACGCCGAGACGCTGATCGACTGGAGCGCCCGCATCGACGCGGGCGACGACGTCGTCGTGAAGGTCAGCGAGGGGGCCCACGATTTGGGCGTCGCCGTCGCCGCGGAACTGGGGGCCCGCGACGCCAACGTCGTCACCCTCTACGGCTCAAGCGAGATAGACCGCGCGTACCTAAACAACCACAGCGGCGAGTTCGACGAGGACCCGCCACACGAACTCGCGCTGTACGAGAATGCCGACGCGGTGCTCTCGCTGGGCGGCGGCCGCAACACGATGGCCACGGCGGACGTCCCCTCGGAGAAACGGCAGGCCAAGAGCCGGGCCAGCGAGGGGGTTCGCGAGGCGCGGATGGACACCGACTGGGTGTCGACGGTCCACCCGACCCGCTCGCTGGCCCAGCAGGCCGGGATGAGCTACGAGGCGTATCAGGAGTTCGTCTACGACGCGGTGCTCCGGGACTGGGAGGAACTCGCCGACGAGATGGCGAAGATGAAGGACCTGTTGGACGAGGGAACCGAGGTCCGACTGGTCAAGGAGAAGACGGACCTCACGATGTCCATCGAGGGCCGGACCGCCGTCAACTCCGCTGCGAGCGTCGTCTATGACTCCCACAACCTCCCCTCTGGCGAGGTGTTCACCGCGCCCCACGCGACGGAGGGAGAGGTGTTCTTCGACGTGCCGATGACCATCAACAGCAAACGCGTGCGGGACGTCCACCTGACGTTCGATGACGGCGAAGTCGTCGACTACTCGGCGGGTCAGAACGAGCAGGTCATCGAGGAGG
>JBDGQC010000082.1:0-18658 GCA_042219375.1 Halolamina sp. | reverse complement strand
CGCTCACCACCACGTCCGACCCGACGGACGCGCTGGGCGGCGCCGATATGTCCCGAACCTGGAACGAGGCGGTTTCCTCGGTCACGTTGACGTCGTACACCGTGAGTAGGGATTTGTTCGCGACGACGAGCTCCTCCTCGTCGTCGCCATCCGTATCGCCCCCGGCGAACGCGGTCACGTTCGTCCCGTCGACAGCGACGCTATCGACGACCTGTCCGTCTGCGACGACCGTCACCGATGACTCGGTGAGCACCGCCACGCTCCCATCGCCGCGCCCGAGCGCGCTGCGGACGGTGTTGGACACGTTCGTCCGGACCGTATCACCTGTCGCGCCGTCCATCACCGTGACGTTGGACCCGTTCCACACGACCGGGTCCGGAACGTCGTCGCCCGTGACGTTGCGCAGGCGCGCGTCGTCGCCGCTGGCGATGGTCCGGTTCCATTGGACAGTACCGTTGATGTCGTAGGCCGTCACGAACCCGCCCGAGGGGTAGGCCGCGACGATTTCGTACCGGCTGTCGTCGTCGAGGTCGGTGAAGGTGGCCCGAACTGGCTGCTCCGGCCCGTACGTGGCGACCCGCTCGACGCTTCCGTCACTCACCGCGATTGAGAGAACCTGGAGTCCGTCGTAGTCCGTCGAGGGGAGGTTCGTCAGCACCTCGGGGACACCGTCGCCGTCGATATCTCCCGCGTCGAGCAGGTTGTTTATCGAACTGTTCTGGGCTGTGGTGATTTCGCTCCCGTTATCGTCCCAGATGGAGAGGTCGCCTCCGTTCCCTGAGTAGGCGAGTACCTCGGCCTTCCCGTCGTCGTCGCTGTCCACGGTCAGCGTTTGGTCCACCCAGTCGGGATGGGTGCCGCTCCATTGGGAGGAGCCGTTCGCGTCGTAAGGCCGCACCCACGTTGCATCAACCTTCGCCTTGAAGATCATTTCCGGCTCGCCCGAACCATCAACGTCGCCGACCGAGTCGGGGTGGACGGCGGCGCTCGCCGAGGCGTTCCACGTCCACGCGCCGTCTTTGACGACCCCGTAGGTGGTTGGCCCATGGGAGTCGAAGTTACCCACGCCGATTTCCTCGGCGCCGTCAGCGTCGATATCTCCGAGGGCGAGTTGCGTTTTCGGCCTGTCGAGCGGGAGCGTCCATGCACGGCTGAGCGTACGGGTCCCGACGGCGGGTTCGACGGACACCTCGGTCGGTGCGAGCCCGTTGACCCGTACTGCTTTCGTGCCGGCCGCATCGAACGTGACGGAGAACGGCACCGTCGTGGACTCGCCGGGGCCGACTGTCACCGTCTTCTGGCCGGCGGCCGACCCGTTGACGTAGAGCGTGACGGTCATGCTGCCGGAGATGCCACCGTCGTTGACCACGTTTGCAGTCACGTTGAGAGATTCGCCGGCCGTCACGCTCGTCGACGACAGCGCGTACTTGCTTACTGAGAGGTTCGCCGTCCCGGAGGCCGGGGTCCCAGCCATCGAGGTCACCGACAGTCGGTAATCGAACAGGTGTCGGTCGTAGTAGTCGTTGCTGACGATGATCTGGTAGGTACCGTTGACCGGCAGCGTCGTTTCGATGCGGGAGCCGCCTTCGCCGCCGTAGTCGTCCTCCGCGATAACCGTCCCGTTCGGGGCGACCAGATAGAGGTAGGAGTCGGCGTACTGTACGTCGTCCGGCAGGAGGTCGATACGGACCTTCTGCCCGGCCTCGCCGTCGTAAGCTATCGATTCGTAGTAGCCGTCGTACGTGCTGTTGGACGGGTCACCGGTGTCGAGCGTGCCCATTACCCCCTGATTCAGGTCGACCGTTCTGGCGTTCCGGTGTGTGTCGTTGACGATGCTGAACGCGTAGTCGCCGGTGATGTTGTTGTAATACCGTTGCGGGCTGGCCACGATGGTGTAGTTCCCGGTTTCCGGCAGTACCATCTTCACGTCGGTCTCCTCGTAGTAGCGAGTCTTCGTCAGTACTGTGCCGTTCGGCGAAAGGACGGTGAGGTTGAACTCGCCGTCGTAGTACTCGCTCCGCAACCGCAGCCGCGAGATGGATATCTCCTGTCCGGCTTCGCCGTAGAACGTTATCGGTTCGTAGTTGCCGTTGAATCGGTTCGATGCGGGGTCGTCCGTGTCGACTGTGGAGATAACCGTCGAACCGACTGTCACGGACCGCACGTCGCCGTGGTTCGCCGGCTCGACCGAGAGTTCGTACTTGAAGCGGTCGTTCCCGTAATCGGTAGCGACGATGATTGTATAGGTACCGTTCGTCGGGAACGACACGTCCACACGGGAGCCATGGACGACACCGTAATCTGCCTGAGAGATGACCGTTCCGTTGGGGCTGACGACATAGAGGTAGGTGTCGGTGGATTCCTCTTCGGACGGGGTGACGGTGATCGTGACTTCCTCGCCGGCGGTCGCGTTCACCGTAACCGGCTCATGGATGCCGTCGTACGAGGAGTTGCTCGGGTCCGCAGCGTCGATTTCGCCCTGGAGCGTCTGGTTGACCCCGATCGACCGGAGGTCGGTCGATACCGGTTCGGAGTCCACGCTGAGTAGGTACGGGAACGTGTCTCCCGAATAGTCGCTCGTCACGATGACTGTGTAGGTGCCGTTTTCGGGTAGCGTGACAGCGATTTCCGAACTGTCGTAAAAGCCGCCGTCGTCGTTCTCGGCGATAATCGTCCCGTTCGGGGCGACGAGGTAGAGATACGTATCTTCGGCGGTGGTCGTCTCGAAGCTGACGCGCTCCCCCGCGGTCCCGTTGTAGGAGACAGGCTCGTAGTAGCCGTTGTACGTCGAATTCTGCGGGTCGCTCGTCTCGATTTCCCCCTCCATCGATTCGTTTGCCTCGATTGACCGGAGGTCAGACTGGTTGACGGTGACAGAGAGGTCGTAATCGAACGTGTCGCTGTCGTAGTCGTCGCTTGCGGCAATGATGGTGTAGTTACCGGTGACCGGAAGCGTCACGGACACCCGCGATCCGTAGATATTGGCGTAATCGTTCTCGGCGATGACTGTCCCGTTCGGGGCCAACAGGTAGAGGTACGTGTCCTCTCCGTTGGCCTGCATCGAGACGTTCACTTCCTGACCGGCCGTCCCTTCGAACACGACCGGCTCGTGGTACTTGCCTCTGTAGGAACTGTTCACCGAGTCGTTCGTATCGAGCGTGCTCGACCGGGTGGTGTTCTGCGTGATCGAGCGGAGGTCCTCGTGGGAGTCCCTGGTTAGGGACAGCTGATAATCGAATACCTGCACGTAATCGTAGTAGCTGCTGACGATGACGGTGTACGTCCCGTCGGTCGGGAGTTGGGCCTTGATGTCACCGGACCCGTACTCCGACGATGTCGCCATGACCGTCCCGTTCGGCGCGAGAAGCTGGATGGTACCGTAGTAGACTTCGCTGTTAAACGAGAGGGAGATGTTGTCCCCGGCTTGGCCGTCGAACGTGACGGGCTCGTAGTAGCCGTCGTACGTCGAGTTCTTCGGGTCACCGTTTTCGAGAGTACTGGTGACGCTGTCGTCGTAGCTTATCGACCGCGCGTCGCCGTGGTCCGCTGTCCGGACGCCCAGGCGGTAGTCGAACGTCTGGAACCCGTACTGGTCGCTGGTGACGAGAACCCTGTACGTTCCGTTCGTCGGAAGCCTCGCCGTTAGCGCGGTCGCCTCCTGGTTGACGTAACTCTGCAGGAGCACCGTTCCGTTCGGTGCGACGAGATAGATAATCTTGTTGTAGTATTCCAGACTCTCGAAGGAGATCGAAACGTCCTGTCCGGCCTGCCCGTCGAAGCTCACACCCTCGTAGTAGCCGCCGAACGATTCGTTATACGAGTCGTCCGTGTCCACCGTGCCTTTGATGGTGTTACCTATCGCGACCCGGCTCGGGTCCTTGTGGTCGTCTCGGAGAACCGATAGGTGGTACGGTACGAGGTTGTCGTCGTACGTCGCTGCGATGATGGTGTAGTTGCCCGTCGTGGGTAGCGTCGCTTCGATTCTGGCCGGGTACTCGCCGCTTTTCGTGATTACGCTACCGTTCGGCGCGACCAGCATCAGCTGTCTGCTGCCGGATGCCTGCATCCGAATACTGACCTCCTCGCCGGCTTCCCCCTGGAACGTCACCGGCTCGTAGTGCGCGCCGAGGCTGCTGTTGTACGGGTCGTCGCCCTCGATGGTACTGTAGACAGCGCCGCCGACGCTGGTCGAGCGGAGGTCGCGGTCCCGCGGCACCTCGACGGTCAGTTCGTACTCGAAGGTGGCGTCGGAGTCGTAGCTCGTAGCGATGATGGTGTAGTTGCCAGTAGACTGAAGCTCCCGGACGATTTCGGAGTTGTACCCGTCCCCGCCGTCATCGTCGCTGGCGACGACCGTGCCGTTCGGGTCGACGAGATAGAGGTAGGTGTCGCCGGAGGACCGCATGTTGAATTTGAGAAGCTGGCCTTCCGTCCCGTTGAACGTCACCGGTTCGTAGTAGCCACGGAAACCCGTGTCGTACGGGTCGTTCGTGTCGATAGTCCCGTTCGCCGTCTGGTTGATACCGATCGACCGCAGGTCCTGTGTGGCGTTCTGGATCTGGACATCCATCGTGCCGAGACCGTCCTGCTTCTCGACACCGCTGGACTCGGCGTCCTCCTTGGACGTGTCCTTCTCACACTCGTCGGGCGGCCGCCGGGGTGGCTTCTCTTCGGACTCGTTACCTCTCCGTTCCTCCGAGTCAGTTTTGCGTTTGCACTCCTCCGGGTCGTCGGACGGGTCGCTACTCGCCCGTGATGGCGAGGTTGACTCATTCGTAGCTATGCCCTGAGCCCCCGGGTTTTGCTCGGAAGTGGATGCACCCGTGTCGCTGGCCGCCTGGGTCTGTAGGCCGCTATCTGCGCTGGATGCCGTTGCCTGTGGCGCGCCAACGGCGACAGTCGCGGCGTTGACCGGGGCGATGACGACGGTGAGTACAACGACGGTGACGATGAACGGGTTGACGCGGGATACCATAATCAATTTTGATAATTCAACGCGCGTGAGTTACCATTACGCTGTGCGATGATGCCATATTATATGAAATTGATAGGATTAAAATCCTTTGGTAAGTGACAGGTATCTGCTATAATCTCCCAAGAGGTCGCCAACGCGAGATAGGTTCAGCTCTCGATACAGAAAACGAAAAAGGCGTTTTGGGGCAATAAAGGCGTTCTCGCGATTATCGAGTCAGTCCCCGTCGCGTTCATGGTGCGGGTTCGCTCCCGGTCGTACCACACGCGCTTCTCGACCGTCGCGGCGGACTTCGTACAGATATATACTCTGTCTGGTACTACAATATTTGAATATGTAAACACTATTGTACCTTCACTCGAGTCGGGAACTCGGATATCTCCCAGTCGAGAAGGGTCCGGTTTCGGTGGTCGGTAGTTCCGACCGAACCCGTTCAGCAGTCCTGGCTCAGTACCTCCCACGTGCCGAGAGGGTGAAACGGGGGTCCGCGACGGCGTCGCTGAGTGATGCCGGACTGGCACCGCCGCGGAATCAGTCTACGGCTCGCTGGTTGTACACCTATCAGCGGCGTCAGCCTTAGTGGTCGACGCCGTCGAACTCCACGCGCGTGCCCTCGTAGCGGCAGTCTTCGAGGGCGTGCTTGGCGGCGATACCCGCATCGGCGGCGGTCGGGCCGTGGCCGACGCCGACCTTGAGTTCCACGTCAACGTCGTCGCTGACGTGGTCGATAGCCGCCTCGTACTCGCGTTCGTCCATCTCCGGGACGACGGCGATGATGTTGTCGCCACCGACGAAGAAAGAGAGCGCGCCCTGTTCCTCGCGCATATAGCGCATCAGGCTGGCGTAGGACTGTTCGATGCGGATGAACGAGTCGAACTCGTTGAGGCGGTCGGTGTACTTCCCGGTGGCGTCGTTCACGTCGAAGTGAGCGATGCCGACGTCGCCTTCCGCCGGCGGTCGGTACTCGCCGTTGAGT
This sequence comes from Halolamina sp., assembly GCA_042219375.1. Taxonomy (GTDB): domain Archaea; phylum Halobacteriota; class Halobacteria; order Halobacteriales; family Haloferacaceae; genus Halolamina. Next base: position 12,710 of record JBDGQC010000082.1, on the reverse strand, counting down.
ACCTCCCTCCGGCTCCGGTCCTGGGCGCTGCCGGCGGCCTGGACCTGCTCGGTTGCGCCTTCGAGCGCCTCGATAGGGACGGGGTCCACGGCGGTGCCGAGGCTGACGGTGATGGGATAGCGGTTACCGACCGACTCCTGGAGCAGTTCGTGGTCCGCTTCGTCGAGGCCGTTGGTGACCGCGACCATGTTGTCGAACCGGGTGAAGAACACGTAGCCGTCCCGCGAGCCGACGAACTGCGCGAGGTCGGCGAACAGGCGGGACTGGAGCGTCTGGAGGTCCATCTCCCGGCGGGGCTCTGGCTCGACGGTCCACGGGCCGTAGTTGTCGATCTGGATGTGGGTCAGCTGCGGGCGAGTCACGGTGTCGAAGCGGTGGGGATTCGGCCAGTTGTACTTTTGTATTCCCGAATCCGTGACGGCTACTTGAACGGCATCGCCAGGACGCCCGCATAGAGTCGTGGGGCCGTCCGTCGAGAGCGCCGAAGTGCGCCTCGTAGCTCCTCACCGGCGTCCTCGAAGACACCCTCACCGTGGCCGACGAGCACCCGGTCGGGGTCGAGGTCGCTGAGGGCCTTCCGCGGGGGGAGTAACCGCAGGAGCGGGTGAACACCGATGCGCTCGCCGGGGGTCGTGAATATCTCGTTGGCCCCGAGGGCCTCCTGAACCACCAGCGTTCCCCGCTCCTCGTCGTAGAGAGCCGCCTCCTGCCAGCCGGGGTTGCTCAGCAGACGGATTACTTCGAACCCGGTTTCGGGAAGCGTGTTGGGGTACCGCTCGCATTCGGTTTCGAGGTCTCGCGCGACCGGCGCCAGCGGCCCCGGCAGCGAAACTGGCACGCCGTGGCGCTGTGCCACCGCCTCCGTGTCGCGTTTGTGCCTGTCCACCAGGAGCGTAACCCCGGCAACCTCGCCCAGTTCGTCGAGTTCGTCGTCAAGTCCCGGCGCGTCGACGGGGTCGATAATCCACACCCCGTCTTCGGTCGTCAGGGCGTGGCTCGTTCGCTCCAGCCTATCCTCCGCGAGCGACCAACTGATACCGCCGTCCCAGCGACTGACCACGTCGAGCGTGGGGCTCATGACTGAGGCTACGCCCCCAAGGGGCTTAATTCACGCAGACAGCGGACCGCCAGCCGGCGGCAAGACGGGGGGCAGTCTGCCGGCGGAGCGTTTACCCGCCGCGAGTCACAATCCGGGCTCATGTCCCGAGACGGCGTCGCGGCCGCGTTCGAGGGCATCGGCCACGAGGACATCCCCGAGTCGGTTGACCGCGCGGCGGTCCGGCGCATCCGCCGGGTCGCGTACTTCCTCGACGAATCTATTCCGGTCCCAGGAACGGGCTTCAGAATCGGCGTGGAGCCGCTTCTGAGTTCGCTCCCGGGCGTCGGCGACGCCGTGAGCGCGGCGGTTTCACTCTACATCGTCGCCGAGTCGGCCCGCCTGGGGGTTTCGTTCACCACGCTACTGCGGATGCTCGCGACCGTGACCATCGACACCGTCGGCAGCATGGTTCCGGTGGTCGGCCCCGTCTTCAGCGCGGTGTTCAAGGCCAACAAGTGGAACGTCGAACTGCTCCTGGCGGAGATTCTCCCCGACGAGGCGTTGGATTCCGAACCGGGCGAGGAAGCGGTCGTCATCGAGGTTGAATAGACCCGGGCGGGAGACGACCCTACCTGTCCGCCGGTTCCGGCGGCTTTTCGTCGCTCGACACCCTCCTGTGAGTATGGCGTATCGCGCGGCGATTCTCGACGTCGACGGCACCGTGGTCCGGGGGGAGACGGCGCTCCCGGGCGCCACCGAGGGGCTGTCCGACCTTGCCGACCGCGGCATCCGCCGGCTGTTCGTCTCGAACAACCCAACGCGCCGCCCTGAGGAGTACGCCGAAAAGCTCGGGACGGCGGGTATCGACGCCGCCGCCGACGAGGTGCTCAACGCCGCGACGAGCACCATCGCCTACCTGCGCCGGAACCACGCCGAGGGTCGGGTGTATCTCGTCGGCGAACCCGGCCTGTACGACCAACTCACGGATGCGGGCTTCGCCGTCGACGTAGCGGGCGAGCACGCGGCGTCAGCCCCCGCCCCCGACGTAGCAGTCGTCTCTATCGACCGGGAGTTCGATTACGCGACGCTCTCGGAGGCGCTCCGGGTGGTTCGGGCCAACGAGATACCGATTGTCGGCACCGACCCCGACGCCGTCATCCCCGCTGCGGAGGGCGACGTCCCTGGTTCGGGCGCCATCATCGCCGCGGTTTCCGACGTAGCCGAACGGGAGCCTGCAGCGGTGCTCGGCAAGCCACACGGCCTGACGCGGGAACTTGCGCTCAACCGTCTGGGCGTGCCTGCGGGGGCCTGTCTGGTCGTCGGGGACCGCCTCGATACGGATATCGCGCTCGGCGCCCAGTCCGGGATGACGACGGTGCTCGTCCGGTCGGGCGTGACCGACGACGCCCGGTTGGCTCGCGCGACGGTCACGCCCGACTACGTGGTCGACTCGCTGGCGGACCTGCCGGCGGTGCTCGACGGCGAGGCGGCGCGCTACCGGCCCGACTCGTAGCCGCAAGCCGAACCGCTTAACCCGGTTTCCGTCACACTCCGGGGTGTGAGCGAGCCACGCATTCTGGTCACTAACGACGACGGAATCGAGAGCCCGGGGTTCCGGGCCCTCTACGAGGCGCTGGAGGAGGTGGGCGACCCGGTTGCCGTCGCCCCCTACTCCAATCAGAGCGCCGTCGGCCGCGCGCGGTCATTCGAGGCGGCGGTCCACGAGTACGAACTCGGCTACGCCGTCGAGGGAACGCCGGTGGACTGTGTCATCGCGGGCCTGGAGGCGCTCTGCCCCGGGGCGGACCTGGTTGTCGCCGGCTGTAACAAAGGAGCCAACCTCGGCGCCTACGTGATGGGCCGGTCGGGGACGGTTTCGGCGGCCGTCGAGGCCGCTTTCTTCGACGTGCCCGCCATCGCCGTCTCCCAGTACGTCCCGACCACGCCCGACGAGGAGTTCGAGAACATCAACCCGCCCGCAGAGGCTTACAGGGACGCCTGCGAGGCGGCGGCGTACCTCGCGGAGTACGCCCCGGATTCGGGGGTCTTCGACCGCGCCGACTACCTCAACGTGAACGCTCCCGCCATCGAGGACGTCGACGGGCGCCCGGAGATGGCGGTCACCGAGCCGTCGAAACTCTACGCTATGAGCGCGAGTTTCGACGGCGAGAGCCTCCGACTGGAGGACAAAATCTGGCAACGGATGCAGAGCGGGGACATCCCCGACGAGAACGGGACCGACCGCCGAGCCGTGGTGGACGGCAACATCAGCGTCTCCCCGCTGACCGCGCCCCACACCGTCGAGCACCACGAGCGCCTCGACGACCTGGCGGCGACGTTCGCCGACTGACAGTCGGGGCCGCGACGCACTCAGTTATACGTCTCCTTCCTCACGACCGTTATCCGGGTTCCGTTGGCGCGCGCGATGACCGCGTTTTCCTCCCGCGTGAACGTGATGTTCTTGATAGTGACGGAGCCGTTCACCCGGGGAATCCGTGCGGTACTGGTCCGGTTCTCGGTTCCGACCACGAGGACGAACGTGCCGTTGCGCGGCGCTACTGAGATGTTGTTCCCGTTGATTTGGAGGTCGGCCTGCGCGGGACCGGAGGTGAACGCGGTGCGGTTCTGGCCGGTGGCTTTGAGCCGTACCCGGTAGGCGGTGCCACCGCCGACCGCTTTCCACCCGCGCCGGACCGCCGTCACGGTGTCGCGCCAGCCGACGCCGCCGACGACGACGCGCGCGGTACCGCTATGGGCGAGTTTCCCCTTCGGCACGGCGGTCAGCCATATCTGTCGGTCCTCGTTGCGCACGATGACCCCGGAGGTGTTGACCTGGGTCGTCTCGCCGAACACCTCCACCGGGAGTACCGACACCATTCCGTTCGGGACGTTCTCGGCGTACGTCACCTCGTACCCCTCGACGCTGACGGGGTCGCCGGGTAGTTCCCCGCCGGCGGTGACGAGGTTGACCGGCACGGCCGGCCCCGCGAGCACGGCGGCCAGCAGCACCAGCGCCGTGACGCCGACCTGGCGGGCCGAAACCTTGCGCCACTCGCTGTTCGGTGTCGACTCGCTCGTTGCATCCCCGGCGCTTCCGATTTCTCTAATCCGTGTCAGCAGCGGCCGGTCCGACCCCGCGACGGCGACGGTGACGAGTACCGCCAGGAACGCGACGAGGCTGGCGCCGAGCGCGCGGAACAGCACGAACTCGGTCCCGCCGCGGTACCAGTAGACCGCCCAGAGCGATTGCATCGTTGCGACGAGGATGACGCCGGCCCAGATACGCGCCGGCGACGGCGGGTCCCCATCGGCCCGCCGGAGGACAACCGCGCCGAGCACGAGGCCCGCGAGCAGGCCGATGGCGTGCCCCTGAATGGCGATATCCGACCACCACGGAGTGATGAACACCGAGCGCCCGGAGGCGGTCATCGTCGGCTCTCGGAGCGCGCGGTAGGCGAGGCCGAGCACGTCCGAGCCAGCCAGCGCGATAACGGTCCCCAACGGGTAGCGCACGAGCGCGAAGCCCGCGAACGCGAACACTACGCCGGAGAAGCCGATAACGGGGCCGAGCGTGAACAGCGTGAGAACGACGCCCGTGATGGCGACGCCCGCGGGGAACAGCAGGAACGCCCGCGCGAGCGGATTGGTCCGTATCGAACCGAACGAACTCGCGCCACGTTTCCGGGGGTAGTGGCCGAGCGTGTACTCGACGACGGGAGCGAGCGTAAGCGTGCCGAAGAGGTTACCGAGCAGGTGGCCGGGGCCGGCGTGAGCGAACCCGGCGGTGAGCATCCCCAGCGGCGCGAAATACGACCAGGCGCGGAACGGGATGACGACCGGCCGGTACCAATGGGTCAGACCGCCCTGGACGAACAGGTAGACCGAGAGCACGCCGAGCACGGAAACGACTGTCCCCCACGGGACCCCGAGCACGAACCGATGGCGGAGTCGGTCGAACAGTCCGCTGTCGTCGAGGAAGAGGGCGAGTCCGGCGCCGCCGAGCAACGTGACGACGACGGCGACGCGCTGGAGCAGCGCCCACGGAGGAGTCATCGGCAAAAGGTGGGTGGGCGGGTGACTTCAAACTCGGTGGTGAAAAGGGACCCGGGGGTCCGCTCGCAACGCTTCCGGGGTCCGCGGTGGTTCGGCAGCACGGGAGCGGTTGTGGCTGCGGTGACACCGGTCGGGTCCAGAGTGGATGCGTGAACTACGGCCGCCAGCGAGCGCCGGGCAAGCGTTCGCCGGTGTTGGTGCCTGTGTAGTCTACCGGAGACTACGTGTGGGTACTGTTCACGGGGACGGGTGTTTCTGTTGCATGGATAGCGAAGGTGTTCATCCCGCGGGCCGAGTTCCGCCGCGCTACTCCGACAGCCGTCGGAGTTCAGTCTGGGGTTCGACGACGAACTCGGTTCCGTCCTCGGTCACCCGGACCATCTCCTCCTGGCCGACGTACCCCCAGTCCGTGTCGAGGCCGAGTTCCATCGTATACACCTCGCCCGGTCGCACCTCCCCGGTCACGGCGTCGCCGTAGCGGTCCCACTCCGGGCCGAGGAGGAGGCCGCCGTCGTGGGCCGTGCGCCCGACCTGATGGCCGAACGCGTGGTCGAACGCCTCCCGGCCCCGGGAGGTGAGTTCCTCCCGTGCCGCGGCGTCCACCTCGTGGCCGACCGCCCCGGGGTCGAGCGCCTCGTGGCCGGCGTCGATGGCCGCGCGCACATCTGCGAAGGCGTCTTCGAGCCCCGGGTCGGGCTCACCCCGAACCCAGATGCGCTGGATGTCGGCGGCATAGCCGTCTTTCACGACGCCGAAATCGACGTGGAGTAGTTCACCCTCGGGAACCGTCAGGTCTGCAGGGAGCGTATGGCCCAGGTCAGAAGCGCCGCCGGCGTGGACCGTCGGACAGTAGTCCCACGACCACGCGCTGCCATAGCCCGCCTCGCGCATGCGCTCGTGGAGCCACTCCGTTGCGTCCGCCTCGGTCATCTCCGGGGTCCACGCCTCGGCGAGGTCGTCAAGGAGCGCGGCGGTGGTCTCGGCGGCCTCCGTGATGCGCTCGCGTTCGGTCGGGGATTTGATACCTCGGACCTCGCGGATGATGTCGCCGGCGCTGACGAGTTCTCGGCCCGGGAGCAGGTCCTGCAGGCGGAGATAGAGGCCGTGTGTCAGACCGTCGGCGACGTTGTCGTCGCGGTCGAAGTTGACCGCCACCGTGTCGGCGGCGAGCGTCGAGAGCGTGGTGTTCAGCGGCTTCTCGATGGACTCGTCGTACGGCCGCACCTCGTGGACGCCGAGTTCCTCGGCGTTGGGCGCGTCGTGGCTCCCGAGCACTACCGTCGAACGGTCGGGGCCGATGACGATAGCCGTCGGCCAGACCACGTCGAACCCGAGGATGTAGGGAAGGCAGGGTTCGTGAATCTCGTTCGTCTCACGGCAGAACGTCAGCCACGCGTCGGCGTCGCTCTCGGCGACGGCGTCCCTGGCCTGCTCGACTTTCTCGGCGATGAGAGTCGGCTCCATACCTCACGCTGTCGCGGCGGCGGCTTAGCTTTCGGGGCCAGTAAAGGTCGCCCCGTCCACGCGCCGGCAAAGAAGCTATCTTGTCGGAGGCGGTACCTGTTCGGACGATGCCCGACAGGAACGCCGGCCAGCGTGAGGGGCCAGAGGACGCGTTCTCCCTCATCGGCGACGAAACGCGGGTCGAAATCATCCGCACCCTCGGCGACGCCCGTGAGGAACCGGAGGGGTCACCCGCCGTCCCGTTCGCCGAGTTGCGGGCGGCGTTACCGGCCCGAACCGACAGCAGCAGGTTCGACTACCACCTCCAGCAACTGACCGGGCAGTTCATCGAGGAGGTCGAGGACGGCTATCGGTTACGGCCGGAGGGGTGGACGCTCTACCGGACGCTGCAGGCGGGGCCGCTCGACCACCGGCATTCCTCGGGGGAAACCGGTGTCGGCGTCGACTGCTACTTCTGCCACACCGAGATGACGGCGAGCGCCACGGACGGCAAGTTCAGGGTGGAATGTCCCGGCTGTGGCTACCGCTATGATTCGACAACCCGAGTCCCGGCGGCTGCGCTCGGCGACGATGAATCCGCTGTCTCCCGTATCGGCCGGTACAACCAGCACAAGCGCCTCGCGTTCACGAACGGCGTCTGCCCGACATGTGCCTCGGCCGTGGACGCGGCGTTCGTCTCGCCGGAGAACGCGCCGTTCGACGACTCGCGCCGGGAGGTGTACGTCACCTACCGCTGTGAACGATGCGGCACCCAGGAACTGCTCTCGGTCGGCGAGGCGTTCCGACACGACCCCGGACTCGTCGCGTTCTGCCACGACCACGGCGTCGACTACAGTACGACGCCCGTCTGGGAAATCGAGTTCGCCGCGACGGACCGGTTCGTGACCGTCACCGACCGCGACCCGTGGGAAGTCCTCCTTCAGGTTCCCCTCGACGAGGAGACGTTCGAACTGCGCATCGACGGCGACGTGACCGTGACCGAGCGGAACCGGTTCTGAGCCGTCCCACCGGTCGGTGGAGCGAAGCGAGTCGGCAGTAGTCCTGCGCGGTGTTCAGGTGGTGATTCTACGTGCCGTCGCGGTGTTGACTCTACGCGGCGTCGAGGGACTGGTTCTACGCGGCGTCGAGGTGCTGTTCGATGCGCGCGACGTTTCGCTGGTTGGACTTCCACGCGATGTCGAGCGCGTCGCCGACGACGGGGACGCTTCCTGCCGTCGCATCGACAGCGACGACCAGCAGCATCCAGAGCACCGACACCGTCGGGAGACCGATGCGGTAGCCCTGATAAACGATGTAAAGTCCGGCCAGCCCGGTCACCCAGTCGCCGGCGACCGGGAGCACCCCGATAATCCCGTCGAGGCCGACGCTCCCAACGATTGGAACAGCGACCGCAGAATCCATCAGGTCCGCGACCCGGCGGGAGCGCTCCAGCCGCGTCGCCGGCTCCATCAGAGGCGGCTCTCGGCGTCCTCGGCGAGTTCCTGCATCCGTTTCCCGATCCGACCGGCCGAGGAGAACTCGTCCTCGCTCATCGCGTTTGCGAGCGCGTTGCCGAGCACGAACACCGCGTGTTTGTGCTCGCTCTTGGATTTATGGACGTGAGAGGGGTCGACGTCGAGTTCCTCGTAGGGCTCGAAGGCCCCTTCCTCGACGTCCTCGCGCTCCCGGAAGTTCTCCATGATGACGACCATCTGTTCGTGGAGTTCAAGCAGTTCGTCCTTGTGCATACGCCCAACTCCGCGTTCCGCGTGTTTAAGGGTTATTGGGGCCGGGTCGCATACGCCCGTGGCTCACGTTGGCGACCCACGTTCGGCGCTGTCGCTACCGGGGGAGAGTACGAGGCGGAGGGCGGCGACCGGCGTCAGAAAACGTACTCGTCCTCGTGGCCCATCATCCCCTCGTCCTCGAACTCGGGCTCCTCGTCGTCCATCGGGCCGCTCGTCTTGAACGCTTTCAGCCCTGTCGAGAGCAGTTCCTCGACGGCCTCGTTGCGGTCCACGAACTCGCCTTGTTCGACGAGCTGTGCGATCTGCATTTCCAGGTGCTCGGGGACTGTGAGATCGACCTTCGGCATCTGTTAACTGCGGCTTGGCGCACGGGATATTTAAAACCGTTGCCCGGGTGCGGCGGCCGTGCCAGGTCGGTTTCCGGCCTGTTCACCGAAGCGCTGACTGGAGCGCTTCAGCCCACGCGAGCAACCGCTCGTCCTGTCCGAACTCGGCGGCGAACTGAACGCCAGTCGGGAGGCCGTCAACCTCACCGGCTGGGAGGCCGACCGTCGGAAGGCCGGCGTGAGTCCACGGGAGGTTCATCACGGGGTCGCCCGTGTCGCCGATGCCCTCGGGGGCCGGCCCTGGTGCGGCCGGCGCGGCCCACACGTCCACGGCGGCTTCCTCCATCGCCCGGTCGAGCGCATCCCGGAGCGCGAGACGGCCGTTCCGGGCGGCGGCCAGTCGCCCAACTGGGACCGCCCGACCGTCATCGAGCAGGTCGACCGTGCCCTCGGCGTACCGGTCGCCGTACTCCTCGTACAGGGGGGCGTGTTCGAGCGCCGCCTCGGCGGCCACCATGTCCTGGTGGCACTCGTTTATCGCCGCGATGTCGGCGAGTGCGTCCGTCCAGCGGACCTCGTAGCCGGCCCCCTGTAGCCGGCCGAGCGCCGCCTCGAACGCCGCCAGCATCGCGTCGTCGGCCTGTTCGAGATAGTTCTCGTGGGGGACACCGACGACGGGGCGATCCTCGACCGCCGACGGCTCCTTCCACTCCGAGTAGAGCACCTCCGCGGCGAGGCGCGCGCCCGCGGCATCCTGCGTGAAGTAGCCGGCGTGGTCCGCGGATTTTGCGAGGTTGAGCACGCCAGCCAACGGAACCCGCTCGAAGCTCGGTTTCACGCCGACGATACCGCAGAACGACGCCGGGCGGATGACCGAGCCGACGGTCTGAGTGCCCAGGGCGAGGGGGGTCATGCCTGCGGCGACGGCTGCCGCGCTCCCGGAGGAGGAGCCACCCGGCGTGTGGTCGAGGTCGTGGGGATTTCTGGTCGGGCCGGGAGCGAAGTACGCGAACTCCGTGGTGACTGTCTTGCCCAGCACGACTGCGCCGGCCTCCTGCAATGCGGTGACGGTGTCGGCCTGTGCCCCGGCCAGCGCGTCGGGCGGGAGGTCAGACCCCGCACGGGTGGGGAGGCCGTCGACATGGAAGATGTCCTTGACACCGATGGGGACGCCGTACAGCGGGGGCTTCGTGTCGGCATCGGCGAACCGGTCTTCCACCGCAGCGGCGGCCTCCCGCACGCGCTCTCCGCGGCCTTCCTCGGAGACGAACGCCCGTACGTCGTCATCCACGGCGTCGAGCCTGTCGAGACACGATTCGGCGTAGGCTGTCGGCGTGCGGTCTCCTGTGCGGAGCGCGTCCACGGCGTCGACGAGGCGGTTCGCGTGGGTCGTCATGGTCGTACTGACTGAGCGAAGCATGATAGCTTCGGGGGAGAGGACACCGCGAGAACGGGCCGGAGTCGACACCCATAGGTGAGCGGAACCCCTCGATTCGTGTATGCCCAAGGACGTGACGGCGCTCCACGAGGAGTTCGGCGGCGACCGGCTTCCGCCCGGCCAGCGGAAGACCGACCGGTTCCCCGTGCTCACGAAGGGGGAGACGCCGGCTGTCGACGACGACTGGACGCTCTCGGTGACCGGGGCGGTGGAGGCGGAACGGGAGTTCACCAAGGCGGACCTGCAGGCGCTCGGCACCGAGACACAGGTGCAGGATTTCCACTGTGTCACCGGCTGGTCGAAGTTCGACTGCGCGTTCACCGGAATCACGTTCCCGACTCTGATGGCGGCCGTCGGCGTCGCGGACGACGCCGAGCACGTCATGTTCGCGGCCCACGACGACTACACGACCGACCTCCCGCTGTCGGCGTGTGACCGCGAGGAGGTGATGTTCGTCTGGGCGTACGACGGCGAGCCACTCCCCCGCGAACACGGCGGGCCGCTCCGGGTCGTCACGCCCCACAAGTACGCCTACAAGGGCGCCAAATGGGTCAGCGGCGTCGAGTTCCTCACCGAACCGGAGCTCGGCTACTGGGAGCGCCGCGGCTACTCCGACAGCGCGAACCCCTGGAACGAGGAGCGGTACAGTTAGAACCGCCCCGGTCCACGATAGAACGAATGGAGTCACCGCGGCAGCCCGGCACCGCGCCGGCCGAGACGACGCTCGTCGCCCGAACCCGGGAGGTGCCCGACGTCTCCTTCCGAGCGTTCCTCGCCAGCCACAGCGCCCCCCGGACCCACTGGGCCGCGCCGGACGGCCTCGAAGTCGTCGGCGCGGGCGAGGCGATTCGCCTCACCGGCCACGGCGACGACCGGTTCGCGGCGGTTCGGGACGCCGCGGTCGAGAGCTTCGCCGGCGGCGACATCACCGACGGCCCTGCCCGCCCGCGGTTTTTCGGCGGCGGCGCGTTCCACGACGACCACGAACCCACGCCGCCATGGGAGGGGTTCCAGGCCGCCGAGTTCGTCCTCCCGCGGATTCAACTCGTGCGCGCAGCGGACGCGACGTACCTTACTGTCAGCCGCGGTGACGGCGACGAGGCGGCCCTCGACGCCGACCTTCACAGCGCCCTCTCAGAGTTGGAGGACCTGCCGGCGATGCGCCCCGTCGGTGACCCCCCGGGGGTCGTTGCCAGCCGGCGCACCACCACCGAAGCGGAGTGGACCGACCAGGTCGAGGCCGCCATCGACCGCATCGAGAGCGGCGAACTCCGGAAGGTCGTGCTCGCGGTGGCGCTCGCGGTCACGCTCGAAACCGAGGTGACGGTGCCCGACGCGCTCGAACGGCTGCGGCGCTCCTACCCTGACTGTTTCCGCTTCCTGGTCCAGCCAACGGAGGAGGCCGGCTTCTTCGGTGTCCCGCCCGAACGGCTGGTCCGGCTCCAGGGCCGCGAGGCGCACACGGATGCGCTTGCGGGGTCGGTCGCGCGCGGCGACACGCCCGAGGAGGACGCCCAACTCGCTGCTTCGCTTCTTAATAGCGAGAAACTCCAGCACGAACAGGGGCTGGTGACCGAGGCCATCGAGAAGCGCCTCGCGCCGCTGGGCGATGTCGTCGTCGGCGAGCAGGACGTGCTGAAACTGGCGAACATCCAGCACCTCAAAAACCCCATCTCGCTCACGCTCGACGCGGAGGCGCACGTGCTGGACCTGGTCGAGGCGCTCCACCCGACCCCCGCCGTCGGCGGCCTCCCTCCGGCGGCGGCAGAGCGCACCATCCGCGAGACGGAGACGTTCGAGCGTGGCTGGTACGCCTCGCCAATCGGCTGGTTCGATTCGGCCGGCGACGGCGAGTTCGCGGTCGGTATCCGGTCTGCGGTCGCGGGTGGCCGGCGGGCGACGCTGTTTGCCGGCAACGGCATCGTCGCCGACAGCGAACCCGACGCCGAGTGGGAGGAGATATCGCTGAAGTACGAGCCGATTCTGGCGGAGTTAGCCCGAGAGGAGTGAGTTCGCGGCGGACAGGCCGGAGGTAGGCCCAGAACCGGTGGCTTACTGCACCTCGGCGGTGGCCTCCGAGCTGTTCGTGTTGATGGCACGGACGCTGTCGGGAAGCTCCGAAACTACCTTCGACCAGTCGTACATCCCGACCGTGGTTTCCGGGTTGTAGGTCGCGTCGGTGCTGCCGAGCTTCTCGCCCGTGTCGGCGTCGTAGAACGTGATGGTTTCGGGATACGTGCTCGACCCGCCCGAAACCCGGAGTTCGTCGCTGGACCCGGACCGACACCGCGCGATGCCGGTCTGATTGCCCGGTGCGTCACCCTTCGAGGCCTCGAGGACCGCAGGCAGAAGCGCTGCCAGCTTCAGGATGTTCCGTCGGTTCTGGTCGTCATCTCCGAGCGGAGCCACGGACGGTGGCTCGATCAATCGCCGAGGAAGGATGGTGTCCCGGCCGGCCGATGCCGCCCGATTTGGGCGTCTTCTCAGCCATCCGGGTGTCGACGCCGCCCGGCCGCCACGGAGGTAGCGGCTGGCTGGCTCCCTGGCGATCCAGAACCCGCTACTGGGCCTCGGCCACCGCTCCGAGCAGCCGAACGCTCGTGTGAATGCCCTTCTCGAAGTTCTCGACGGCGTAGCGCTCGTTCGGCGAGTGCTGGTTGTTG
>JBDGQC010000186.1:0-18841 GCA_042219375.1 Halolamina sp. | reverse complement strand
CGGTGTCGGACCCCTCGCGGACCTACAACACCGACCTCATCCACACCATCGAGACGCGGAACCTGCTCGACGTGGCCGAGGCGATTACCGTGGGTGCGCTCGCCCGCGACGAGTTCCGCGGCGCCCACTGGCGCAAGGAGCACCAGGAGCGCAAAGACGACGAGTGGCTCAAACACACGATGCTCTCCTGGAACGATGGCAGCCCCGGCCTCTGGTACAAGCCGTCGGTGCTGGAGGGCGAGGAGAAGCGCTACGAGCCGAAAGAGCGGAGCTACTGACGCTCCGGTCGCGGCTTTTCTCGCGGGAGTGACCGACCGGACGGCTGTCGTCGCCGACCGTTCATCATTTCACAGTACCAGCCGTCGCGGGCGTATGGAGGTTCACGACGGCTACGTTCCTGACGAACGGTTTCGGGCGTTCTTGGAAACGATGCCACAGGCCTGTGTTGAACTGGTCGTGAAAACGGAGGACGGCGTTCTGCTCTGTAAGCGCGCGGTGGAACCGGCGGTGTGGTTCTGGCCGGGGTCGAGGCTGTACAAGGGCGAGCAGTTGGAAGCCGCCGCTCATCGCGTCGCACAAGAGGAACTCGGAATCGAAATCAGCCTCACCGAACAACTCGGCATCCAGTCTCACTTCTGGAGCGCGGAGCAGACAGCGGAGGGGGTTAGCCGGCATACGGTGAACACCGTCTACCTCGCAACCCCTGTGGCGCCTGCCGTCGAAATCGAACTGGACGACCAACACACAGCGTACAGGTTCGTTACCGAGGACAGCCCGGCGTTTCACGAGTACGTCCGGGAGTATCTCACGGAGTACGACCTCGTCTGATAGCCCGACTCCCGGCGGTCAGCGGTGGAGGAAACGTTCGCCGGGTCGCTCGTGGACCTGGTTCTGTGAAATAAACCGCCGCTCCGCCTTTCGGTAAGAAACCCACCAGGCGCTATCCGGTTTCGGTCGCGCCGACCGAGGCCGGCGCGATTGCCACGCAGAACTCTCGGCTCCCCGTCAGTTCCCCCGCGTCGAACGCGCCGCCCGCACGTCGCTGCCGTCACGGATTTTGTCCTCGCATGAGGGGCAGACCCGTGGCGTGTCCCGCCCCTCTGGAGTGAATACCCGCACGTACCGCCGCGTAACGAACGAACTACAGTTCTGGCACTCAGGCATCGTTTATATTTTCTTGAACACGTATGTAAAGGTTGGGCTTGCGGTTTTCTCGCATGAATTCTTCCCGCGACGATGGGGTGTCGGAGCGTCGAACCGCACGCGACCCAGGAACGGGGAGGGGGTGTCCGCCTGTGGGAACGGCCACCCAACGGCCTGTCGGCCGCCGCCGGAATGCTAGCGGTCCGCGGGTGTTTCGATTTCGCGATGGATGCGAACCGCATCGGAGGCTACGTAAGCGTCCGGTATAGGAATGACGGCCATAGAGCCGGGTAGGAGCGCCTCACGCGGCGGATACGCCGTTCGGCCCGGTTCCGGAACAGCCTCACTCCGCCCGCACGTTTCCGCCGGGCCCCGCGGTGAAGCGCTCCCCCGCCCGGTCGTCGTAGACGACGGTACCGGCAACGACGGTGAGTTCGGGGAACACCGCCTGGCGGCCTTCGAACGGCGTCCACCCGGCTTTCGAGTGGAGCGCGTCGGCCCGGACTTCCTCGGCGCCGTCGAGGTCCACCAGCACGAGGTCGGCGTCGTAGCCCTCCGCTATCTCGCCTTTCTCGTCGAGGCCGAACCGTTCGGCGGGAGTCGCGGCGACGAGGTCACAGACGCGTTCGAGGTCAAGTCGGTCCTCTCGGACCTCCTGTAGCAGCAGCGGCAGCATCGTCTCGACGCCCGGAACGCCCGAGGGGGCGTCTTCGAGGCTGGCCGCCTTCTCGGCGGCGGTGTGTGGTGCGTGGTCGGTGGCGACCATATCGACGGTTCCGTCGGCGACCCGCTGGTACAGTTCCTCACGGCGGCCCTCGCTACGGAGCGGCGGGTTCATCCGGCCGAACGTCCCGAGGTCGTCGAGGTCATCACGGGAGAGCAACAGGTGATGGGGCGTGACCTCACAGCTACCGCCGGCCTCGGCGGCGATGTCGACGGCCTCGGGCGTCGAGGTGTGGGCGATGTGGAGTTCCGCGCCGGCGCCCCGGGCCACCTCGCAGGCGTCCTCCACGGCGGCGATTTCGGCCTCGGCGGTCCGGTACTGGCTCCAGCGGTCGGCGTCGGCAGCGCGTCCAGTTCCGCCGGTATCGCCCGAGAGCGCCGACTCGTCGAACTCGTCGGCGTCTTCGGCGTGGACCGTCACTGGCACTTCCGCGTCCGCGGCGCGGGCAAGCGCCTCCTCGAAGCGCTCGGCGTCGATGCCCATGTCGCCGGTCGAATCCGCGAGGAATACCTCTCCGAGCGCGAACAGCGGTCGCTCGAACAGCGAATCGGGCTCCCAGTCCGCGTTGACGCCGCCGTTGATGCCGTAGTTCACCAGCGAGTTGGCCGCGAACTCCGCTTTCTCGTCGAACGTCTCACCGTCGATGGTCGGCGGCGAGGTGTTCGGCTGGTCCACGACGGTGGTGACGCCGCCGGCGGCGGCCGAGCGCGACCCGGTCGCCCACGTCTCCTTGTGGCCGTGGCCCGGCTGGCGGAAGTGGACGTGCACGTCGATGGCGCCCGGCAGCAGCGCCAGGCCTGCGGCGTCGACGGTTTCTTCGCCCGGAAGCCTATGCAAACTGCCGGCGATTTCGGAAATCCGGCCGTCTTCGGTCCGAACGTCCCGGACGCGGCCGTCGGGGAGTTCGGCGTCGGTGATGAGCATACCCACAGTCCGGGTGGGTGTCCCCTAAGCCTCCCGGCCTGCAGTCCGTGGCTTCGTTACCACTCCAGCGCGGTCAACTCCTCGACGCTGGTCGCCCGGCCGTCCACGATTGCGGTCTCCAGCGCCCGTGCGACCCGTTCCGGGTCGGCCGGCCCACCCGTGGCGGCGACGCTTCCGACCGAACCCGGGTCGAACGGCACGCCGAGGGCGTCGTACACCGGGTCGAGCACGGCGGCTATCTCCTCGTGGTCGGTCACGACGACCACACCCGCCACGAGCGCCGCGTCCGCGGTCACGCGCTGGGCGATACCCGCCACCTTCACCGGCGCTCGTTCGGTATCCCCCTCCGCGACGGATTGTCGCTCGACGTCTTCTCCCACGACCGACGCCTGCACGGAGTAGTCCCCGGGACAGAAGGAGTCGGGTGGCTCGCCCGACCGGGCATCGACGCCGAGGGTGCCGAGCGCCTCGACCACGGTATCGACGGCGGCCTCGTAGCGCTCGGTCAGGCCCTGTCGGGCGTCGGCGAGCGGTTCGAGCGAGGCGAAGGCGACGGTTCTGCCGGTGTAGGCGACGGCTCGACCGCCGACCGAGCGCTCGACCGGGGGGAAGCCGTTGGCCTCTGCGGCGGCTTTGGCGGCGTCGTAACCGGGTTCGTTCGCGTCGCGCCGGCCGAACGCGAGATGGCGGTGGGGTGTCCATGCCCTGACCGCCGGAACGCCCGTCTCTGCCACCTCGGCGAGCAGCGCACGGGTGGCTTCGCGGTCCGCAGTCGGCGAGTCGGCCCGACCCCTGACGACGCGCATGGTCTGGAGAGGGCTCCGGTGCACCTAAGCGTGACCGTCGCCTCCGGCCGAGCATGGATGCGGGACGCGACCGGGAGCCAGTCCCCCTCCCGGACTCCCTGCTCGCGCGCTACGACCGGTTCTCCTGCTACAACTCGCCGTATCCGGCCCACGACCGGGGCTGTGCCATCGACCTCTATCCCGGGTCGAACGCCGGCGTTTCCCCCGTTCCGGGGCGGGTGCTTGATACACGGACCGTCGGCTGCCCGGACCGTTCCTACGCTGTTGACGCGGACCACCTCATCGTCATCGACGTGGCCGACGACTGGGCGGGCGGCCGCGGCGCCGACCTCACGGCGCGGGTGCTGCACGTCGACCCCGCCGTTTCGGCCGGTGACCGGGTCGCGGCCGGCGACTCGCTCGGCGAGATGGTGCGCTCGGGATTCTTCGGGCGATGGGTGGACAACCACGTCCATCTGGGGTTCCGGCCCGCCGACGCGAACCCGTACCGTGCGTCGGGGTCGCTCCCGCTCGCCCCGGACGTGCCGGTAGTCGGCGCGTCGTGGGACGGTACGGGCACCGTCGTCGATACGGGCGAAACCTACGCCCGCCTCGACGCGCCGACCCACCCCAACCCCGGGCGCTGGGCGGCGATTGCCAGCGACGGGGGCACGCCGCTGGATGGGGGGCTGGCGCACTACTCCGGCGGCGGCGCGTACGGCGCGGGTGACGCCGAGGAGGGTCGGGTTTCGCTGCTCGGAACCGCCGTTGGAACCCTCACGCCACGTCCGCGCGGGTCGACGGCGTCGAACATCGCGGACGTGGGGTGGAACGGCGTCGAAGTTCGGGCGAACGGCGAACGCGCGACGGGCCTCTCGCTGTTCGTCTCGACCGGCCGGTTCGGCGCGAAACTCGTCTTTCACGAGGGACACGACTTCGCGGTCGGCGACGAGGTGGCCGTCGAGGTGTCCCCAGGGGAGGCGATTCGACTGGGGTAATCGCCGCTCACCCGGACTGTTCGCGCCACTTCCGCCTCCGGCGCTGGTACAGGTCGTCCGTTTCGACCCGCTGGCGGACGTGGTGAAACACGAGGGCCGCCCGGCGCTTGTCGGGGTCGGCCCACTCCACGGGGTCGCGCTCGTTGTCGTCCTCGTCGTACTTCCGGCCACCGGGGTAGCGCGCGTAGCGCATCGCCCGCGTGTAGCCCATCTGGAGGTACTTCCGGGCCATGTCCATCCCGACGAACTCCCCGTCCCGGCGGTAGTGCAGAAACCACTCGTAGATGGCCTCGGCGGCGTCGGCGGCGGTTTCGCCATCGGCGTACCCCCAGCACGGGAGTAGTTCGTCCTTGTACGGTTGCACCTTGAACACGCCCTCCTCGCCGCGGCCGACGCGATAGGGGTCCGGGTTCGTCCGGAAGTCGTGGTCGTACTCGCCGTTCGCCGTCTCGGGCAGGTCGTCCATCGCGGGCACGCGGGGGGCTACGTTCCCGGTCGGCCTCAATCCTCGCCCGCTTCCGGTCCGACGCTTGCGTAGCTATCCTCCTGAATTTTCGCTGACTCGCGGTTTCCCCGCGCCGCTCTGCCGGCCGGTCTTACGCGAACGATACGTCCGCCAGTTCCGTCACCTCGCCGAACAGCCAGTCGGCGTGCTCGACGGCGTACTCCTTGTGGTCCTGTTCGATGTAGCCGAGCGCGTCCTCCACGAGCACCGGGCGGTAGTCCCGCAAGCCGGCGCTGCCGGCGGTGTGGAGCACGCAGACGTTCGCGAGCGTTCCGCAGAACAGCAGGTCGTCGATGCCACGGGCGTCGAGATACCCCTCCAACTCCGTCCGGTGGAAGGCATCGTAGGTGTGTTTCTGGACGACGTGGTCGTCCTCGCGAACGTCGAGGTCCTCGTGAAGTTCGGCGCCCCAGGTCCCCTCGACGACGTGCTCGCCCCAGCGCTCGAACTCGTCGTAGTAGTGGTTCCCGTCGAACTGCTCCTCGGGGTGGACGTCACGGGTGTAGATAATTTCGCTGCCGGCGGCGCGCGCGCGGGAGACGAGGTCGGTTACGGGGCCGAGTGCTGCCTCGCTATCCGGGGCAAAGAGGCTCCCGTCGGGGTGGCAGAACCCGTTCTGCATGTCCACGACGATGACCGCGGTGCTGTCGGGGTCGTACATGTCTTCTCCTGAGGACCTGAGGCTCTTAGACGTTCCCGCTTCGTCGGCGCGGTATTTTTAAGGATACCCCCCAAGGTAGGGCTATGCGACGCGCCCTCACGACGGTTGCTGTGCTGCTTCTCGTTTTCGGCAGCCTCGCGCCCGCCGCCGCGGCCGCGCCGGCGCCGGCGCCGGAGCAGGGCGGCGACAAACAGGCGGTGAATCTCGCGACAACGAACGCGTCCGCCGCGAACGACGCCCCGCCGGACCCCGAGGAGGACCAGTTGGGCTGGGAGAACGGCTACTGGCACAACGAGTCCATCGACGTGGACCAGAGCGACGGGCTCTCAGAGGCGGAACTGAACGCGACGGTCTCCAGGGCGATGGCCCGCGTCGAATACGTCCGCGAACTGGAGTTCCAGAAGACGGTCCCGGTCGAACTCATCTCCCGCGAGGAGTTCGCGAACTCGAACAACCGGACGGTCAACGAGACGTTCCGGGCGTTCGACGACACCAAGTTCGAGGCGCTGCTGCTCGTCGGCGAACAGGACGACTCACTCGACGTTCAACAGGAGAACCGCGGGACCTCGGTCCAGGGGTACTACAGTCCGACCAAGGACGCTATCGTCATCATTGCCGAGAACACGAGTTCGCCCGAGATGGACGAATTCACGCTGGGCCACGAACTCGTCCACGCGCTCCAGGACCAGCATTTCAACCTGTCGAGTATTAATCGAAAGACCCGCGACGGTGCGAACGCCGACTCCGGCATCGTCGAGGGCGACGCCAACTACGTCCAGAACCGCTACGAGGACCGGTGTGGGGAGGGTGGGTCATGGAACGGTAGCTGCGTCCGTCCCATGTCCGAGGGCGGCGGCGGTGGCGGCGGTCTCGCGAACATCGGCGTCTACTTCGTGAAGTTCCAGCCCTACAGCGACGGGCCGAAGTTCATCGCCTCGCGCTACAAGGCGGGCGGCTGGGCGGCTGTCAACGCCGTCTACAACGACACGCCGGCGAGCGCGGAGCAGGTGATCCACCCCGAGAAGTACGGGGAGGACGCCCCGACGACGGTGGAACTGGAAGACCAGCACAGCGACCAGTGGCAGCGCCTTCGCCCGGCGGACCGCCCTGACTACGGGGTTGTCGGGCAGACGGGCGTCGCCTCGATGTTCGTCTACCCGCTCTACCACGAGGGGGAGGGCGGCCGCATCGTCCAGCCACGGAACTGGCTCAACTACACCGATGACGGCTCGATCAGCAGTTTCGACCCGCTGAACTACGGCTTCGACTACGCCGAGGGCTGGGACGGCGACCGGATGCATTTCTACCGGAACGCCGACAACGAGACCGCCTACGTCTGGCGCATCGTCTGGGACACGCCCCAGGACGCCGCGGAGTTCCGTGACGGGTACGAACAGCTACTCGCCTACTGGGGCGCCGAGGAGGCCGGCGAGAACACCTATCGCATCCCGGAAGGCGCCTCCCAGTTCGCCGACGCGTTCCACATCACCGTCGAGGGCGACACCGTCACGATTGTCAACGCACCGACAACCGACGAGCTGAGCCAGGTCCGTAGCTCAGTCGACGGCGACAGCGAGACCACCACGGCGACGGCGACAGCCGTCGACGAAACCGCGGAATCGACAACCACCGGGACCGCGACGGAGACGGAGACGACCACTACCGAGGGGCCGGGCTTCTCGGCGCTCGTCGCGGTGGTGTCGCTCCTGCTCGGGATGCTGGCCATGCGAGTTCGGTAGGCCGCCGCCAACGCTTTTGCCACCCCCACCCCTAAGCCGGGCGTGGAGCTCCGGATTCTGGCGCTGGTCTGCTGTCTCGTTCTCGCCGGCTGTTCGGCGCCGACTGCCGACTACGGCGAGACAGCCACGCCTGAACCGACGCCGACCGCCGGTGGGACCCCCTCGGACACGGGTGCCGCGCCCTCGGACCCTGCGGAGGACCAGTTGGGCTGGGAGAACGGCTTCTGGCACAACGAGAGCATCGCCATCAACCAGTCCGATGGGCTGAACGAAACTGAGTTGACGGCGTTCGTCGCCCGCACGATGGCCAGGCTGGAACTGCTTCGAGAGACGGAATTCGAACAGACTGTCCCCGTCGAGGTAATCTCCCGCGAGGAGTTCCGCGGCGGCCAGCGACGAGACACGACCGTCGATACGCCGCGGGAGCGGTACCGCGAACAGCTATGGGAGGGCATGTTGCTCGTCGGGGAGGACCGCACCGTCGGCGCGGCGTTCGAGGAGCTATACGGCGGCGCCGTGCTCGGCTACTACTCGCCCGGCCAGGACCGCATCGTCATCGTCAGCAAGAACGAGACGCCCGTGGTCGACCGGGTGACGCTGGCCCACGAACTGGTTCACGCGCTTCAGGACCAGCGGTTTTCGCTGCTCGGTGGACAGTCCAGCCACGACAACGGCCTCGCCCGCACGGGCGTCACCGAGGGCGACGCGAGCTACGTCGAGCAGCGCTACGAGGAGCGGTGTGCAGGCGAATGGGAGTGCGTGGACCAGCCCAACCGCACGTCCGCCGCCGACATCGCCGAGCGGAACCTGGGAGTCTATCTCGCCATCTACGCGCCCTACAGCGAAGGTCCGGCGTTCATCCACCAGGTGCGCCAGCGCGGCGGGTGGGCGGCGG
Source organism: Halolamina sp. (assembly GCA_042219375.1). Taxonomy (GTDB): domain Archaea; phylum Halobacteriota; class Halobacteria; order Halobacteriales; family Haloferacaceae; genus Halolamina. The sequence continues at coordinate 10,467 of JBDGQC010000186.1, read as the reverse complement.
TGAACGCTCTCTACGGCGACCCGCCCGAGACGACCGAACAGATCCTCCACCCCGACCGCTACCCCGACGACGGGCCGACGACGGTGCGGGTGGCGGACCGGTCCTCGACGGCGTGGCGTCGCTACGACGCGGCCGGTGAACGCGTCGGGGAGGCGTCCATCTACGCGATGCTCTGGTACCACCGCGCCGTCAACCGCTCGACGTTCACGGAGGAGGACACCCCCTACTCCCGGTACGACTACGTCTCCGAGGCGAGCGATGGCTGGGCGGGCGACAGGCTCGTCCCCTACCGCAGCGAGAACGGGGACGGCTACGTCTGGAAACTCCGGTGGGAGAGCCGTGCGGATGCCATCGAGTTCGAGATGGCCTACCGCTCGATACTCGTCGATGGCCTGAACGCTTCGCGGGTCGGCACGAACGTCTACCGCGTCCCCGACTCCAGCCCGTTCGGGGACGCGTTCCGCGTGACCCGGAACGGCCGGACGGTCACCATCGTCAACGCGCCACGGGTGCGGGCGCTGGAGCAGGTTCACGCGAGCGGGGAGTAGGCCGCGGCGCGTCCGCTACTGCTGCGGGAAACGGGACCGACCGACGCCAGGGGCGTCGTTGACCGATTGCAGCACCGGACTCCTCCCGACGAACTCGCTTAACGACCGACTTTTGCCACCACCCGTCGAACCCGGCTGCATGACCCAGTTCGACATCGTCAGCGAGGCGGCCATCGCCGACGGCAGCGCCACCGCCGCCTACTTCGCCCGGACCGAAGAAGCCCTGCGTCACGCCGGCAAGAACCCGCACGTCACCTGCGAGGTGACCGCCGACCAGTTCCCGACCGGCGCGTTCGAACTGTTCGCGGGAGTCAAAGACGCTGCCCACCTGCTGGAGGGGTTGCCCATCGACGCCGATGCGCTGCCCGAGGGGACGCTGTTCGACGGGGGACCGGTTTTCCGCCTGGAGGGGAACTATCTCGATTTCGCCCGGCACGAGTCACCGCTTCTCGGCTTCCTCTCCCACGCCTCGGGGGTCGCCACGGCCGCGCTGGAGAGTCGCGTCGCTGCACCCGACAGCCGGGTGCTCTCGTTCGGCACGCGGCACGTCCACCCGTCTATCGGCGCGATGGTGGAGCGCTCGGCGTTGGTCGGCGGACTGGATGGCATCTCACACATCGCCGCCGGGGAGATTCTGGGCGCGGAGACGGGCGGAACCATCCCCCACGCGCTGCTCATCTGTTTCGGCCGGGGTAACCAGGAGGACGCGTGGCGCGCGTTCGACGAGGCGGTCGCCGCGGACGTGTCCCGGGTCGCGCTCTGTGACACCTACGGCGACGAGGTCGAGGAGGTGCTCCGGGCGGTCGAGGAACTGGGCGACCGCCTCGACGGCGTCCGTCTCGACACCACCGGCTCGCGGCGCGGCGACCTCCGCCACATCGTCCGGGAGGTGCGCTGGGAACTCGACGCGCGGGGACACCCCCAGACCGATATCCTGCTCTCGGGCGGCTTGACGCCGACTGATCTCCGAGCGCTCCGGGACGTAGCCGACGGGTTCGGCGTCGGCGGCTACGTCGCCAACGCCGACCCGGTGGATTTCGCGCTCGATATCGTCGCAGTCGACGGCGACCCCGCCGCCAAGCGGGGGAAGCTGTCGGGCGCCAAGGAGGTATACCGAACCGCCGATGGCGGCCACCATATCGGCCTGCGGGGCCGCGACGGGGTCGCGGACGCCGAACCCCTGCTGGAGCCACTCATCCGGGATGGCGACATCGTCCGGGAGTTCAACATCGACGACGCCGCCGAGCGGACGCTCGCCGACGCCGAGCGAGTTGGGTTCCGTGAGGCGGAGTAGCGGTTCCACCGAACCCCTTAACCACACCAATACCCTACGAGTAGACGGCAGAGAGAGCCCGGTTCCCGTGTCCCGGCCAGCGAGCAAGGGACACGAGGAAAGTCCCCCCACCGCCGGACGGGCGACCGGGTGCAAACCCGGAGTCGGAGACGGCTGGCTCTGGAACAGAAACGAGACCCCCCGTCCCGACCGATGAGGTGCTCGGGGTCGCACACGCGACTCCGGGGTGTGAGCGGGCATCGCCCGCGAGCACGCGACCCGACCCGCAAGGGAAGGAAGCTAACCGACCGAGGGAACGTGGCGCTTCGCGCCATGTACAGCGTGCGCGGCACCGCCGCACACGCCGACGGACGGGAACGGATGGAACGGCGTATCCTCGCCGGTGCAAGCCCGTACCCGTAGGTAGTCCGGCGACGCCGGAGACGGCCGGGTGCGGGTGCTCAGCCGAATGCCGGGACGAACAGAAGGGGGCTTACTCCTCTCAGCCGCTTGACCCGTGAGCGGCCGCGCTCGGCAGGCGCTGTACCCCAGTTCCGCCCCCACTCTTTTCGGCGCAGTCTCCGTTGATTATAACGATGGGGGGGTCGAGAGCGATAGCGGTAGTGGTAGTGACAACCGTACTCTTCGCCGGTTGGCTGGGTGCACCGCTACAAACGGTTGACGGGGAACCGTCAGTCGACAGGGGGAGCCAGGCCCAAACTGAACGGTACCTCGGGGCGTCAGTCGCGACACAGAACGCGACAGCCGCCCCGCCCGTGAAGAACCGTTCGAACCCGTGGAACGAAAGCGAACTCGTCGTCGCGGTCGACGCCGACGCGACGGGCGACCGCGCGGTGGGCCGGCTGGTTCGCAAGGCGGCGGCGTTCTGGTCGAACCAGAGCCGGAGGTACGCGGGCTATCCCGTCGCGTTCTCGGTCCAGCCGAACGCGGAGAACCCGGACATCGTTATCCGGTTCACCGACGAGGTGGGCAAGTGCGGCTACGCGGCGACCGCCGCCGGCTGTGCGCCCTACATCAACAGCTCCGCAGCCATCGACCGACCGGTGGTTATCGACGTCCGCACCGGGTTCGATGACGCCTCGACGGCGCATATCGTCCGTCACGAACTCGGCCACCTGCTCGGAATCGAACACGGCGAGCCACCCACGGACGTGATGCGCCCCGACGTGGAACTGGAGACGCTCCCACGGCCCAACGCCACCGACCGGGTGTTCCCCTGGCCCGATACGTCGTTCAACGTGTATCTGGACCTGAGCGCCGCGCCCAACGAGGCGGCCGCACGCAAGCAGGTCCAGCACGCGCTGGCTTACTACGAGCGCGGCCTGGAGGGAATGCCCGACAACCTCACGTTCACCGTCGTCGACGACCCCTCGAAAGCCGACATTTCCATCCACTACCGCGAGAGCGCGTCCTGTAACGGGGAGCCCAACACCTGCTTCCGCAGCCGCGGCCCCGACCCGGACGGCGACGACGCCATCGAGGAGTATCGCCACGTGAACATCACGGTGTACGGCACCGACACCGAGGCCATCGGCTGGTACGTGGGTAGCCGGCTGGCCTACGCGTTCGGCGCGGAAGAGGAGGGGCAGCGCCCAGAGCCGTTCGGCCACGCCACCCCGGTCGAGCGCCGGAGCAACTGGTGGGAAGAGTGAAACCGGCCGCGGCTGTTGACATGACCGTGACCGAGCCGGACACGAACGGCGGCGACCAGCCCGACCCCGGAGCCGACGGCATCGACACGGCGTCGCTGGCTGACGCGCTCGCGACGTTCGGCGGCAGCGAGACCGAGCGCCGGACGGTTGCGCGGCAGGCTGCGGATTTGGCGGCCTCGGGCAAGTACGCGCGGGACCGCTCGCACCCGCTGACCGAAGCCGCCGTCGTGGACCAACTCGCCGAGGCCCGTGAGGGCTCGCCCGCGGAGCGCTGGAACTGGTGGATGGGCGCGCTGGAGGCGGCATACGGCGGCTACGAGGCGTTCTCCGTGCAACGGTACCCCGGAAGCAGGTAATCCGGTCGCCCGAACCGACGGCCACAAACCCGGTGAGCGCCGAGTACGGACAGATGCAGCTTCGTTTCCTCGGCGGCGCCCGCGAGGTCGGCCGGAGCGCGGTCCTCGTGAACGACGACCTCCTGCTGGATTTCGGCCTGCTCGCGGGCACTCCACCGCAGTACCCCGTCGAGACGCCGTCGCCGGAGGCCGTCGTGGTTTCTCACGGCCATCTCGACCACGCCGGCGCGGTGCCCGCGCTGCTCTCGGGCCGGGACCGCCCCGAGATTCATTGGACGCCGCCGACGAGCGAACTCGCGCGCACGCTCGCGGAGGACACGCTGAAACTCCACGGCACCTCGCCCCGGTGCCCGTTCACCCGCGAAGACCTCCTCCGGGTCGGCGAGGTGGAGCAGCGCCACGGCTACCGCGAGTCCTTCGACGCGGCGGGCTACGAGGTAACGTTCTTCGACGCCGGCCACATTCCCGGCAGCGCACACGTCCTCGTTGACGACGGCGACACGCGGCTGCTCTACACCGGGGATTTCCATACTGAAAACCAACGGTTAGTCCCCGGAACGACCGCGCGGCCGGACGCCGACGCGGTCATCTGTGAGAGCACGTACAGCGACGTGGACCACCAGCCCCGCGGAACCGTCGAGGACCAGTTCGTCGAGAGCGTCGAGACGACACTCTGGGAGGGCGGCACCGTCGTCGCCCCCGCGTTCGCTATCGGCCGGACACAGGAGATGCTGCTGGTCTGTGCGGCGCACGACGTTCCCTGTTACGTCGACGGGATGGGCACGGGCGTGACGGAGATGCTGCGGCGGTATCCCGACTACGTCCGCGACGCCGACGCGCTTCAGCGGGCCAAATCCCACGCCCGGTTCGTCACCGGCCGGGATGGCCAGCGCAAGCGCATCGCCGAGCAGAACGCCGTCATCGTCACCACGAGCGGGATGCTCTCGGGCGGCCCGGCGATGACGTACATCCCCGAAATCCGGGCAAACCCGGTGAACACGGTCACGATGACTGGCTACCAGGTCGAGGGGACGCCGGGCCGGGAACTGCTGGAAACCGGCAGCACCGAAATCGACGGGCGGGTGATGCCGGTTAGTGCACAGGTCGAGCAGTACGACTTCTCGGCTCACGCCGACCACGACGGCCTCCGTGAGTTCCTCGCCGCCTACGAGGACGCAACCGTGCTGGTGAACCACGGCGACAGGTGCGAGGCGTTCGCGTCGGAACTCCGCGCGGACGGCGTCGACGCCGCGGCGCCGGAACTCGGCGACACCGTGGTCGTGTAGCCGTCGTTCCGCCACATCGGTTTTGAGGCGTGGCTGAGAACGGCCACGTATGTTCGACGACCGAACGGATGCGGGGGAACAGCTGGCCGACCGGCTGCAGCGGGAGGGCGTCGAGGCGGACCTCGTTCTCGGTATCCCGCGGGGCGCGCTCCCGGTCGCCCGTCCGGTCGCAGACGCGCTGGGCGCGCCGCTCGACATCGTCGCCGCGAAGAAGATGGGCGCGCCGGGCAACCCCGAGTACGCCATCGGTGCGGCCGCCCCCGACGGGAGCCTCTGGCTCAACGACGAGGCGCTCGACCGGCTCAACGTCTCGGAGGGGTACATCGAGGAGGAACGGGAGCGCGCGGCCGACACCGCTCGACAGAAAGAGGAGACGTACCGCCCCGGCGAGCCCGAACAGATCGAGGGGCGGCGCGTCGTCCTCGTCGACGACGGCGTCGCGACGGGCGCGACGATGACGGCGAGCATCCGCCGGCTCAGGAACGCGGATGCCCTGTCGGTCACCGCCGCGGTGCCCGTGGGTCCCCCCGGAACGCTCGACGAACTCCGGCAGGAAGCCGACGGCGTCATCGCGCTGGACGAACCCGAGCAGTTCCGCGCGGTCGGCCAGTTCTACCGAACCTTCGGACAGGTGACCGACGAGGAGGCCAAGACGTACCTGCGGAATCAGAACCCGAGCGGGTAGAGTTCGGGGACCTTCTCGCGGTCAGGGTGGAGTTCGAGCGGGTGCAGCGCCGCCGTCTCGTCGATGTGGACGAACGCGTCGTAGCGCTCGCGGAGGTTCGTCGGCACGTAGTTGCCCGATTCGAGAGCCGGGTGGTAGACGACGCCGATAGCGCGGTTCCCGCGCGGTTCGGCCAGCGCGTCCCTGTCGTCGATGCGGTCGGTAAACAGCAGCCGGTTCTCGTCGCCGGCCCGGTGGAAGACGTGCTCGTAGCTCCCCTGTTCGGCCTCCGGAACGACCATCGACTCCATCTCGGCGCCCCACTCGTCGGCCGCGATGACCGACCCGTGGTGGGAGCCGAACCCGACGACGGCAACGTCCTCGGCGGGGTTGCGCTCGCGGACCAGCTGTCCGATGTTGAGTCGGCCGCGCCGCTCCATGTCGGTCGCGCGGGCGTCGCCGACGTGGGTGTTGTGGGCCCAGACGATGGCCTTCGCGTCGCCGCCGTGGTGTTCGACCAGCCTGTCCAGCGTGTTCGTCATGTGGCGGTCCCGGACGTTCCAGGAGTTACCGCTGCCCGCCAGCGACCGGTAGTACTCCTCGGCGTTCTTGACGACGTGGGCGTTCTGTTCGGCGTTGAACGCCTCGTCACGGCTCTCACCGTCGTAGGTCGGCGCCCGCTCGCGGAGGCGGGTCAGTACGTCGACCACCTCGTCCTCACAGGACTTGGGCACCAGTCGGGTCGAACGGCCGTACTCCCGGGCGTCCTCACCGTACGGCTCGAAACAGCGGTACGCCGCCCGGACGTGCTCGGCGGCTTCGGGGTCGGTTTCGTCGAGATAGTCGACGACGGCGTCCATCGACTCGAAGAGGCTGTACACGTCGAGGCCGTAGAAGCCGACGGCGTCGTCCTCGAACGTTCGGTTGTGGAGTTCGAGCCACTCGAAGAACTCGACGGCTTCCCAGTTGGCCCACATCCAGGTAGGCCAGCGGGCGAACGGGTCGAGGGCCTCCCGGACCGTCTCGGGGCCGCCGGACAGCCCCTTCACGAACCGGTTGACCGTGTAACAGCTCGGCCAGTCCCCCTCGACGGCGACGAAGTCGAAGCCGTGGTCCTCGATGAGTCGTGCGGAGAGCTGGGCGCGCCAGCGGTAGAACTCCGAGGTGCCGTGTGAGGCCTCGCCCAGCAGGACGAACTGCCGGTCGGCGAGGTAGTCCACGAGGTCGTCGAGGTCGGCCGGCCCGTCCACGGGGCGGGCGTACTCCCGAACTTCCTCGGCGGCGTGTTCGATACCCCCGGGCTCCTCCCACGCGGCGCGGTTCGTGATTGGTGGCATCAGTATAGTCGTGAAAACGGGTGCGTGGACTGCGGTCGTCGCGTCTCAGACCGCGGGCGTGACCAGGTCTTCGACGTCGGCGGGGAGTTGCGCGCTGGCGGCGTCCAGTTCGCGGTCGGGGACGACGCTGTCGAGAACGCGCATGACGGCGCTGATGTACGCCTCGGCCGTGGTTTCGTCCACGTCGGCGCGGTCGGCAACCCGGTCGATGAACGCATCGCGGTCGAACGCCTCGGCGTCGTCGTTCACTCGGTCCACGACCCAGCGGGCGGCATCCCCGTCGAGGAAGTGAGCGATATCCTCGCCCTCGCCGCGGGTGATGCGCTCGGCGAAGGTTTCGAGGACGGCCCGGGTCGCGGTTTCCGCCTCCTCGGAACCGAGGTCGGTTTCGCCGGCGACGGCCGTGGAGAAGGATTCGGCATGGAGTTCCGGCCCGACCTCGAAGAGGCGGCCGTACTCCGGCGGGAGTTGGTCCTCGGCGTTGGCGATTTCGTCCTCGCCGACGGTCTGTTTCAGCGCCGCGATGACGGCACGAATGCGCTTCTCTGCGGTCTCCTCGGGGACGCCCGTTTCCTCGGCGACGTCGCCGATGAACGTCGCCAGTTCGATAGGGGTGGCCGACTCGCCCTCGCGTTCGGTGAGGAGTTTCCCGAACTTCGCGGGGAGGTAGTGCGCGATGTCGGTGGCCTCCCCCCGCGAGATACACGAGCGGAGCGCACGGAGCGTCGCCTCCACCGTAGCCGCCGCGTCCTCGTCTGATTCGAAGTCGGCACCGTGTCGCGTGATAGCAACGAGTTCGTGTGGCATGGAAAACCCTCCACTTTGGATTCGGCCGATACCGGCGTAAATCTCATGGCCGAACTCCCCGGAACGTCGTCGAGGCGCCGCTGTGTACAACTGCTACCCGCACGCGGGACGCTTTTCCCTGCCCCGACCGAACCGGCAGGTAATGTCACGACTCGACCCCGAGCGGTCCGACGACGCCGCCGACGCGTCGGCCTCGACCGACCGCCGGGAGCGGGTGGGCGAACCCGTCGTCCGTGCCGACCCCGAAATCACCGGCGAGCGCGCGAGCGAGGCCATCGACTTCGACCCGGACGACCCCGAGAGCGTCGAGCAGGCCGCCGAGACGCTCCGGGAGTTCGTCCATTCCGAGAAACTGGACGGGAAAGATTCCGTCGCCATGCTCCGGGGCGCGGCGGCGTGTGCGGCGCTGGTCCGCGGCGTCGGCTCCTACCGCGACGCCGCCGAGCGCGCGGGGGATGCGCCCGTCTCGTTCATCCGCAAGTGGGCACGGGTCCACGACCTCCCGCAGTCGGTGCGGCGCCACGTCGCCCGGGGCCATATCGCGCCCTCGGCGGCCAAACACATCGCTCGGGTTGACGGGACCGACCGGTTGGACCTGGCATGGGCGACGCTCGACCACGACCTGACGGTCCGGGAGGTGCGCTCGCTCGCCAGCGAGGTGGGCGACGGTACCTCGGCGGCCGCGGCGCTCCGGGAGGCGGGGTTCGAACCGGGGTCGCTCGACCTCTCGCTGCCGGTCGATGCCTACCGGGAACTCCGGCGCGAAGCATCGATGCGCAATCTCGACCCCGGCGACGTGGTCGCGGACGCGCTGGAAGACCGGTACTCCGAGTGACGGTCCCCCCTCAGCCCAGGAACTGCCGCGCCGTCTCAGTAATTGTTTCTCGTGCCTGTTCGACATCGGCCCAGTAGACCGTCTCGTCGGGGAAGTGTGCCTGTTCGATGTTCCCGGGGCCGAACAGCACCGTCGGGATACCCGCAGCCACGTAGTGGCGCGAGTCGGCGCCATAGGTCGCACCCCGCGGGTCGGTGTCGTCGATGCCCGTGTCGAGCATCGCCGCCCGAAGGTCACGCACCACCTGCTCGTCGGCGTCGGTTTCGGCGGGTTCGAACTGGATACTGAACCGCTCGAACGTCGGCGGATGCTCGGAGAGCCAACTGTCGGCCTCGACGACCGCGTTCAGCGCCTCCTCGTACTCCGCCTCCACAGCGGCGACTGTCTCGCCCGGGACCACGCCGATACGGATTTCGGCGGTTAGCGACGACGGGACCGAGGAGGCCCAGTTGCCGGCGTCCACCGTTCCGAAACAGACGGGGGCGGGAACCGGGAACTCCTGATAGAGCGGGTGGTCGATGTCCTCGGTGCGCTCGGCCTCCAGGTCCAGCAGCGCGGCACGGATGCGCTGGAAATGCGGGAGCACGTCCTCGCCGACCCAGCGCGTGGCGGCGTGGGCGGCCCGGCCCTGAATTTCGAGGCGCTTCATCACGGTGCCCTCGGTGGCGGTGACACAGCGTAGATCCGTCGGCTCCGCGACGAGCGCCGCGTCCCGGTCGAACGGATAGGGGTTCGACAGCGCCGCGGCGGCGGCGCCGATGCCGCCCTCCTCCTCGCCGGCGACGGCCTCGACGACGATGCGGCCGTCCAGGCCCGCTTTCTCGGCGTCCTCGGCGGCATCGAGCGCGGCGAACACACAGGCCGCCAGGGGGGCCTTCATGTCCACGGCGCCGCGGGCGGTGAGGGTTTCGCTCCCGTCCGCTTCACCCCAGACTGGTTCGAACGGCTCGGAGGTCCAGGCGTCCTCGTCGGCGGGGACCACGTCGAGGTGGCCGTTCAGCACCAGCGTCGGCCCGGCATCGGCGTCGCCGACCTCCAGCACGCCCGCGACGCTGGGGCGGTCGGCGACGTTGATGGCCGTTGGGTCGTCCGGGAACGAGGGATGGGCAGCGAGTTCGTCGGCGTCAGCCAGCCACTCGTAGGTCTCGAACCCCAGACTATCCAGTTGCTCGCGGAACCACGCCGCGGCGTCGGCCTCCCGACCTTCGGTGGTGTCGAACGCGACGAGCCGTTCGGTGAGACTGCGGAGGTTCATGGTCGTCGGTGGACCCGGGGTCGCTTAGCTTTCGGGGAACCGGCCGCCCGCCCCGTGGCGGTTCTAAACGCTTATGGGGCGGCCGCGGTTAGAACGGGTGAGGGCTGATAGCTCAGTTCGGGAGAGCGTCTGGCTTTTAACCAGACGGTCGGGGGTTCAAGTCCCTCTCAGCCCGCTTCTCCGACGAACGAAGTGAGTCGTGAGAAGCATCGCTGGAGGACTTGAACCCTGGAAGTCGCAGCCCGCGCAGGCGAGCGAAGCGAGCCGAGCAGGACCGTCTTCCTCCGGTTCAAGTCCCTCTCAGCCCGTAACCGACCGCCGAGAACCGTAGAATCGAAGATTCCACGAGGGACGCTGAATCACGTCGGTCGCATGGAGGTAGCGAACACGTCTTCCTCCGGTTCAAGTCCTCTCAGCCCACCTCACTCCTCAG
>JBDGQC010000025.1:18476-19922 GCA_042219375.1 Halolamina sp. | reverse complement strand
GGAACTCGACATGGCGCGCTCCTTTCTCGCCCGTGCGGGCCACGGCGACCGGGCCCACTACGAACTCGGCGACGCCGTCGAAATCGTCGACGAGTACGACGGGCCGTTCGACGTGGTGCTCATCGACCACGACAAGCCGCGCTACGCCGACGGCTTCGACAAAGCCCGGGAGAAAATCCCCGAAGGTGGCGTCGTCGTCGCGGACAACATGACCCGGGGACCCATCGACCTCGACACCCTCATCGCGTACTTCGCCGATGACGACCCGCTGCCCGAGGACGCCAGCGAGGGGACGGAAGGAATCGCGAACTACGTCGAGCACGTCCGGGCCGACCCGGCGTTCGAATCGTTCATCCTCCCCGTGGGGTCGGGAATCTGTCTCAGTACCCGCGTCGCGCCGCGGGAAGGCTGACTTCGAGAGCCGTCCGCGCCGCGGGAGGGCTGATTCCGGGGGCCGTTCCGCGCCACACGAGTTTCCGGGAGCCATACGCTTTAGCCATGTGTGTATCACTACCACGCTATGGCGCGAGACCCGGAGTACGGCGTCACGGTCACCCACGACGTTCCGGTCACGACACGGGACGGCGTCGAGTTAGCGACCGATATCTATCGCCCGGCCGACCCGGAGTCGGGCGAGCCAATCGAGGACCCGCAGCCAGCGCTGCTCTACCGCACGCCTTACGACAAGCGCACGCGAGCACATATCGAACAGCAGGGGCGGTACTACGCCGCCCGGGGGTACGTCGTCGCCCTCCAGGACGTGCGCGGGCGCTTCGCCAGCGAGGGCCAGTTCTACCTCTTGAAAAACGAGGCGGAGGACGGCGCAGACACCGTGGAGTGGCTGGCCGACCAGCCCTACTGCGACGGCCAGGTCGGGACGATGGGCACCTCGTACATGGCCTGGACCCAGTCCGCGCTTGCGACCCAGGACCCCGACGGCCTGGCCGCGATGTTCGTCAATCAGGGCGCCGCGAGCGCGTGGGAGGCCACGCTCCGACAGAACGGCGCGTTCGAACTCCGATGGCTCTGCTGGGCGTTCACCCTCGGCGCCCCCGTCGACCCCGAGTTCACAGCCGACGTTGTCACCGGGGAGATGGGCGACCCCGTGGTGCAGCGCCAACTCGTAAGCGCGAACACGGGTGACCTGCTCGCGGACTGGCCCGTGCTGCCCGGCCAGTCGCCGCTCCGACACGCGCCTGAGCACGAGGAGTGGGTGTTCGACTTCCTCACGACGCCGGGCGAATCATCGTTCTGGGACGACCCGAGCATCAACTTCACCACCCACTACGAGACGATGGCGGACGTGCCCACCGTCTACTCCGGGTCGTGGTACGACTCCTACACGAAGGCCACCTGTGACAACTTCGCAGCGCTCGCCGACGAGCAGGAGAGCGACCAGTTCCTCATCATGGGGCCGTGGACCCACGGCGGTCAGTCCACCTGGAC
>JBDGQC010000025.1:8078-18376 GCA_042219375.1 Halolamina sp. | reverse complement strand
CGATGCGTGGCCGCTGCCGGACACCGAGTTCACCAGGTTCTACGCGCACGGCGACGGCACGCTCTCGCGGGAACAGCCGACCGACCCCGCGAGCGCGACGAGCTACGAGTTCGACCCTCAGGACCCCGTTCCGACCGTCGGCGGCAACTGCTCGTCGTACTACACGTTCGAGGACATCGACGACTCGCTCGAAGAACGCCCGGTGTCGAGCCGGCGTCGGGAGAGCATCACCGGTCGTGGCGGCTACGACCAACGGAGCCGCGAGTGGAGCGTCGGCGTCGAGAACCCCCAACCGCTCGGCGAACGGGACGACGTGCTCGTGTTCCGCACGCCCCCGCTCGACGAACCGGTCGAAATCGCGGGCCCGATTCGTGTCTCCGTGTTCGGGGCGACGGACGGCCCGGACACGGATTTCACCGCCAAACTCATCGACGAGTATCCCGCTTCCGCGGAGTACCCCGAGGGGTTCGCGCTCAACTTGTGCGACTCCATCTGTCGCGGACGCTATCGTGGCTGGCGTCGCGAGGCGGACCCGCTGGTCCCCGGCGACGTGTACGAGTTCGCGATGGAGCCGTACCCGACGGCCAACCGGTTCGGCGCCGGTCATCGGATTCGACTGGACATCTCCTCGTCGAACTTCCCGCGCTACGACGTGAACACCAATACGGGGGCGTCCTCGGGCACCACCCGGGAGTTCCGCGTCGCCACCAACACGGTACACCACAGCAGCGACTACCCGACACACGTAGAGTTACCGCTGCGACAGCTATAGCCGCTCTTCCCCGTTCTCGGGGCGCCCCCGGTCCCTCCGCCGGCTTCCCGGCTTCGGGTCTACGTGGTCCTGGGGCATCAAATCCGCAAAGTGCTGGTCGTCCAGCCACTCCGCGAGGTGGACGAGTTCCTCACAGGCGGCTTCGAACAGGCGCTCGCCTTTCTCCGCGCTCGCGTCGGTCTGGTCGCCGTAGGCCCCGTTGTCGGAGCTCTCGACGGAGTCGTAGCTCACCCGGGCGCCATGTCGGGTGCTGTCGGCCGACGAAAGGTCCTTCAGGCCGTTATCACGGGCGTTTTCGAACTCCTCGGACTTGACCTGGTCCGGGTCGAGATGGAGCAGCATCGAGGTTTCCTTCGGCCCGGCATGGGGGCCGTTGGTTTCGAACACCTCGTCGACGAGGTCGGGGATGGACTCGTCCCACATCCACGGTGTTGCGAAGGCGACCCGGTCCCGCCGGAGGCGGCGCGATACCTCCTGTAGGTGCTGGCTGTTGCCGCCGTGGGCGTTGACGAACACCACCCGGTCGATACCGTGGTAGGTGAGGTTCCGGGTGAGGCTCTCGACGTACTCCCGGAACGCGATTGGCGACACCCACATGGTGCCGTGGAACTGCCGGTGGTGCTCGCTGACGCCGATGTTGACGGTCGGGGTACAGAGGTAGCCAGCCCGGTCCGCGGCGGCGCGGGCGAGGCCTTGGGCGATGACGTGGTCGGTCGAGAGGGGAAGATGCGGCCCGTGCTGCTCGGTCGACCCCAGCGGCACGAGCGCGACTGACTCCTCGGCGACGTACTCTGTGAGCTCAGGCCACGTCCGGTCGGCGACGTACATGGCCTACGGGTTGGATGGGGGTCCCAAAAGCCTGTCCGACGCGGAAACTGGATGATGGCGACGTCGAAGAGCTCTCTCGCGGGCTGTGACCCCCTTCGTCATGCTTTTGGCGGATGCCGCCCCACCAATAATCATGTTTGGAGGCGGCGGACTCAACCCACGCAAGATGCAGCAGATGATGAAGCAGATGGGCATCGACGTCGAGGAGCTCGATGCCGAGGAGGTCATCATCCGCACCGAGGACGAGGAGCTCGTTTTCGAGGGCGCACAAGTGACCCAGATGGACGCCCAGGGCCAGCAGACCTACCAGATCGTCGGCGAACCCGACACGCGCCCGCGGAGCGACGAGGCCCCCGCCGTCGAATCCGGCGAACCCGAGGAGAGCGAAAGCGGCGGTATCCCCGATGCCGACGTGGAAATCGTCGCCCAGCGCGCCGGCGTCACCGAATCAACCGCCCGAGAGGCGCTGAAGAAGAACGAGGGCGACCTCGCGGCCGCCGTCTCGGAGCTCGAATAATCGCGTGCGGGCTTTCCTACTGGTTCACGAGGACCGCGAGTACGTCCGCCGTCCCGGCGAGGAGCTACAGACCGACCTGGGCGTGCTCGACGTGCCGGCGGACGTGGAACCGGGCGACGAACTGGAGACCCACCTGGGTGACCCGTTCACCGTCCAGGAACTCCGCGGACCGGACCTGTTCGAGCATTTCGAGCGAACCGGCGCGCCGATGATGCCCCGGGATATCGGCCTCGTGATGGGTCATACCGGCGCGGGCGAGGGGGACCGCGTCCTCGACGCCGGCACCGGGACCGGCGTGCTCTCGGCGTACCTTGCCCGCGCCGGCGCCGAAGTCCACACCTACGAAATCGACGCCGAGTTCGCTGAGGTGGCCCGGGGGAACATGGAGATGGCCGGCGTCGCGGACCGTGTGGCCGTGCATGCGGGCGATGTGACTGACGACCTCGACGACCTCGCGGACGGCGAGCCCTTCGACGTGCTCACGCTCGATACTGCCGACGCGCCGACGGTGGTCGCGCGCGCCGACGAACTGCTGGTCGATGGTGGGTTCGTCAGCGTCTACTCGCCGTTCGTGGAGGCGGTCCGGGAGACCACCGAGGCCGCCCGTGAGGCTGGTCTGGCCGACGTTCGGACGTTCGAAACCATCCAGCGCCGGATGGACGTGGGCGACCGGGGCACCCGCCCATCGACGGCCGGGGTCGGCCACACCGGCTACCTGACGTTCGCGCGGCTGGAATAGCCCGGGACAGCCTTCGGACGGCGGGGCTGACAAACCACCCCCGACAGTCCCGCACTCAGAATAGACGCCCTTAGTGGTCGTCCTCGCGCCACTTGTGGCCGCACTCCGTACAGGTGAAAAACCGCGTTTCGGACTCGTCGGCCGACCGGATCTGTTGCATCTGGAAGCTCGCGCGGTCGTGGCCACACTCTGGACAGCGAATCTTCGTCGTCGGCCCCATCGCCTCGTCGCCCACGTCGGACATGTCGACGATGTCGCTCTCTTCCTGGCTCTGCTCGGTCGTCATTCCGGACTCGTCGTCGCCGCGGGGTTCCGTGTAACCGCAGTCACAGACCCACTTGCCGTCTTCCGCCTTCATCATCGAACCGCACTCGTCACAGAACTTCATTGGTGAACCGTAGCGCGTCACCCGGTTTAAGCGGAGGGGTTCGGGGAACGCGGACCGCGCCCGTCGCGGCCGATTCAGCCGAAGGACCCCGGTTCGACGGCAGTAGGCGGACCGAACCGACGCAACGAGGGGAGTCCGGCCCAGAGCAGGCCGGTGAGCGCGGTCCCGACGCCGCCTGCGAGCAGCACCAGGCGCGCGCCGACTACGTCGCCAGCGACACCCCCGAGCAGGAGTCCCGCCGGACCGACGACGTTGCTCAGGCTGCTGACCGTCGCCGTCACCCGGCCCAGCCGGTCGTCGGGGACCCCCGTCTGCATCGTCGCCTGCACCCCGACGTTGTAGACGCCGACGGGGACTCTGGAGGCGCCGAACAGCACCGCCGTGAGGAACACGCCCCCGGCCTCGACGCCGACGACCCAGAGTGCCCCCGCGAGCAGGAAGCCGACGGCGCTGGTCACGCCGAGTGGACGGTTTTCGACGGCTGGCGCGACCAACGACCCGACGACGACGCCGACAGTCAGAGCCGAGAGGAGAAAGCCGTAGCTCGCCGCCCCGGCGAGCGAAGCCGCGTACGCGGGCAGAACCGCGAACGCGGCGCTGGTGAGGAAGTTCGCGGCGAGACTCGCCAGCAGCATCGCGCCTAGCGCGGAGCCAGTCAACACGGCCACGCCATCCAGTAGCTCCCGGCGGTACGTGGCGAGGTCGAACGCGTCGTCACCCCCGTCATCGGACTCCTCGTCGTCGGACTCCGCGTCGGGAACCATCAGGCCGAGAAACAGCAGCCCCGCGACGGCGTAGGTGGCGGCGTCGATGCCGTAGAGCGCAACGGCACCGAACGTCGCGAGCAACACGCCGCCGAGGGCCTTCGCGCCGGCATCCACGGCGCTGGTGACGATGGAGAACGCGCTGTTTGCCCGGACCAGGGACTCCCGCTCGACGATGCGCGGGAGTGCGGCGGTCTGTGCCGGCGCAGCGAACAGGTCAGTCAGCCCCATCAGCGGAAGGACCGCGAGTACGACCCAGACCGAAAGCTCCCCGGTCACCGCCGCCAGCGGGACGATTGCGGCCAGAATGGCGCCGAGCGCCTCGGAACCGACCAGGACGCGATGCAGACTGGACCGGTCGACCAACGGCCCCGCGAACACTTTCAGCATCCGCGGCGCGCGCAACAGGAAGCCGGCGAGTCCAGTATAGGCTGCGGAGCCGGTCAGGTCGAAGACGAGCCACATCGCGGCGACGGTGAAGAGGCCGTCGCCGAGGAAACTCACCGCCCGACCACCCAGCATCCGGCGGAACGGCGGGTTTCCGAGCACAGCGAGTCGCTGACGGAGGGAGTCGCGTACGGACCACATGGGCCGACCGTGTCCTTGCAGAGGGTTGAATGCTCGCAGAACCGCGATTCAGTATGTTTTCTGACATCCGTCGGACCGCAGGTTCAAGCATCCCGAACGGGTACGACGGTGTATGCAGGAAGCGGACCCGACGGACGCGCTTGCGGTGCTCGGCGACGAGACGCGGGTCGCCATCCTCCGGGCGCTGGCGGAGGCCGACGAACCCCTGCCGTTCTCGGACCTCCGGCGGCGCGCCGGCATCGAGGACCCGGGTCGGTTCAACTACCACCTCTCGGCGCTCCGGGAGTACTTCGTGCGCGAGGCGGACGGCGGCTATGCGCTTCGCCATGCCGGAAGCCGCGTCGTCGCCGCCGCGGGCGTCGCCGAGACCGAAACCCGCTCGCACGCGGGTGGCGACGACGAGTTACTCCAGAACGGCGACGACCCCGAAACCTGCCCGGTCTGTGGGGACGAAGACTGCGAACGGCTGTTTCACGTCCACCTCTCGGGCGTGCTGGATTCGGTGCGCTGAACGGCTCGGGACGGAGGACTACTCGAACTCCGGTTCCCGGTCCTCCACGAACGCGGTCATCCCCTCGCGCTGGTCGTGGGTGCCGAACAGGCCGGCCCACGCGCGCTTCTCGTAGGCGAGACCGGCGTTCTGGGGCTCCTCGTGAACCATGTTGAGCGCTTCCTTCGCCACGCTGAGCGCGTAGCGGGGCTTCGCGGCCAGGTCGGCGGCCATCTCCGCGACGTGGTCGTCGAGTTCACCGTGGGCGACCAGTTCCCCGACCAGGCCGAGTTCGTAGGCGTCGGCGGCGTCGACGCGTTCGCCGAAGAAGACCAGCCGTCGCGCCGTCTCGTCGTCGACAAGCCGGGAGAGCCGCTGTGTGCCGCCCCACCCAGGAACGATGCCCAGGTCGATTTCGGTCTGACCCAGTACCGCGCGCTCGGAGGCCACCCGCAGGTCACACGCGAGCGCGAGTTCACAGCCACCACCGAAGCAGTAGCCGTTGACGGCGGCGATGACTGGTGCGGGGAACTCCTCCAGCGCGTCGGCAACACGGTGGCCGAGTTCGGCGTAGGCCTGGGCTTCGGGCGTCGAGAGGTCCTTCATGTAACCGATGTCCGCGCCCGCGACGAACGCGTCCTCGCCCGCGCCGGTGAGCACGAGCACGCGCGCGTCGCCGGCGGCGGCCTCCGTGATGGCTTCCTCCAGCGCCTCCAGCGTCGCCACGTTGAGCGAGTTCAGTTTCTCGGGCCGGTCCACGGTGAGCGTGGCGACGCCATCGTCCACGTCGAGGGTGACGGTGTCCCAGGACATGTGCGGGTGCTCGGACGGCGGCGCGTAAACGTTATCGACTCGTTCGGGCCCTGCGTGCCTCGAACCGGTGTGTGCGTTACTACCACACGTAACTGCTGTGCAAAAACCGAGTAACACCGCTGTAACCGGGTGACAGCAGGGTTCGCAAGCCCTCAAGTGGTTCACCCTCGTAGCAGGTGACGTGACGCAACTAGCTACACTAACGGAACTGCTCACGACTACCGCGGCACCGCTCCAGGCCGCCGCGTTCGAGGGGACTGCGGGCATCGTCTTCCTGCTCGCGCGGGCCCTGTTCGGCTTCGTCCTCGCGTTCATGGGGCTCAACCACTTCATTGACACCGAGGCGATGGCTGGCTACGCCGAGGCGAAGGGGCTGCCCGCGCCGACGGCGAGTGTCCTGCTCTCCGGCGGGATGCTGGTGTTCGGGGGGCTCGGCATCGCGTTCGGCGCCTTCCCCGTGCTCGCGGCAGGCGCCCTCGTCGTGTTCTTCCTCGTCGCGACGCCGAAGATGCACGACTTCTGGAACGCCGAGGACACCCAGAGCGAGATGACCCAGTTCCTCAAGAACGCGGCCCTCCTGGGCGCCTCGCTGGCGTTTCTCGCCCTCGGCGGCGCCGAATGGTCGCTCGCGGCCAACGTCGGCCTGTTCTAACCTGACGCCGCGGCCGGTATCGTTTTTCGACTATCCGACCAACTCACAGCCATGACCAACCCACCACCAACGACCGGACTGCACCACGTGACGAACATCTGTACCGACATGGAGGAAACCCGGGCGTTCTACGAGGACGTCCTGGGCTGGTACACGGTCAAGCGCACCCAGAACTACGACGACCCGGGAACGCCCCACTACTACTTCTCCTCGACGCCCGAGGGGGAGCCGGGAACGAACGTCACCTACTTCGAGTACCCGAACGGCCGCGGCCAGCCAGGTCCGGGCGCCAGCCACCACTTCGCGTTCGGCGTCGACGACGAGGAGACGCTGGAGGAGTGGCGTGAGCACCTCCAGGACCACGGCGTGCGCGTCTCCCAGCTGAAGGACCGCACCTACTTCACGAGCATCTACTTCAGCGACCCCGACGGGCTGACCTTCGAACTCGCCACCGACGGCCCCGGCTTCGGCGTCGACGAGGCGGAACCGGGCAGCACCGAGGTCGACCCGTTCGCGGAAGGCCACGCGGAGCGGCGCCGATGACGGCGTCCGGCGACCCCGACGCGTTCGGTTCCGTTTATCGCCTGCTCTCGGGTGCCGTCGTCCCCCGACCGATTGCGTGGGTCTCCTCACGGAGCCTCGACGGGCGGGACAACCTCGCGCCGTACAGCTTCTTCAACGTCGTCTCGGTGGACCCACCGGTACTGATGTTCTCGCCGGTCGGCCGCGCAGCGACGGGCGGGTTGAAGGACACGGCGCGGAACATTCTCGGCGAGGCGGGGACCCGCGAGAACGACAGCGACGATTCAGCGGGCAGCGCCGAGTTCGTGATTCAGTTGGTCGATACGACTCTCGCCGAGGAGATGAACGCCTCTTCGGCGACGCTCTCCCACGGCGAGAGCGAGTTCGAGCACGCCGGTGTCACGCCCGTCGAGGCCGACACGGTTGACGCCGCCTACGTCGCGGAGGCCCCGGTCGCGTTCGAATGCACGCTGTACGAGGCCCACGGTGTCGGCGGGTCGACGATGGTGCTCGGGGAAGTCGTCCGGGCCCACGTCGAGGAACGGTTGCTGACCGACGGCCAGTTCGACGTGACGGAGTTCGAGGCGCTCGGCCGGTTGACCGGCAGCCTCTACTGCGATACTGACGGACGCTTCGAGATGGAGCGCCCGCCCTGAGCAGACGAGCCGCGGGTTTTTCACGGACGAAAGCGAGTGTGGCGTATGATTCGTGTCGCGGGACTGCGCAAGACCTACGGCGGCTTCACCGCCGTCGAAGGGAGCGATTTCTCGGCCGATGCCGGCGAGATATTCGGCATCGTCGGCCCCAACGGCGCCGGCAAGACGACGACGCTGAAGATGCTCTCGGGGCTCATCGAGCCGACGGCCGGCGAGGCCGAAATCGCGGGCTACGACGTGGCCGACCCGGAGATGCGGCGCGTGCTCGGCTTCCTCCCGGAGGAGTCGCCGCTCTACGAGAACATGACCGCCCGCTCCTACCTCGGTTTCTTCGCGGACCTCTATGACGTGCCCGCCGACGTGGCCGAAGAGCGCACGGAGCGCACGCTCGACCGACTGGACCTGGAACACCGGAACCGCCGCCTCGGCGACGTGTCCAAGGGGATGAAACGGAAGGTCGCCATCGCCCGCTCGTTGGTCAACGACCCGGACGTGCTGGTCTACGACGAACCCGCCTCCGGGCTCGACCCGCTGACGACCAACGAGGTGCTCCGGTTCATCGAGGAACTGGCCGACGGCGGCAAGACCGTCGTGTTCAGCGCGCACAACCTCTATCACGTCGCCGACCTCTGTGACAGGGTCGTCGTGATGAACCGCGGCGAAATAATCGCCCGGGGGACCGTCCCGGACATCCGCGCCGAACACGGCGACACCACCTACCGGCTCTACGCGACGGTTCCGCTGCCCGAGAGCGAGCAGGAGGGCGACCGCCACGTCGTAGAGGTGGACAGCCTCGACGCTGCCGACGAGGTTCGGGAGCGCGTTCAGGAGGCTGACGGCGAGGTGACGGACATCCGCAGTCGGGAGCCAAGTCTGGAGGACGTCTTCCTCGAACTCACCGGCGACCGGATGCGAGCCCGACAGCCCCGGGAGGCGGCCGCTGCTGAGAACGATGGTGGGGGCGAGGCGTGAATCGCGGCGTCAGGGACCCGCGCCGTCGCCTGCGCAAGGTTGCCCGCATCGCGCGCTGGGAGGTGAGTCACTCTCTCGGCACGATGGACCGCCGGACGGTCGCGCTCGTCGCCGTCGCGGTCGTGGTCGGCCTCGGCGTCGCCGGTGGCTCTGCCGTCGCCGGTAACGTCGCGCTGGAGAACGACCTGTATCGCGTCTCGGTCGCCGAAGAGAGCCCCTACCACGAACCGGTCGTGGCCGCGCCCTCGCTCACCCCCGTCAGTCCGGACAGCGACAGGTGGGACGTGCGCATCATCGACCGAAACCGGTCGGACCGGGCAGTGGCGTTCCAACCGCGGGACAGTCCGAAGGGTCGGGCCGCCCTCGACGCACTCAGGGATGCGGTCCAGTCCTACAACGACCGCCTGATGGTCCGGGAAGCGAACCAGTCTGCGGCGTTCCCCGTCGAGGTGACGCTCCAGTACGCGACCCGGGAGACGGGGACCGCGGGCGGGGGTACCGCTGGCACCGGAACCGCTACTGCGGGGACCGACACGGACGACGGCGGCGCGGGCGGCGACGACTCGGACTCCACCCCGACTGCGACCGAAACAGACGAGGAGGGCGGCTTCGCGATGCCGAACGTCGGCGACGCGCTGTTCACCGGCAGCCAGAGTGGCTCGCCAGCCGACGTCCGCCCACCGTTCCCCTTCGCCTCGCTGGTGCTCGCTTTCGCCTTCCTCGTGCCGCTGAACTTCATCGCGCAGGCCTACGGCGCCACCATCCTCGACGAGCGCATCGACCGCCGCGGGGAACTGCTGCTCGTGGCACCCGTCGAACCCGGCGACGTGGTGGCGGGCAAGACGCTGCCGTACGTCCTCGCAGCGGTGATTTTGACGACGCTCGTCGCGGCGCTGGTCGGCGGCGGTCCCGTTTCGGTCCTCGCGGTGCTCCCGCTCGCCGTGCTCTATCTCGCGGGCACGTTCGTCGGCGGGATGTTCGCCCGGTCGTTCAAGGAACTCACCTTCGTTACCGTCGCGCTCTCGGTGTTTCTGACCTCCTACGCGTTCGTACCGGCCATCTTCACCACCGTCACTCCCGTGGCGCTCATCTCGCCGTTGACCATCGTCGTGCGGGACCTGCAGGGCACCGGGATAACCGTCGGCCAGTACGTCTTCTCCACGGGCCCCGCCTACGTCGCCGGGAGCGTGCTGTTCCTGCTCGGCCTCGGTGTCTACCGGGAGGAGGACATGTTCACCCAGCGCTCCGTGCCGCTGAAGGTCCTCGACGCCATCGACGCCCGTATCGCCGGCGTGCGGTCGGCGGCGACGCTCTCGGCACTGTTCATCCCCTTCGTCTTCGTCGCGGAACTGCTCGCGGTGGCGGTGCTGTTCGCACTCCCCTTCGGCGTGAGCATCCCGGTACTGCTGGTCGCTATCGCCGCCGTCGAGGAGGTGGCGAAATCCGTTCACCTGTATGCTGGGTTCGAGAAGGCGCAGTTCGACCGGAGCCTCGGCACGGCGCTCGTCGTCGGGTCGCTTTCCGGGCTTGGCTTCTTCGTCGGCGAGAAAGTCACCGTCATCGTCCAGTTGGTCGGGCTCCCGGAGGTGACGCTGGG
>JBDGQC010000025.1:0-7978 GCA_042219375.1 Halolamina sp. | reverse complement strand
CTCGCGCTGCTCATCCAACTGTTCGTGGCGGCGTTCTCGTCGTTCCTCGTCGTCGGCCTCGTCTCGATGTATCAACCCGGGAGCGTCGCCGGCATCACCGTGGACGCTGCGGTGACGGGCGACGCCGCCGATAGTCTGCTCGAAACGCTGGACGAACAGCCGGCGATGGACGGCGAGCAGTACGAAACCAGGAGCGCTGCGATGGACGCGTTCCGAGGGGGCGATGTGCAGGTGGTGTTCGAGGCCCAGCGTGCGGCCGACGGGCGGATAGCGGTGCTGACCACCGTGCCCGACGCGAACGTGCGGACTACCGTCGTGGTTGTGGAGGTTCGCAAGGCGTTGCGGGCCTACGAGCGCGCGGAACGGGTGAAGCGCGTCCAGTATCTCACAAACGAACCGCTGGCGCTCCCCGGCCAGCCCGGCAGCAGCCCCTACTTCGGCTTCAGCTATACTGTCCTGGTTCCGTTACTCCTGCTGCTTCCGGCGTTTATCGGTGGCTCGGTCACGGTGGACTCGATAACCGAGGAAATCGACCGCGGGACGCTGGAACTGCTCCGGGTGGCACCGCTCTCACCGGGGGCTATCGTTGACGGAAAACTGCTCGCCTCGGTCCTGCTCGCGCCCGCGCAGGCGGCGCTCTGGATGGCGCTGCTGACGTTCAACGGAACGCCAGTGGCGAACCTGCCGACGCTGCTGCTGCTGACGACGGCGTTCGCCCTCGCCGTCTCGGGGCTGGGCGCCGCCGTCTCGTTGCTCACGCCTGACCGCCGAGTCGCGCAGTTCCTCTATTCGACGGGCGTGTTGGTGCTGTTCGGCGCAGCCACGCTGCTGCCGGGGAGTCCGGCCAACACCATCGCGCGCCTGGCTGTCGACTCCGCGGACGTGATCGTGCACGCGACTGTGGCGGGGTACGTTGTGCTCGCCGCGGCGGCGTATTTCGGCGTCAGGCTGCTGGTCGAGCGGGTGGATATGGGCGCGCTGGAGTGAACAGCCGTTCGCGTCGGAGCACGACGACCCGCCGTCGGAGCGCTGGCTACTCCAGATACGGCCGCTCGATGTCGTGTTCGCCGCTGATGCGCTCGTTGATGCCGCTGGTCACCCAGTCGAAGACCGAGATGACCGGCGAGAGGAGCGTCTCGACCAGCACGACGACGGGCGCGACGGTCAGCGACCACTCCTCCGCGTTACCCAGGCCGTAGGATTTGGGGACGATTTCGCCGAACACCAGCACGAGCGCGCTCGTGATTCCAGTCGTCGCCACGACTGCAGGACCGGGCGGGAGGTTCTGGACCACCAGCACGGTGATGATGCTGGAGATGGCGACGTTGACGACGTTGTTCCCGACCAGTAGGGTCACCAGCAGTCGGTGGGAATCGTCCTGTAGTTCGTCGAGGGTGTGCCCGCGGCTGTCGCCCTCGGCGCCTTTCTGTTCGCCCCAGTCCGGCGGGACCGAAAAGATGGCCGTCTCGGAACTCGAGAAGAAGGCGCTCAGAAGTAGGAGCAGTCCGGTGGCGACGCCGCCGCCGACCAGCAGGAGTTGCGTCATGGAGCGTTCTCCCCGCGGGAGAGTAATGAAGCCGCCGACGATTGGGGCCCCTGCAGCCGCCGGTACTCGGGAGGCAGGCCTGCACCGACACGTTGAACCCCTGCCGCCGAGGATTCCCGGCAGAGATGACGCTCAAGGCCACCGCGCGGGCCCACCCGATTCAGGGGCTCGTGAAGTACCACGGGATGCGCGACGAGGACCTGCGTCTCCCCTACCACGATTCAATCAGCGTCTGTACCGCCCCCTCGAACACGACCACGACCGTCGAGTTCCTGCCTGATGCTGCCGGGGACACGTACCTCATCGACGGCGAGGAGGTCGAGGGTCGCGGCGCCGAGCGAATCGAGCACGTGCTCGACTACGTGCGCGAACTCGCCGATTTCGACCACGCCGTCCGGTTCGAGAGCGAGAACTCCTTCCCCTCAAACGTCGGCTTCGGCTCCTCCTCATCTGGCTTCGCGGCGCTGGCGATGGCCGCACAGGAGGCCGCCGGCCTCGACCTCGACCGCCCCACCGTCTCGACCATCGCGCGCCGTGGCTCCTCCTCGGCGGCCCGCGCCGTGACCGGCGCCTACTCGGACCTCTCGGCCGGGCTGAACGACGAGGACTGCCGGTCACACCGTTGCGATACCGGCGTCGGCGAGGACGGCTTCGACCCGGAGACGGACCTGCGCATCGTCACCGCGCTCGTCCCCGCCTACAAGGAGACGGAGGAGGCCCACAGGGAAGCGGAGGCCAGCCACATGTTCGACGCCCGGGTGTCTCACGTCCAGGACCAGTTGGTGGAGATGCGCGACGCGCTGCGTGAGGGGGATTTCCACCGCATCTTCGGCACCGCGGAGCACGACTCGCTCTCGCTAACCGCGACGACGATGACCGGCCCGTCGGGCTGGGTCTACTGGAAGCCCGAGACCATCGCGGTGTTCAACGCCGTCCGGGACCTGCGCGAGACGGGTGTCCCGGTCTACTTCTCGACTGATACGGGGGCGTCGGTGTACGTCAATACGACCACGGACTACGTTGACGTCGTCGAGGAAGCCGTCGCGGAGACGGGCGTCGAGACGGAGGTCTGGGAGGTCGGCGGCCCGGCGCAGGTGCTGGCGGAAGAGGAGGCGCTTTTTTAAACCAACTTCATCATCCGCGTTTCGAACTTCCCAACCCGAACTTTCCACCAGCCCCGGAGTTCCTCGTCGAGTTCGGGGTCGTCCGTGTCGGCCCGGAGCACGTTCACGTCGTCGAGCTTCGACCTGGAGGCGACGATTTCGACCGAACACCGCCGAATCACCGCCGGCGAGAGCTGGGGGTTCCCCCGGCCGAAGACGAACCCCTGGCCGCCGATTGGCGAGACGACGATGACGTTCTCCTCGCCGAGCGCGTCCAGGATCTCCTGCTCGCTCGCGTCGTTCGCCAGCACCTCGCCGTCGTGCCACACGTCGATACCGATAGGGGATCCCTCGAAACCGAGTTCGGCTTTCACCGCGCCGACGGTCGACCCCGGCCCGAGGACGTACGTCTTTTCGGGCTCGGAACGGATGTCCTCGGCGACGCCCTCCGCCAGCGCCTCGACGGTACCGCCACCGAGCTGTTTCGAGGACTGCAGGGACTCGGCCACCGGGACGTGCGCGACCGCCTGGAGTTCGGGATTGACCTCGCCCTCCCGATACTGGTCCTCGTCGATGTCCATCACCTCGCGGCGCTCCGTGCGCTCGAACGTCGCGGCAGCGCGGGCCGCCTCCTCGGGCGAGACGGCGAAGACGGAGGAGTAGACTTTCACGCCCGCCGGGATGCCGAGCATCGGGATTTCTGTTCCTTCCACCGCCTCGGCCACGTCCGCGGCGGTGCCGTCGCCGCCGACGAACAGCACGAGGTCCACGTCGTGCTCGCGGAACGCGGCGACCGCCTCCGCGGTGTCCTTGCTGTCGGTTTCTTCGCCCTCGGGTTCGCCGAGGACGGTCGGGTCGTAGCCGGCCTCCCGAACGCGGCTGGCACCCATCGGGTCGCCCCAGGTGAGGATATCAGCGTCGGGCAGGCGGTCCGCAAGGGCGTCCAGCGCGCGCTCGGCCCGCTCCGGCGCGCGTGGTTCGGCCCCGCGGGCGCGGGCCTCCTCGACTTTTTCGTCGGTCCCTTTGAGCCCGACCCGGCCGCCCATGCCCGCGATGGGGTTGAGAACGAAACCGATGCGCATGGGCGAGGTGAGGGGACCGGCACTCAAAACGGCCGGGGAAGCGGACCGCGACGCGTAACCACTAAGCCCCGGTCGGCAGAACCCCGGTGCATGTTCATCCTCGCAACCGAAAGCACCGCACTCCCCCCAGCAATCACCGGCGGCGTCGTGCTCGGACTCGGGTTACTGCTGCTGGCCGCGTGGACGCTCTACTTCTACCGGTAGCCCCAGCGCATCACTCCTCGACGGCAGCGACGCGGTCTTCGAGCCACGAAGCGGCGCGCCTGGCCTCCGTCGGGTCGGTCGCGGTCACCTTCAGCGTCACCGTCTCGCCGGGGTAGGAGCCGACGCTGACCGAGAACCGCTCCTGGACCTCCGAAAGCCGGTCCAGGAGCGCGCTCTCCGGTTCGCCGGTTTCGACCGTTTCGCTGTAGCTCTGCTCGCCGTCGAACTCCTCGACGACGGTGGCGAACATCGCCCGCATCTCCGCAGGCACGCCCGGGAGGACGTAACACGATTCGACGACAGCGCCCGGCGCGACCCCCTCAGGGTTGTGGAGCGCGCGGGCGCCGTTCGGGAGGTCGGTCGTCCCTTCCGCGAGGTCATCGGCGGCGTAACCACCCTCCGCCTGGAGCCACGAAAGCGCTCCCTCGTGGGGGCCGACATCGCGGCCGAACGCCGCGGCGACGCCGTCCATCGTCACGTCGTCGTGGGTCGGGCCAAGGCCGCCGGTAACGATGACAGCGTCGTACTCGGCGTGATACTCGTTGACCACGCGGGCGATGTCGGCGACACGGTCCGGCACGGTGGTAACGCGCTCCACGTCCACCCCGCGGTCGTCGAGGCGAGCACAGAGCCATGTCGCGTTGGTGTTCTCCGTGTCGCCCGAGAGAAGTTCGTCGCCGACGGTGACGATGGCTGCCTTCATTAGCGAAGGGTAGGGGGCGAGCGCGTGAAAAGCCCGACGGCGGAGCGAGCTACTCGGACGCGGGGGGGCCGACCACAGCGTAACAGTTCCCGCTCGACACCTCCGAGGACACTACGACGAGCGCGCTGTCGGCCAACTCCGCCTCGAACTCCTCGGGGTCGTAGATGTGGTAGAACCGCGGGACCGTCTCGCCGCCCGGGAGCGTCCAGTCGATTTCCGTATCCAGCCCCGAGCCGTCGGTTTCCTCGTCCTCGAACCGGCTGTGGACGGTGCTCCACGCGCTCACCAGCGCCCGCCCACCCGGGGCGAGCACGCGGGCGAGTTCGTTCAGGCTGGCGAGCCGTCGCTCCCGCGGCCGGAGATGGTGGATGGTCGCGACGTACACCGCCAGGTCAACCGACTCGTTTCGCAGCGGCAGGGCGGCGGCGTCGCCGGCAGCGAGGTGGAGCGCGAACCCACGCTCCCGGGAGCGGTTCGCCGCCTCCGCGAGCAGGCCCGTGCTGGCGTCGAGACCGACGACACGGTCGGCGTGGGTCGCGAGAACCTCCGCGTGGCGGCCGTTGCCACAGCCGATATCCAGGCCAACGACGCCGGAGCGGCCGTCGAGGAACTCCTCGATTTCCGGCCAGGCGAACTCCCGAGTCTTGGAGAAATGCGACGCGATGCGGTCGTAGGTGCGGCCCGCGTGGCTCATCAGATGAAGAAGAAGGCTATCAGCGTCGCGGTCAGCAGGATGACGACGTGTTTCCCGCCGTCCCGGATGTCACCCTCGCCGAGCTGGCCGGCGACGAGCCCCGAGAGCATCGCTTGGATGACTGCGGCGTGGAAGAAGATGAGTTCGTACGCGTCGGTGTTGACGCTGCCGATACCCGAGAACAGCCCCGAGGAGACCCCGCCGGGGAGCTGTCCCCCGCCGCCGCTGAGGTTCGCCGCCTCGATGGCCGGGATGAACGAGGAGGTCAGCGCGACGACGATGCCGATGAACACGAAAAACGAGATGTAGATGACCATCAGGTAGGTCAGCATCTCCTGGCGGCGCTCGCGCTGGAGCCGCCGGTCCGCGCGGGTTTCGTCGGCGGCGATTTCGAGCACCGGCGCGATTTCGCCGCTCGCGGCCATCGCGTTGGTGATGAGCACCGTGGACCGACTCACCATCGGCGAGTCGATGCGGCGGTCCATCCGCTGGAACGCCCGGCGCACGTCGGCCCCCCATTCCACGTCCCGCCAGGTGCGCTGGAGTTCGGGGGTGAGCGCGTCGAGGTCGGACCGGGTCAGCCGCTCCAGGCTCTCGACGACGCTCACCCCGGCGTCGTTGATGCTCGCCAGCCGGTCCAGGAAGTCGGGAATCACCTTCTCGATTGCTCGCTTCCTGCGTTTGTTGAGTTCGTGCAGCACCGAGAACACACCCACGCAGAACAGCGTCACCTCGACTACGGGTCCGTCGAGCGTTCGGAGGGCCGCTATCGGGTCGAGCGGAACGGCGCCGACGCGGACGACCATCCACCAGAGCGCCACCGGGATGGTGACGGCGAAGCTGTACTCCGGGTTCCGGAGGACGAGTTTCCCCGGTTCCCGCAGCCAGACGAGTACTCGTTCGAAGCGTTCGTACGCGGCGAGGCGCTCCCGACTGAGCTTCCAGCGGTCGTTCTCGACGGCGTCGGGAGGCGTTGCCACCCCGCCGTCCGTGCGCGTGGGCTTGTCCTTCCCGACGGTGATGCCGTCGATGCCCACCGACGGGACCTCGTTTTCCTCGTCCATCAGCGAACTGCCGACGGCTTTGGTGACGCTGTTGATGTAGGCGATGAAGGCGCCGCTCGCCAGCGGGATGCCGAAGTAGACCACGAACCGCAGAATCGGCAGCGTGTCCTCCAGCACCAGCCCGATGACCACGAGGATGGTGATGAAAAACAGCGGCCCGGCGACGAGCACCGTCACGTACGCCTCGGCGAACGTGGAGAGCAGGTCGAGATACTGGCGCTGCTGTGACTCGGCTTCCTCCTGATAGCGGTTGTACTGGTCCTTGAGGAACCCCGAGAGCGACTGGCCCGAACCGAGCACGGACGCCAGGTTCTCGCCGAACTCGTCAAGGCTGGTGCTGGGCGTACGCTGGGACATCCGGTCGAGCGCCGTGATGACGTCGGTCCCGAACGTGTTCATGTCCCGGACTGCGACACCGATTTCGACGGCCGCCTCGCCGTACACCGCCTGGTTCTCCGTCAGCGTGTCCAGAATCGTGGGAAACGCCATCCCCGACCGCGAGAGGGCGTAGATGAACGCGATGGTGCGGGGGAGGGTGGCCTCGATTTCGCTGGCGCGGTTGTTGGCGTGCTGGTCCAGTATCTCCCACCGGAAGTAGTAGGTCCCGAACGCGAGCGCCGCGCCGATGGTCGCGCTGGAGACAAACAGGAGAACGAACAGCTGCGAGAGCGGGAGCTGTGTCACCCTTGTCAACTGAGCGAGGAAATCCAGCGCCGCGGGAAGCTGTTGGCGCACCACCTCGCCGCTTATTTCGAGCACCCAGAGCGCGACGGCGGCGACGTAGACGCCGAAGACGCTGCCGCTAACCCCGAACAGCAGGCTGTACAGCAGCGTCCGTGCGGCGTACACCCGGTGGGTCGTCTCGACGTGGGCCGCCCGAAGCTTCGCCTGCTGCTCCTGTTTCCGTGGGCTCTCGTTGGAGACGTACTCGCCGAACAGCGAGAGCGCGACCCGGGAGACGAGCAGCCGCATCGGGCGGTTGAACTGTTCGACAAGCAGCGGGAGCAGTACTGCGACGGCGAACAGCAGCGGGAGCGCCCAGATGCCGATCATCACTCTATGGTTTCTGCCAGGTCGGAATCCATCTCCAGTTCCACCTCGGACTCCTCGACCCGCTCCATCACCCGTTCGGGATGGGCGTAGTACTCGTTGATGAGCGCGGTGAACGCTCGGTAGTCGGTCACGTCACGCTTCTGGAGGAACTCGAGGAACTGTTCCCGGTTGCGTATCTCGCGGAGCAGTTCCGAGCGGTTCCATCCGCGTTCGTCCTGAATCTCGTCGAGGAGTGTCGAGTCCTGGCGTTCGACGGTGTCGGTGCCGGAGTCCCAACGGAACGCACCGGAGTAGTCGAGTTCGCCGGTCCGCTGGTCGATACCGCCGATTTCGCCGATGGTTTTGGCCCGGCGCACGCGCTCCTCGTCCTTCCGGGTCAGCACCTGAATCGACACCATGTCGAGGCTCTGGACCATCGCCCGCGGGACGTTGATTGGCTCGTTCTCCAGACGGTTGATGACCGTCTCGATGGAATCGGCGTGCATCGTCGAGAACGTCGTGTGGCCGGTGTTCATCGCCTGGAACAGCG
>JBDGQC010000110.1:0-20120 GCA_042219375.1 Halolamina sp. | reverse complement strand
GTATGTCACACCATTACACGCGGAGACCGATACCATGGTTCAGGCAATTTGGCTGGTACTTGGTGTTCTGGCAACGTTCAGCGCAGGGTACCTCGGATATTCGAAGTACCTCGCGCGCTTCGTCGAACTCGACGACGAGAGCGAGACGCCGGCACACAAGTACGAAGACGGACAAGAGTACGTACCGTCGAAGAAGCCCGTACTCTTAGGGCATCACTATTCAAGCATCGCGGGCGGGGCACCCATCGTGGGCCCCATCACGGCGGCGATGTGGTGGGGCTGGGTTCCGGCGTTCCTCTGGATCGCCATCGGGAACCCGCTGTTCGGCAGCGTCCACGACTTCATGTCGCTGTCGTCGAGCGTCCGCCACGAAGGGAAGTCGATCGGCTACATCATCGGCGAGTACGTCGGGGACCGCGGCAAGGACATGATCCTGTGGTTCGCGTTCCTGACCATCATCCTCGTCATCGCGGTGTTCGGACTGGTGATTGCGCTGGTGTTCCACGTGTACCCCGAATCCGCGACCGCGAGCTTCATCTTCATCGGCCTGGCGCTGGCGTTCGGCTGGTATCTCTACCAGCTCGATGGCCCGTTCCTGCCCGGTGCGGCGACGTTCATCGCGGGCATCTTCGCGGGCGTCTGGGTCGGTGTCCAGTACCCCATCGCGATGGTGCCCATCGAGTATGCACGGGACGGAACGCTCATCACCCTCCTCGGCGGGGCGCCGCTCCCGCCGGTACTCGGCAGCGGCAACATCGCGATGTGGATACCGGTGGTCATCCTGTACGCCATCGTCGCGAGCGTGCTGCCGGTCTGGGTGCTGCTCCAGCCGCGTGACTTCCTGACCTCCAGCGTCCTCTACACCGGTGTCGGAGGGACGCTGCTGGCGGTCATCGTCGGCACCATCCTCGGCTCGGCCAGCCAACCGCTGACGGTCAACCTGGAGGCGTTCCACGGCTTCTGGGGCAACCCGGCGTTCACGGCGGTGCCGCTGTTCCCGCTGTTGTTCGTCACTATCGCGTGTGGCACAATCAGCGGGTTCCACTCCCTGGTCTCGTCGGGGACCACGGCAAAGCAGTTGGACAAGGAGACCGACGCCCGCCTCATCGGCTACGGCGGGATGCTCGGCGAGGGGCTGCTGGCGGCGACGGCGATGGTTACCGTCGCGGTGTACGCGCAGGCCCCCGCTGGCGGCGGCATCGGGCTGGCGCTGCCGAACTTCGCGACCGGCGGCGGCATCATCCTGACCAGTTTCGGCGTCCCGCAGGTCCTCGGTGCGACGTTCATGGGCCTGGTGCTCGTGAGCTTCCTGCTGACGAGCACGGACACGGCCATGCGGCTCGGCCGCTACATGCTTGAGGAGATTATCGGCACGCCGGAGACCACGATTGAGGAATACGGCGCCAACCGCTACGCCAACGCGTTCATCCAGGCCGTGCCGGCCTACGCCCTGGTCGCGTCCGGGAGCTGGGCCGACCTGTGGCCGCTGTTCGGCGGCGCCAACCAGACGCTGGCGGCGCTGGCGCTGCTGGTCGCGACGGTCTGGCTCGCCAACTGGGACGACACCAAACAGCTGCTGTCGACGGGCCTGCCGATGGCGTTCATGTTCGCCATCACCACGTCGGCGCTGCTGTATCTGGCGCTGTACCAGAACTTCTACCAGAAGTTCATCCTGGGCCAGTGGGGCGACGGCGGCGCGACCGCCTACAAGATGGCGTCGACGTCCATCCAGATCGTCCTGGCGTTCGTCCTGATCGGATTGGCGCTGTCGTTGCTCAAGATGGGCTACGACAACGTCACCGAGGCGCGAGAGAAGTTCTTCGACCGGGGCGCCCCGGAACCGACCGAACCGAGCGACGACTAAACCTGTAGCCGACGGGTGAGGAGGTCCCACCACGTGGGTTCCTCCTCCTCGATGGGCTCCCACAGGCGGAACGCCTCCTCGACGTGGGCGTTCCGGCTGGACACGATTTCTTCGCGGTCGGGTGCGACCACCAGCAGGCGCACCTCGTAGTGGCCGAAGTAGCCGCGTTTGAGCATCGTCCGGTCCCGGAACCCCGCGACGAACTCGCGGACGTCGTCGGATATCTCCTCGGTCACCAGCGCGAAGATGAACTCCGTGCTGTGGTGTTCCTCGTCGGCCTCGATCCGTTCGTCGGCCAGGTCGTGCCCGAACTCGACCAGCCGTTCCAGGTCGGTCACCCGGACCCCGTCCTGGCGGCGGGCGAACACGTACTCGAACGTGTCGTGGTGGGCGAAGGAGAGCATCGGATGCAGGAAATGCTTCTGGTGGTGCATCTGCATCTCGCCGTACAGCGTGAACCGCTCGCCGTCGACGGCGTAGCCCTTCTCCAGGTCGTAGTTGAACATCAGGCGGTCGCTCACCCGGTCGAGATACCCGTCGTCCCAGTCGGGCACGTCGGGGTCCTCCTCGGCGGGTGCGAGGTTCTCGTAGGGGTCGCTCGTGCTCATTTTTCGGCTCCCTCGTACGGATGCACGTCATCGACCGCCGGGGCGCCGACGGCGAGCACTACCGTCGTCTCGTCGGCGCCATCGGCGGCGCTCGCGTACTGGGGGCTGTCCGGTTCGACGACGAACACCTCGTCAGCCCTCACCTCGTACTCCCCGTCGGGCGTCTCCACGACCAGCGTGCCCGCGAGGACGTAGAACACCTCCTCCTGGTCGTCGTGGTAGTGGTACGCGAGCGGAATCGGCTCGCCCGGCGCCGCCTCGTAGCGGTTCACCGCCACGTTCTCCAGGCCGGCGGCGTCGCTGATGGCTCGCTGGACGCTCGGCCGGTCGGGCGTCGGCTCGACCGCCGCGGGGTCGATGTGGTGGTATCCCATATCTCCCAGGTTAGCACCGACACTCAAATACCCTCGCCCGCACATCGGCGTTCGACGGGCTTCACGCCCGATTCACCGGCGTCGGCGCCCGCAACGGTAAAGTTACTGACCAACTATGGTGTATGTGAGAGAAACCCATGGGCGGAAAAGATACCGAGGCCTGCGGCCGGTGTAGCATGACCAGCGTCATCGAGATGACCGACGAGGAGGGCGAGGCGCGTGACCCGTTCGGTGAGGCACGCATCGAGGTCGAGGAGTCGGCGATGCGGAAGGCCGCCTTCCCGGCTGTCTATTTGGGCCGGCTGAAGACCCGCCTCGACGAGTTCGCGACCGCGGTCACCTACGGTCACAACCGGTAGCCGGTATCCACCGGCGCGACCGTCCGAACGGGGAGCGACGCGTCAGCTACAGTTCGATGACGACGTTTCCGTGCTCGGTGACCCGGGCCACCGTGTCCGGCGGCACCAGCGACGTCGACCCGCTCTCTTCGAGGATAGCCGGCCCCTCCACCTCCGTGCCCGCCCGGAGGCCGGTGCGCTCGTACAGTTCGGTGTCCGCGAAGCCAGTCTCGGGGAAGAACACCTGTCGCTCGCCCCGGACCGGGTCAGGGTCGCCCGTTCCGGACTCGTCCTTGACGCTCGGCGTGGGAACGGTCGCGGTCGCCCGCAGGGTGACGAACTCGACCGGTTCGTCGCGCATCGCGTGCCCGTAGCGTTCTTCGTGGGCTGTGTGGAACCGCTCGACAACCGCGTCGAGGGTTCCCTCGTCGACATCGCCGTCGGGAACGGGGACGGTGAGTTCGTAGGACTGCCCGCCGTAGCGTGCATCGACGCCCCGGTCGAGACTGACCTCGTCCTCGCCGTATCCCTGCCCGCGGACGCGGCCGAGCAGGCCGGTTTCGAGTTCGGCGAACCGCGACCCGAGGGTGTCGGCGTCGGGCGCCTGGCGCGGATAGGCCGCGGACTCGTCGATGCGGACGTCAGCCACGAGCAGCCCCCGGGCCGACAGGACACCGGGGTTGCGCGGCACCACGACGGCGTCCATGTCCATCTCCTGGGCGACTTCGGGCGCCTGGAGCGGTCCCGCGCCGCCGAAGGCGACGAGCGCGAACGAACCGGGGTCGTCGCCCCGCTCGACAGTAACCCGCCGTATCTCCCGCGCGAGGCTGGCGTTCGCCACCTCCACGACGCTGAGGGCCGCCTCCTCGACGGGGAGGCAGAGCGGGTCCGCAATCGTCTCCGCGAAGCGGTCCCGGGTCTTCGCGACCGCCAGGTCCATCTCCCCGTCGAGGAAGTAGTCGGGGTTGATGCGACCGAGCAGCAGGTTCGCGTCGGTCAGCGTGGGGTCCGTGCCGCCCGCGTCGTAGCAGATGGGCCCGGGGTCGGCTCCGGCGCTCTGTGGCCCGACCCGGAGGCCGCCGCCCTCGTCGATCCAGGCGATGGAGCCGCCGCCGGCACCGACCGTGTTGATGTCGATCATTGGCGTCTTCACGGGGAGGTCGTTTATCTCGCCTTCAGTCGACCGCACGAGGCTCCCGTCCTGGACGATGCTCACGTCGGCGCTGGTCCCGCCCATGTCCATCCCGACGGCGTTGTCGTAGCCCTCGGTCGTACTGACCTCGCGTGCGGCCACGCCGCCCGCGGCCGGGCCCGACAGCACCGTTCGGATGGCGTGCTCGGTCGCCTGTCCCGTCGAGAACACGCCACCGCCGGAGTGCATCACGTTTAGCGGCGCGTCGACGTTCCGCTCGGTGATGCCGTCTTCCAGCCGAGCGAAGTAGTCCTCGACGGTGGTCTTGATGGCCTCGTTGAGCACCGTCGTGATGGTCCGGTCGTACTCCCGGATTTCTGGATGGACGTCGGAGGATAGTGCGTAGTCAAGCCCCTCCTCAGCAAGTATTTCGCCGACGCGGCGCTCGTGTTCGGGGTTGAGATACGAGAACAGCATCGAGACGACGACCGACCCAACCGCCTCGTCCGCGAGGTCGCGCGCGACCTCACGGACCGCCGCCTCGTCGAGGGGGTCGACCTCCTCGCCCGCGGCGTCGAGTCGGCCGGGGACCTCCCGCCGCAGGTATCGGGGGACGAGCGCCGGCGGCTTCTCCGTCTGGAGGTTGTACAGCTCCGGCCGCGTCTGGTCGCCGATTTCGAGCACGTCGCGGAGCCCCTCGTTGGTCACGAGCCCGATGTCGGGCATCTCGTTTTCGAGGACCGCGTTGGTCCCGACGGTGGTCCCGTGGCTGAAGAACCCGACGCTCCCGCCGTCGCGGGCCGCACGGTCGAGTATCTTGTCGAGGCCCGTCAGGACGCCGCGGTCGAACTCCGGGGGCGTCGATGGCGTCTTCGTGATGCTGACCTCGCCACGCTCCGGGTCGTAGAGGACGACATCGGTGAACGTCCCACCGGTGTCGACGCCGACGCGCACCGGCATCACGTCTCACCCCCCGCGGCGTCACGGAGTTGTGCGCGGCGCTCCCGGGTCGCCTCCGTGTCGACCGTTCGGGCGTCTTTGTCGACGACGACGCCGTACTCCTCGCGAGCCGCTTCGACGGACACCTTGTCGTTGCGGACGTCGTCGAGCACCCGCTGCGGGTCGCGCTCGGTCGGGTCGCCGTACCCGCCGCCGCCCGGCGTCTGAACGCTCGCGACATCCCCCGGGTCGAGGTTCGTCGTGGATTTCGAACTCACCGGCGTCGGGTCGTCGCCGTCCGGGTTTATCGCGTAGTGTGCCGGGCGCGCGCTGTGTCCCCCGAACAGCCCCCACGGCTCCGACTTCGCGCGGTCGCTCAGCGCCGAGAACGTCGCGTTCTCGCCGTAGAACTCCACGTCCCGGCGGATGCCGAGGCCGCCGCGCCGGCGGCCGGCGCCCGCCGAGTCCTGAATGAGTTCGTACCGCCGGACGTACAGCGGAATCTCCGTCTCCAGTTCCTCGATGGGGCTGTTGGCCGTGTTCTGGAAGTGGGTCTGGACCGCCTCCATCCCGTCTTTCTCGGCGCGGGCGCCGTAGCCGCCGCCGACCGTCTCGTAGTAGACGTACCGCTCGTCGGTTCGGGGGTCGTGGCCCCCGTACGCGAGGTTGGCGACGATGCCTTTCGTCGCCGCGATGGTCTCTTTCGGCAGCGCGTCGGCCATCGCCTTGGTGACCAGGTCGCCCGTCCGCATGGCGATTTCCCACCCCGCTGCGACGGGGCCGTCGTCCGAGGGGTTGACCATCGTCCCCGCCGGCGTGATGGTTTCGAACGGCCGGTAGAACCCGTCGTTTTTCGGCAGGTCCTCGCCGAGAAGCGCCATGATGACCGCCATCGCGCCGGCGAACGCCATCGCCGGCGTGCAGTTCAGGGGGCCGCGGTTCTCCGTGGCAGTTCCCGTGAAATCGATAGTCATCTCGTCGCCGTCGACCGTCAGCGCCACCCGGAGCACTACCGGTTCGTCGACGACGCCGTCGCCGTCCATGTGGTCGTCGGCGGCGTAGGTGCCGTCAGGGAGGTCCTCGATGGCCGCCCGGACTCGGCGTTCGGTGTAGTCCAGTAGTTCGTCGAGGTACGTTTCGACTGTGTCCGTGCCGTACTCCCCGACGAGGTCGGCGTACCGGCGTTCGCCGATGTGGTTGGCCGCCAGTTGCGCGCGGTAGTCGCCCAGCCGCATGTCCGCCCCCCGGACGTTGCGGGTGACGAGTTTGAGCATCTCCTCGTCGTACTCCCAGTCGGTCACCGCCTTCACCCCCGGCATGATGAGCCCCTCGGCGAACAGTTCGGTGCTGTCGTTCGGAATCCCGCCCGGCGTCGACCCCCCGATGTCGACGTGGTGTGCCGAGTTCGCCGCGTAGCCGATTATCTCGCCGTCCCGACTCAGCGGCGAGATAAGCATCACGTCCGGAAGGTGGACCGCGCCCTGATACGGGTCGTTGATGAGGATGCCGTCGCCGGGGTCGAGCTCCTCGGCGCGTTCGCGGACGTTCCGGGGGACGACAGAGACCATCGAGCCGACGTGCTGGGGCGCAACGTCGTGCTGGGCGATGTGTCTGAGTTCGGTGTCGAAGACGGCACAGGTGTGGTCGCGGCGGATCTTGATGTTCGTCGAGTAGGCGGTCCGCTGGAGCGTCACGCCCATCTCCTCGACGACGCTTTTCAACGAATGCCGGAATATCTCCAGCCCGCCAGGAGAAACCATACCACACGGTTTTCAGGAGCTCTGATAAAGATACGTTCCGCGGAACCCGACGACTGGACCGCGAGGGGCCACCGTCATACCTCCGTGTTCGTGCTGACGACGTACACGCCGACGGCCATGACTGCGCCGCCGAGGAAGAACAGGGGGCCGAGTCGCTCGTCGAGGACGACCGCGCCCAGCGCCGACCCGACGACCGGTTGCGCGAAGAAGAACACGGACACCGTTCCGGCGTCGACGGTCTCCAGACCCTTGTACCAGAGATACCAGGCCGCCGCGGTGCTGAACACGCCGAGATAGAGGACGGCGAGAACGAGCAGGCCTGTCACCACGGACAGGTCGAGTGCGATATCCCTGACGGCGAACTCGACGGGCACCAGCACCAGAATCATGGGCGTCGACGCCGCCGTCGCGTACGTCGCCGTCTCCAGCGCGGAGTATTTGCGGACGAGGTCGCGGCCCCCGACGGTGTAGGCTGCCCAGGCAAAACTCGCGACCAGTAGCGAGGCGACGCCGCCGATGTTGCCCGCCGTCATGCCGGTCAGGTCGTACTGCCCGGCGAGAACGAGCGTCGTCCCGGCGAGGGCGAGCCCCGTGCCGGCCGCCTTGGCCCGGGTGAGTGGCTCGCCCAGCACGGCGACGCCCAGCCCCAGCGTGAACACCGGCGTCAGGACGGTCAACAGCGAGCTCTGGCTCGCGTTTGTCAGTTCCGTTCCCACGAACTGGGTGGTGAGCGTGACCGTGATTGCGGCGCCGAGCAGCAGGAACCGCCGCCGGTCGGCGCGCGAGAACGCCCGGGCGGGTTTCGTGAGGCGGACGACGGCCAACAGCACGACGCTGGCGAGCGCGACCCGGAGAAACGACAGCAACACCGGGGGGACGAGTCCGAGCCCCCACTTCGCGACGACGTACATGCCGCCCCAGAGGGAAGCCGCGGCGAGCGGGGCGAGCGCGTAGGCGTTCCGCCGGAGCACGACGAGGGGTTCCCCGGACCGGGGGATAAACGTTCGGTCGAGAGCTACCGTCACCCGAATCCTTAACACGGGATTCCGCAATGTCACGCGTATGCGAGTGCTTCTGACGGGCGCCCACGGCCGGGTGGGCGAGGGTATCAAAGACCAGTTGGCGGGGAGCGACACCTACGAGTTCACGTACCTCGACCGGGAGGACCACCCGGACTACGAGACACACGTCGCCGACGTGAACGACTACGACGCCATTCGCCCCGCGTTCGACGACCAGGACGCGGTTATCCACCTCGCGGCCTACCCGTTCACCGACGGGACGTGGCCGGAAATCCGCGACAGCAACCTCATCGGGACGCACAACGTGCTCGACGCCGCCTGCGACGCCGGCGTCGGGACGTTCGTGTTCGCCTCGTCGATTCACGCCGCC
Source organism: Halolamina sp. (assembly GCA_042219375.1). Taxonomy (GTDB): domain Archaea; phylum Halobacteriota; class Halobacteria; order Halobacteriales; family Haloferacaceae; genus Halolamina. Next base: position 11,713 of record JBDGQC010000110.1, on the reverse strand, counting down.
GGCATGTACGAGGAGGAACACGCGCCGGAGGTGTACGAACTCGACCACGACCTGACGGTCACCGTCGACGACCCCGAGCGGCCGGACTCCTACTACGGCGGTTCGAAGGCGTTCGGCGAGGACTGGGGGCGGTACTACATCGAGCAGCGCGAGGCGCCGACACAGTTCTACGCCATCCGCATCGCCAGCGTCCGGGGCGGCGTCTACGACAACCCCTACGGGGACGCCGAAAAGGGGGTCGAACGCGGCGACTGGGAGCGCGGGAGCGACGCGTACGAGACCCAGGTCAAGCGGCTGAAGGCCACCTGGCTCTCCCAGCGTGACCTCGGGCAACTGGTCGACCTGTGCCTCCAGGACGAAACCGTCGAGTTCGACGTCTTCTTCGCCAACAGCGACAACGAACGCAGTTGGTGGGACATCGAACACCCAAAGGACGTCCTCGGCTACGACCCCCAGGACCGGGGCGAGGACTGGACGGAACCGCCGGCGGAACTCGTCGAACACGTCGATGCCGCACGGGAGGAGTGACGCACTCGCCGTTCAGGCACTAAGAGTGACGTAATCGCGGTTCAGGCACTAAAGTAAATTTCCCGGAGTTCCTCGCCGCGGTCGAAGCGGTCGGCGGTCAGTTCCGAGACGTCGACGGTCGAGGCCGCACCGTCGAGCACGAGTTCCGCGACCACTTGTCCGGTCGCCGGCGACTGCATGAACCCGTGGCCGGAGAAGCCGGTCGCGGTCACCATCCCGGGGCGTGTCTCCTCGATGATTGGGTGGTGGTCGGGCGTGACCGCGTAGAGGCCGGCCCATCCGCGAACCACTTCCGAGTCGGGGCCGAAGTAGTCGGCCACCGTCGAGACGTGCTCGACGGCGTCGACGGTCCAGTCGAGGTCGCTTCCCTTCCGGTACCGGTCAGGGTCCTGTTCGGGGTCTTCGTCGCTGAAATGACCACCGACCAGCGCCTTCCCGTTCCGCTCCGGGCGGAAGTAGCTGTGATCGTCGAGGTCGGTTGTGAGCGGGTTCGAGTCCGGCACCGGCGTCTCGGGGTCGATGACCATGGCTTGCCGCCGCCGCGGGGACACCGGGAGGTCGACGCCGGCCATGGCGGCGACCTGCGGCGCCCACGACCCGGCGGCGTTGACGACGAAGTCGGCGTCATACCGGCCGTCGGTCGTGTCCACCCCGACGACCGCGTCACCGTCCAGCAGCACGTCGGTCACCTCGACGCCCGTGTGCACCGCGGCGCCGGCTTCCGACGCCGCCACCGAGAACCCCTGCAGTCCGAGATGCGGGTCCGCGAACCCGTCGGTCGGACAGTACGCGCACCCGACGTAGTTGTCGACGCACAGCCCCGGAATGTGCTCTTTCGCCTCCGCCGGGGTGAGAAACTCGCTGGCGACGCCGCGGTCGTTCTGGAACGGGATGGCCTCGTGGAACAACTCGGCCGTCGACTCCTCACGGGCCAGGTAGCAGTACCCCGGGCGGCGGTAGCCGATGTCGACGCCGAACTCCGCCTCGAACGACTTCCAGACGTCGATGCTGACCTGCGACAGCGAGATGGCGACGTCGGTCGTGAACTGGGCGCGGATGCCGCCGGCGGCCCGGTCGGTCGCGCCGGCGCCGAGTGAGGATTTCTCCACGACGGTCACGTCGGCGCCGCGGTCGGCGAGGTAGTAGGCGCTCGCGAGGCCGACGATGCCGCCACCGACGACGATGACATCCATGCCGGGCGGTTTCCGTCTCACGAGTAAAAAGGTTCCTCGGAGCGCCGTGCCCGGCGCTACACTTATCAGTAGGCATGAAGTGTCCACCGGCATGGATGTTACCGAGCTGGCGGTGTTCCAGGTCGACCTGCCGATTGAGGCCGGCAGCTACGACTGGTCCGGCGGCAACTCCTACTCGGCGTTCGACTCCACCGTCGTTCGGCTCCGAACCGACGACGGCGTGACGGGGCACGGGGAGGTCACCACCCTCGGCTCGTCGTATCTCCCGGCGTTCCCACGCGGTGCCCGGGCCGGAATCGAGGAACTCGCGCCCGCGGTCATCGGTGCGGACCCGACACAGCCGGCGGTTCTCTCGGAGCGGCTGGACCGGCGGCTGAACGGCCACCCGTACGCGAAGTCGGCCATCGACATGGCGTGCTGGGACATCACGGGCAAGGTCGCCGGGATGCCGGTCGCCGAACTCCTCGGGGGACGATTCGGGGACGGCACTCCCTTGTACCGCGCCATCTCCCAGGGAACCCCCGAGGAGATGGCCGACCGCGTCGCGAGGTACCGCGACGAAGGGTACGAGGCGTTCCAGTTGAAGATCGGCGAGGACCCCGTGACCGACGCCGAACGCATCCGCGCGGCGCGTGCCGAACTCGACGCGACACACGTCCTCGACGCCGACGCGAACACGGGGCTCAGCCAGCACGAGGCGGTCCGCCTCGTCGAGGCCGTCGAGGACGTCGACGTGTACATCGAACAGCCCTGTAGCACCTACGAGGAGTGCCGGGCCGTCCGCAAGCGGACCGACCACCCGTTCGTTCTCGACGAGATTATGGACGGCGTCCAGCCAATCCTCCGGGGGTATCAGGAGGACGCGATGGACGTCGTTAACGTCAAAATCGCCAAACTGGGCGGGCTGACGCAGGCACGGGCCGTTCGGGACCTCTGTGCCGAACTCGGCCTCGCGATGATACTCGAAGACACCTGGGGCAGCGAAATCGCGACGAGCGCTATCGCCCACCTCGCACACAGCACGCCGGCCGACGCCCGCCTCGCCGCGACCGACTTCCATAACTACAACGCGGTGACGACGGCCGACGGCGCGCCGCCCGCTGACGGCGGCCGGATGGCAGCCCCGACGGCGCCGGGCCTCGGCATCGACCCCCGCGAGAGCGTACTGGGTGACCCCGTCGCCGTCTACAGTTGAGGGATCGATACGTGACACCGCCAGCCTCGGAAACACGCGTCGGCGGGTGCCGCAGGTAGATGGATTCACAGACGAAGGGGACGCTTCTGATGGTCGTCTCCGCGACCGGGTTCGGGACCATCGCCGTGCTCGGAAAGCTGGCGGCGCAGGTCGGCATGTCCATCCCGACGATGCTCGCCTGGCGGTTCCTGTTCGGGGGCCTCATCATCTGGGTCGTCCTGGGGGCCCGTGGGGACCTGGAACTGCTCCGGGGGCGTGACCTCGCTGCCGCCGTCGCGATTGGCGGCGGCTGGTACGCCGTCGCGAGCGGCTTCTACTTCTGGGGGCTGGAGTTCATGACCGCGGGACTGGTCGCCATTGTCATCTACACCTACCCGGCGTTCGTCCTGCTGCTGTCGCTTCTCTTTCTGGAGGAAGTCATCACCCGCCGGACCGTGGGCGCGCTGGCGCTCGCGTTCGCCGGCGTGGGGCTCGTCACCGGCGTCAGACCGGCCGGGGCGTCCGTCGTCGGCGTCGTCGTCGTGCTCGGGGCCGCGCTCACGTACGCCGCCTACTACGTCACCGGTCACGTCGCGCTGGAGGATGTCGGGTCAGCGACGCTGGCGGCCCACGTCGTCCCGGCGGCGGCGACGAGTTTCCTCCTGTTCGGCCTCGCGACCGGCCGGCTGGCGGTGCCCGCGACGACCTACGAGTGGTCGCTCGTCGCCGCCTTCGCCACCATCGGCTGTGCCATCCCGTTGACCGCCTTCTTCGCTGGCCTGTCACATATCGGCGCCAGCCGGGCCAGCATCATCAGCAGCCTCGAACCCGTGACCGCCGTGCTGCTCGGCGCGGCGGTGCTCGGCGAACCGGTCACCGTGCCCACCGCCGTCGGCGGCGCGCTGATACTCGCCGGGGTCGTCCTGCTGCAACTGGAGTAACCCACGCCGCTGCATTCCCGCGCTCGCTCCGGGGAGAAACCCTTTGTCCGGTCGCTGCCTCGCGTCCGACGATGACCGGACCAGCGCGGCACGCGAACCGACCGGTTTGGACACCAGCGGGACGGACGCCACAGACGGCCGGGGGGTGGCGCCGTGTTTGACGCGCCCGAGTGGGACCCGCCGGCGGACTGGACGCGGCTCGAAACCATCGAATCCCACACGGGGGGCGAACCGCTCAGGGTGGTCGTCGACGGGCTCCCCGACATCGCGGGCGACACCGTCCTTGAGAAGCGAGCCTACGTCGAGGACCATCTCGACGACCTCCGGAAGGCGCTGATGTGGGAGCCCCGTGGCCACGCGGACATGTACGGAGCCATCCCCGTCGCCCCGGACACCGAGGACGCCGATATGGGGGTGGTGTTCACCCACAACCAGGGGTACAGCACGATGTGTGGCCACGGCATCATCGCGCTCGCGACGGTCGCCCTGGAGACGGGGATGCTGCCGGCCGATGACGAACGGCCGTCGGTCGCGTTCGACACGCCGGCCGGGCCCGTCGCGTCGACGGCGGCGATGAACGGTGACCGCGTCGAGTCGGTTACCTTCGAGAACGTTCCGTCGTTCGTCTACGCCCGCGACCGGACGGTCGAGGTGCCCGGTGTCGGCACGGTGCCGTACGCCGTGGCGTTTGGCGGCGCTTTCTACGCCTACTGCGACGCGGATGCGGTCGGGGTCGGACTCGACCCCGAGGACCACGAGGAACTCGTCCGCGTCGGGCGGGCCATCAAGGACGCTGTGAGCCGGGATATCGACATCGAGCATCCCACCCGTGACGACCTGAGCTTCCTCTACGGCGCTATCGTCGGCGGCCGCCCCCGGGACGACGATGCGGACGCTCGGAACGTCTGTGTGTTCGCCGACGGCGAGGTCGACCGGTCACCCACCGGAACCGGGGTCAGCGGTCGACTCGCCCTCGAAGTCGCCCGCGGGACCCTCGATGTCGGCGACCGGTTCGTGGTCGAGAGCATCGTCGGGTCGACGTTCGTCGGTCGCGTCCGCGAACGGGTGTCCTTCGGCGGCTACGACGCCATCGTCCCGGAGATAACCGGCAGCGCGCACGTGACCGGCCGTAGCGAGTTCGTGGTCGACCCCGAGGACCCGTTCGGCGAAGGATTTCTCCTGCGGTGACCTCGCTAATGTCCGGTAAATTACGTGACCGCCCGTCCTAAACCGCCCCGATAATTTATATGCTGATGTTCGAAATAGAGCTTCGTGTCACGACAACATCTAACAAGGAGAGAGATGCTGAAGGCGACCGGCGCCGTCAGCACGGCAGGCATCGTTTCGTTTAGTGGCTGTGTCGGCGGTGGTGGCGGTTCGTTCAAAATCGGCTTCGCCAACTCCGAAACCGGGTCGCTCGACACCTTCGGCCAGCGGAACAAGCGCGGCAAGGACCTCGCGCTGGCGGCCATCAACGACGTCGGCGTCAACGGCGGCGAACTCGAAGTCGCCACCGAGGACACCCAGAGCGAACCGGGGCCGGGCGTCCAGGCGGCGAAGAAACTCATCAACCAGGAGGAGGTGCCGATGATCGTCGGCGCGGTCAACTCGGGGACGACGCTGTCGATATACAAGAGCGTCATCCAGGGGACCGACGTCGCGCAGGTGTCCCAGAACTCGACGAGCCCGGACATCACGGAGTTCCCGGACCTGATGCGGATGTCCCCGCCGGGGGCGGCCCAGGCGGGCATCATGGCGGACCTCATCGCGAACGACGGCCACGAGTCCGTGGCCATCGCGTACATCAACAACGCCTACGGGCAGGGCATCGCCGAAGTCATCCGGAACAACTTCGACGGCGAGGTAACGTATTTCCAGCCCCACGAGCAGGGCAAGTCCGACTACTCCAACACCGTTACTGAGATGAACGACGCCGGCGCGGACGCCTGGTGTTTCATCACCTACCAGCCGGAGTTCGCGACGATGGCCCAGAACGCCCAGAGCAGCGGCTACACCGACGCCGCGCTGTACGGCGGCGACTCCACGAAGGGGCCGAAGGTGCTCGAACAGGCACCGGAGGACTTCCTCGAAGGGATGAAAGTCCTCATTCCGGCCGTCGACCAGAGCGCGGACAACTACAAGGAGTTCGCGTCGCAGTTCAACGACGAGCACGGCAAGGACCCGACCTCCTGGACGGCGTACTGTTACGACGCCTTCGTGACGGCGGCCATCGCCATCCAGGCCAACGACGACTTCATGGAAAGCGGCGGTAACCGGGTCCAGACTATCAAGGACGTGACCCGGTCGGAAGGCCAGGAGGTGACGACGTACCAGGAAGCCCACGACATCCTCCAGGACGGCGGCGGTCCGAGCGACGTCGACTACAACGGGGTCAGCGGGCCCATCGACCTCGACGAGAACGGGGACCCGGCAGCCGTCCTCCAGGTGTTCCAGGTCCAGGGCGGCGAGTACGTCGCCCAGCGGTTCATTACTGGGGACTGATGCCCGGATGCGGGCGTTCCCGGACCGGGGGCTATCGGCGCTCCGGCCCGGGGGTCGCCGCAATCGCTGACGGACGGCCGCGCACCCGACCGCCGGCGCGCGCGAGCGGCGGCGGCGAGCGCCACGCCGTCGGCGACGCCACGGGGTGGATGCGGACCGCCCCCCACCAGCACGACTTCGACGAGACCTGACCACATAATGGCCGCAACCTTACAATACGTCGTCAACGGAATCGTATTCAGTAGCATCATCGTCCTCGGGAGCGTCGGACTGGCGATCGTCTACAGCATCGCCGACTTCGCGAACTTCGCTCACGGGGACACCATGACCGTCGGCGCGTACACGGCGCTGGTCGCCTACGGCCCGCTGGCCGGGGTGCAAGCAGACGTTCTCGGGCTTCCGCTCGGCTTCTTTCTGGCGCTCGGCGTCGGGATGGGCGTCGCAGCAGTCGTCGCGGTCGGCACGGAACTGGTCGTCTACCGCCCGCTTGAGGTTGATTCGCTCGGGCTGCTCATCACGAGCATCGGCGTCGCGTTCGTCTATCGTGCGCTCGTGCGATGGGGCTTTGGCACCCAGTTCCAGAGCTACGGTATCGAACAGAGCGGGCCCGTGCCGTACTTCCAGAACTCGCTCGGCGTCGCTATCACCGAGCGCCACATCGTGATGGTCGTCGTCGCGGTGGCGCTGGTCACCGGCCTGCACGTGCTCCTGCAGTACACGACACTCGGCCGGAAGATGCGGGCGATGGCCGACAACCCGGACCTCGCGCGGGTGAGCGGTATCCGGACCGCCCGCGTGAAACTGGCGACCTGGGCCATCGGTGCGGGGATGGCCGGCGCGGGCGGCGTCTTCCTGGGGCTGTTCAACCAGCTCAACCCCCGCATGGGCTTTGCCATCCTGCTCGTCATCTTCGCGGCGGTCATCCTCGGCGGCATCGACTCGGTGTACGGCGCGATGCTCGGCGGGGTCGTCATCGGGATGGTGACGCGGCTGACGCCGCTGCTCCGGGATTTCGGCATCCCCATCGGCAACGAGTACTCCGCCGCGCTGGCGTTTCTCATCATGGTCGTGATACTGCTGGTGCGACCGCGCGGCATCGCAGGGGGGGCCGTCACGTGACCGACGGCGGCGAGGGGGGCGACGACACCCGAATGGACGCTGACGCCGGCGACGCCGACCGAGCGGTGACCGGTGAAGCGCCCGTCGACGCCGCGCTCGGGGCCGAGGGCGTCGCCGGCCGCTTCCGGGCGTGGTCCGACCGACTGACCAGCGAGGAGCGGTACGTCACCGCCGCGGTCGGCGCGTTCGCCGGCCTCCTCGTCGTCATGGTGCTTGGTGGGGTCATCACCGACGCTTACATGATGAACCTGCTGGCGCTGGCAGGGATGTACATCCTCCTGTCGATGGGGCTGAACGTCCAGTGGGGGTACACCGGCCTCATCAACTTCAGCGTGGCCGCGTTCTTCGGCGTCGGCGCCTACGCGGCGGCGGTGCTGGCGTCGCCGGACTCGCCGGTCACCCAGGGGACGCTGCTGGTCGTGACCCCCCCCGGAATGGGTCCCGTCGACCTGCTCGGGACCCCGGTTGCGGGCGTCTTCGCGGCGCTCCTGGTGACGGCGGTCATCGCCGTGCTGTTCGGCATCCCGACGCTGTCGCTGCGCGAGGACTACCTCGCCATCGCGAGCCTCGGGCTGGCGGAGGTCATCCGCCTGATAATCAAAAACGAGGGCGCCTGGACGGGCGGGGTGCAGGGCATCCTCGGGATGCCCGAGTTCTTCGTCGAGTGGCCGGTCATCGGCGGGTTCGTCGCCGAGGTGCCCGCGCCGCATATGAACGCCGTCGTGGCGCTGGTGTTCGTCCTGGCGACGTGGCTGGTCCTGCGGCGTATCCACCGGTCACCGTGGGGCCGGGCCCAGCGGCTCGTCCGCTCGGACGAGGACCTCGCGGAGGCGCTCGGCAAAGACACGTACAGCCTGCGGATGCAGTCGTTCGTCATCGGCTCGGTCATCATGGGGCTCGCCGGCGTGCTCTTCGTCCACATCAACAACTCGCTGTTCCCCGGCACGCTCAAGCCGATTACGACGTTCTACGTCTGGATTGCCGTCATCCTGGGCGGGAGTGGCAGCGACCGGGGCGCCATCATCGGCGGCATCGTCGTGGTCACCATCATTCAGGGAACCCGGTTCGTCTCCGGGGCGGTGCCGTTCATCGACTCGGGGTCGATGCGTCTGCTGATTGTCGGGCTCGTCATCATCCTCATCATGCACGGCCGCCAGCAGGGCGTGTTACCGCCACAGCGGGAGCTTATCTGGCCCGGCGCCACGGGAGGTGAGCCGAATGAGTGAGACGCCGTCCGCGGAGTCGGGCACGGGCGAGGTCGTCGAGGGCGGCGACCTCGACAAACCCGACCCGCTGCTCCGCGTCGAGGGGGTCACCAAGGAGTTCGGCGGCCTCGTCGCCAACAACGACGTCTCGCTGACGGTCCAGGAAGGGACCATCACCGGCCTCATCGGCCCGAACGGCGCCGGCAAGTCGACGCTGTTCAACTGCATCACCGGGTTCCACCAGCCGGACGCGGGACAGGTCTACGTCGGCGACGAGGAGGTGACCGGGATGGAGCCACACGAAATCGCCCACAGCGGGCTCATCCGCTCGTTCCAGACGCCGCGGAAGCCCGAGGGCATGACGGTCCGCGAGGCGCTGCTGGTCGGGCCGCAGAACCAGCTCGGCGAGTCCATCCTCCCGCTGTTCACCAGCACGGAGGCCGTCCGCGCTCAGGAGTCGGCGTCGATGGCTGACGCGCGGCAGATCATGGAGCGGTTCGAAATCGACCACCTCTCGACCGCCCTCGCGACGGACCTCTCGGGCGGCCAGATGAAACTCGTCGAACTCGCGCGAGCGATGATGACCGAGCCGGACGTGCTGTTGCTCGACGAGCCCGTCTCCGGGGTCAACCCGACGCTCGCGGAGAAGCTCAAAGGCTACATCCGGGAGCTCAACGACGACGGGGTCACCATGCTCATCATCGAGCACGACATGAGCTTCATCATGGAGATGGCGGACCCGATAATCGTGTTGAACCAGGGGCAGGTCCTCATCGAGGGCCCGCCGGAGGCCGTCCGAACCGACGACCGTGTCATCGACGCCTATCTCGGGGGGCCGCGCGCATGACCCGCGACGCGAACGGGACGGACGACACGAAGGCGCCGCGGCCGGCGCCCGAGGACGCGGTGCTTGCGGTCGAAGCGGTCACCTCGGGCTACGGCGACGTGGAGGTGTTACACGACCTATCGATGCACCTCCAGAACGAGGAGGTCGTCTGCATGATTGGCCCGAACGGCGCTGGCAAGTCGACGGTCCTGAAGACGGTGTTCGGCCTGTTGCAGCCCTGGTCGGGGAATGTCAGGCTGCTCGGAGAGGACATCACCGGCCTGGACCCCGAGGACGTGGTCCGGGAAGGCGTCGCCTACGTCCCACAGATCGACAACGTCTTCGACACCCTGTCGGTCGCGGAGAACCTGCGGATGGGCGGCGTCTCCGTCGCGGGCGACATCGACGGGACGATTCAGCGTCTCTACGACCGGTTCCCGCTCCTGGCGGAGAAGCGCTCGGCCGACGCCCGCACCCTCTCGGGGGGTCAACAGCAGATTCTGGCGTTCGCCAGGGCGCTGATGACCGACCCCGACATCCTGCTCATCGACGAGCCGTCGGCGGGGCTGGCCCCCGACACCGCCGAGGACGTCTTCGACCGGGTCGAACGCATCAACGAGGATGGGACCGCTATCCTGATGGTCGAGCAGAACGCCCGCGCCGGGCTGAGCATCAGCGACCGCGGCTACGTCCTCGACCAGGGGACCGTCCGCTACGAGGACGACGCGGGGTCACTCCTCGATGATCCGGAGGTCGCGGAGCTATACCTCGGCGGCTGAGGATCCGGCCGCCGCGCGTCCGCTCGTGCTCGGGTGTCTAAAACCGGTCGAGCGAGAACCGGTCGATGGGATGGTCCGTTCGGCCCGCCTCCGCGAGGTCGGCGAGGATTTCGCCGATGACTGACGCGAACTTGAACCCGTGTCCGGAGAACCCGGCGGCGACGGCGACCTGCGGGTGGTCCGGGAGCGTATCGATGACGAAATGCTCGTCCGGAGTGTTCGTGAACATACAGGTCGCCAGCCGCATCGTCGGCCCCGCGCCGTCAGGGAAGTACCGCGCCGCGAACTCCCGAAGGAGTCGCTCGTCCTCGGCGTCGGGGTTCTCCCGCCAGTCGTCCGGGTCGACGGGCTCCTCTCGGTGGTGGTACCGGCCGAATTTGAACCCCGGAACGTCGTAGACGGGAAACCCGTAGTAGCGGCCCTCCTCGACGGCGAGGTTCCACACGGGGAAGGTATCCGGCTGGAACGCCGAGCGGGTTTCGGGCTGAAGCCACGCGAGCACCTGTCGCTCCGGGTCGAGCACGTCGGCGAGTTCCGGCAGGTGTTTCCCGGCCCACGCGCCGGCGGTGACGACCAACTGGTCGGCCTCGTAGCTGTCGGCCGTCGTCTCGACGCGCACGCCGCCGTCTGCGAGCGTCGTCCAGTCGGTCACGCGCTCGCGTGCACGGACCTCGGCGCCGTGTTCGTGCGCCACCTCGACGTGGCCCACGATACACTGCTCGGGAACGAGAAACCCCCCCTCCGGTTGGTAGACTGCGCGGTGCGTATACGGGATGTCGTATCCCGGGAACCGATTGTTCACTTCTTCCCCCGAGAGCACCTCGTGGTCCAGGCCGTGCTCCTCACAGGACCGGCGCGACCCCTGGAAGAGCGGGCCGTCGGCGGGACCGGCGTCGATGGACCCGGTGACATGCAGGAGGTCGCGGCCGGTCCGTGCTTCGAGGGTCCGCCAGTTCTCGTAGGCCTGTCTGAGCAGCGGGACGTACGACGGGTGTTCGTAGTACGCGAGTCGAATGATGCGGGTGCTGCCGTGGGACGACCCCCGCGTGTGGGGTATGTCGTACTGTTCGAGGCCGAGCACGTCGTGGCCCCGTTCCGCGAGGTGGGCCGCCGCCGCGCTGCCCATGCCGCCGACGCCGAGGACGATAACGTCCCGTCGCGCGTCTCCCATGGAGCTTCCTGTGTACTGCTGGAGTATAGAGGTCCTGCAGCGTTGCCTGCGGCTGCGTGGCTCAAGCGGTTCGATTCACCCGTCGGTCAGAGCCGAGAATGCCCGTTCGAGAGTATAGTCGTCTATCCGCTTGGCTCGCCTCGCGACCGCTGTAACGACCGCCACGGGCGTCAGTTCTACCATCCCCGGGAACCAACCCCGGGTATGGAGATCGCCGACCACGTCTACACGCTCCCAGTCACGCTCGAACTCGGCGGCGCCGAGCGCACCTTCAC
>JBDGQC010000064.1:0-20292 GCA_042219375.1 Halolamina sp. | reverse complement strand
GCGGACCGCACGCTCACCGGTCACTCCGTTCCCGCCTCGCGTATCGAGGGAGTTTGCCGTCGCGCCTCCGGCCCGACGTTTGCCTGAGTCGCGGACCGCACCGCACGCTCGGCGGTTTCACCGCCTCGCGTATCGAGGGAGTTTGCCGTCGCGCCTCCGGCCCGACGTTTGCCTCCCTCGTTCGGAATCCTTTTGCCTCACTCGGCAGACCCTCCGATAATGACTGCAGGTGGTCCGCGATGACGATGGAGGACCGCATCGAAGAACTCCGCGAGCGGCGCGCCGAGGCGCTGAAAGGCGGCGGCGAGGAGCGCATCGAGGCCCAACACGAGAAGGGGAAGATGACCGCCCGCGAGCGCATCGACTACTTCCTCGACGACGGCACGTTCAACGAGTTCGACCAGTTCCGCACCCACCGGAACCACAAGTTCGGGATGGAGGAAAAGCAGGTGTACGGCGACGGCGTCGTCACTGGCTACGGCGAAGTCAACGGCCGGAAGACGTTCGTCTTCGCCCACGACTTCACCGTCTTCGGCGGGTCGCTCGGCGAGGTGTTCGCCGAGAAGGTCTGTAAGGTGATGGACAAGGCGATGCAGGTGGGGGCGCCAGTCATCGGCCTCAACGACTCCGCCGGCGCGCGGATACAGGAGGGTGTCTCCGCGCTCGGTGGCTACGCCGAAATCTTCCGGCGGAACCAGGAGGCTTCCGGGGTCGTCCCGCAGGTTTCAGCCATCATGGGCCCGTGTGCCGGCGGCGCCGTCTACTCCCCTGCCATGACGGATTTCACGTTCATGGTGAAGGACACGAGCCACATGTTCATCACCGGCCCGGACGTGGTCGAGACAGTCACGGGCGAGGAGGTCAGTTTCGAGGAACTCGGCGGCGCCGTTACCCACGCCTCCACCTCCGGCGTCGCCCACTTCGCCACCGAGGACGAGGAGGAGGCGCTGGACAAAATCAGGCGCCTGCTCTCGTACCTCCCGCAGAACAACGTCGAGGACCCGCCGCGGGTGGAGCCGTGGGACGACCCCGAGCGCGCCGACGAGTCGCTCAACACCGTCGTGCCCGACGAACCGCGCAAACCCTACGACATCGATGACGTGATAACGTCGGTCGTGGACGAAGGCTCCTTTTTCGAGGTCCACGAGGAGTTCGCCAAGAACATCGTCGTCGGCTTCGCCCGCCTCGACGGTCGCTCTATCGGCGTCGTCGCCAACCAGCCCCGGGTGAACGCGGGCACGCTGGATATCGAATCCAGCGAGAAGGGTGCCCGGTTCGTCCGAGCCTGTGACGCCTTCAACGTCCCAATTCTCACGTTCGTGGACGTGCCCGGGTTCATGCCCGGCACCGACCAGGAGCACGACGGCATCATCCGTCACGGCGCGAAACTGCTGTACGCCTACTGCGAGGCGTCCGTCCCGCTGCTGACGGTCATCACGCGGAAGGCCTACGGCGGCGCCTACGACGTGATGGCCAGCAGCCACGTCGGCGCCGACGTGAACTACGCCTGGCCCAGCGCCGAAATCGCCGTGATGGGGCCGAAAGGCGCCGTCAACATCCTCTACCGCGACGAACTCGCCGAAGCCGACGACCCCGAACAGCGCCGGCAGGAACTCATCGACGAGTACCGCGAGGAGTTCGCCAACCCCTACACCGCGGCGGACCGCGGCTACGTCGACGACGTCATCGAACCGCCGGAAACCCGGGCACGGCTCGTCGAGGACCTGGAGATGCTGCAGGGGAAACGCGAGCAGACGCCACAGAAGAAACACGGCAACATCCCGATATGACCGCGGACCCCGAAGAACGCGTGCCTGCCGACCTCGGCGACCGACTCACGCTCCCGCCGGACGCCGACGAACGCGAAGCCGCTGCCATCGTCGCCGCCGTTGGCGCCCACATCCGCGACCAGGAAACCGCCGCGGCCGCCGCCGAAGACGAGGAGAAAACCTGGGCGGGCGAACGCTGGGCGTTCGCGGGCCGTGTGGAGTCGCTCCAGCGCCGAACGGTTCGCGTGCGCGACGGCACACCCACAGACGCCTGGAGCGCGGCCGGGCGCTCGGAACGGCTGTAGCTCCGGGCGAGGCGCGGCTACTCCTGCTCCAACGCGCCGTCCACGTCGAGGAGTTTCATCGCCAGCCGCGGCGCCGCCATCCCGACGATGAGGACGACGGCGAACGCCACCCAGTCGGGCTGGCTGGCGTAGATGTCGACGGCCAGCCCCAGAATTAGCGCGAGCACGGCGAAACCGAGGTAAAGCTTCGTCTCCGCGTCAAGTTCGACCATGGCGGCGTCTCCGCAGGCGATACTCCTGAACGCACCGGTTCGCGCTTCCCGGGGTCAGGCACGCGCAACCGTCAGGAAGTGTTCGGAGACATCCGCCACCGGTGGCTCGCGACGCGTCGCATCGACGACCGCTCGAACGGAATCGAGACTCGCCTCGCTCGCGCCCGAAAGCTCGTCGTGAAGGAGGGAGGCGATCCCCTCCAGTCCGACTGACCGTTCAATCGTGAACCCGGCCGCCCGGAGTTCGGTCTCCAACTCCTCGACCCGGAAGAAGTGACACTCCGCCCACCCGTTACCGCCGGCGTGTTCGGCGACGGCCTCGGCGGTGTAGTCACCGGTGGCGGCGAGATGGGTCAACAGCGCGTCGTGCTCCCCGAGCGCGTGTTTGAGTTGGTAGCGCAGCGCCGAGAGCAGGCCGATGACGGAGACGAAGACGGGCGCACCCGGTCGCGCCACGCGCCGCAGTTCCGCAAGCGCCGCCGCTCGCTCGTCGGCATCGACGACGTGCGAGAGCACGCCGCCGAGACAACAGACCCCGTCGAACGACCCGGGCTCGTAGGGGAGCGCCCGCACGTCGGCCTGTGCGGTGGGTAGCGCAGGCCCGGCGGTCGTCCGCGCGTAACGAGTGAGTTCCCCGCTCAGGTCACAATGGACGGGCTCGTACCCCTGCTCGGCGAGCCAGTCGCTGTAGCGACCCGGCCCGCCACCGGCGTCGAGGACGCGACCCTCGGCGGGGAGGCGCTCGCGGAGTTCGGCGACGGTCGATTCGAACTCGAGGCGGCCGACCGGATCCGTTTCGAGGCGCTCCCATTCCGCTTCGGGGTCGCTGTCGTAGTAGCTCCGCGGGTCCATCTCCGGGGGTTCATCATCGCTTGACACGGCTGGACATTCACGACACGGGGGAAAAGCGTATGGCAGGGACGCGAACCGTTCACAAACTACGTTTCGGCCACCACGTCGTCGCCGACCGTTATCTCCCCGCTCTCGACGATTGCACAGCGCAGGCCGCCGCGGTGGACCAGCGCGTCCTCGACGCCTTTCTGTTCGAGTGTCCGCTCCAGGTAGTTGCAGGGCTCACAGAGTTCCTCGCCCTCCAGCACGACGTCGCCGACGCGGAACCGCTTGCCGACGAGACGGTTGAGGCCGACGCCGCGGACGGTGACGTTCCGTCGGTGGACGCCGGGGGCGAATGATACGTCGTACTCGTCTTCGGCCTGCTCCAGCGCCTCCGCCTCGATGAGTGTCACGTCGCGGCGTTTCTCCTCGCCCTCGGTAGAGAACGTCCCCGCGTCGTCGAAGTAGCGGTCGCCGCGCAGCCCCTCGCCGGCGACGGCCTCGACGGCATCCTGCTGTTCAGGGGAGGCTCCCGCCTCCGTGGCGACGTGGACGAACTCGACGGTGCCAGTCATGGCTTCTCTTGGTCGCCAGGGGCGGATAAATCCGCGGAATGGGGCAGTTCACTCCCCGCTCACGAACTCGTCCAGCGTGGCCGGCCGACCGCGGCGCTCGCTGACTAACGCGCCGTCCACGTCGAGGCCGAGTCGGTCGACCGCCTCCCGCCCCACCCGCTCGGTCGCCTCCGCAACGGTGTAGACACCGAGGCGCCATTGCTGGTACTGGGCAGTACGTAGTGCTTTCACCAGCGGCGACTGCCGGCCGAGTTCCCGCATCTCGTCGCCGACCATCACCCGGCTGGTGGATTCGGTCATCGACGGCTCGCTCTCCACGTCGATGATGACCTCCCGCGGGTCGAGGCCGCAGGCGGCGGCGATGTCGGCCTCCATCTCCCGGAGTTCGTCGTGGTCGGCATCGAGCAGGTGGTCGGGGACGCCGCCGAGTTCCGCCCACACCGCGCGCTTGAACAGGTCCCGCTCGGCGTAGCGACGAGCGAACGTCTCGGTTTCGGGGTTGAGCCGGAGCGCGACGATGAGGCCGTGGTCGTCCATCCGCCGGAGCCCCTCGGCGGTCAGGTCGGGGTCGGCGTCCAGCAAGCGTTCGGTGGCTCGCCGGAGCATCGCCTTGCTGATGCGGGCAACGTGATGGGAGTAGACGGTCGGATTCATCAACGCCCGGGCGACGAGCAGCGACTCGGCGCTCTGGACGTTGCCCGGCCCGAGCACGAGTTCACCGTCGACGAACTCCAGCGCCCGCACCAGCCGCCCGGGGTCGATTGTGCCGTAGGGAACGCCGGTGTGGTGGGCGTCCCGCACGAGGTAGTCCATCCGGTCCACGTCGAGTTCGCCGGAGACCAACTGGCCGTACTTCCCGGACCCGGCGACGAGCCCCGCCACCCGGTCGGGCGCGAGGCCGTTCTTCCGCAGCACCTCACCCACCTGGCCGTCGCGAAGGAGGTCCGCCACGTCGTCGTGGTACTTCCCCGTCTCGCGGTGAGTGAGCGACTCGATGTTGTGGGAAAACGGGCCGTGGCCCACGTCGTGGAGCATCGCCGCCGCCCGGACGCGCTCGGCGTCGATGCCGTCGACGCCCATCTCCTCCAGCGCACGGTCCGCGAGGTGGTAGACGCCCAGCGAGTGCTCGAAGCGGGTGTGGTTGGCAGAAGGGTAGACGAGTTGGACCGTTCCGAGCTGTTTGACGTGCCGAAGCCGCTGGACGGCGGGCGTGTCCAACAGGTCCGCGGCGACGCCCTCGACCTCGATGTGGTCGTGGACGGAGTCCTTGATGGTAGTCATTGGCGGCGTTTCGGCGCCATCCCGTAAAAAGCGTGGCAGATGGTCCGTCGCCTGAGCTACAGGAGCGTCACGTCGAGAACCTCGCTATCGAGAAGCGGTGTGAAATCCTCGTCGCTCGCGACGAGTGGTTCGTCGAGCGTGTGGGCGGCGCCGGCGATGAAGGCGTCCCGGGCAGCGAGGGTCGCCCCGGATTCGCGGAGGGCCACCTGAAGTTCGGCGGCCGCGCGGGCGAACCCGCTGGAATCCTCCACAACCGTCAGCCACGCCAGGGCCTCGTCCACGGCGTCAAAATCCGCCGGGGCGGCTTTGTAGACCTCGCCCTGATAGAGTTCGAACAGCACGAATTCCGGTGTGACTGCCCGCTCGGTCGCGTGTTCCTCAAGGTAGTCGGCGACGGCCGGGTCGCCGTCGAGGTAGTCGATGAGGACGCTGCTGTCGTACAGTGTCACGGGCGCCCCATCTGCTCTTTCAGCCGTTCGCGGGCGGCCCGGGCCTCTTCGGCCGCGTCGTCGTCACTCCAGAGACCGGCACCCTCCGAGACGGCCTTCCGTCGAACCTCGACGAGCCGGGAGATGAGGTCGTCGTAGCTCTCACCCTCCCGCTTCAGCGCTGTCAACGCGGCGTGGGTCTCTTCGTCCACGCGGATGCTCTTGCTCATACGGGTATGTATACTCTTCCGTATACATTAATACTGGCACCGAAAAACCGCGTGCCTGCGCTACTCGCCCGTCTCGGCTTCCCGTTCGCCGAGGTGGCTGCGCAGCGTGTCCACGTCCTTGTTCCCGGCGCCGGTGTTCAATAGCACCACCGTATCGTCCTCGCCGAGTTCGTCCCGTTCGGCCAGGTCGAACGCACCGGCGGCCGCCGCGGCGCAGGTCGCCCCCATCTCCAGCCCTTCGGTCTGTGCGATTTCGATGGCGGCGTCGAGGATTTCCTTGTCGCTGGCGGCGACGGCCCCGCCGCCGCTCTCTTCGAGGGCGTCGAGAACGAGGGGGCTCGCGCCGGGGTCGGGGACGGCGATGCCGTTGAGCACGGTCGTGATGTTCTCGTCCCCCCATGCCTCGTGGACCTCCTTCCCCTCCGCCCACGCGCGGACGACGGGGGCACACCCCTCCGCCTGCGCGGCGTACATCGCCGGGAGTTCGTCGGTCAACCCGAGGTCGCGGAACTCCTTGGCGCCCTTGTGCATGCCGACGAGGCCGACGCCGCCGCCGGTGGGGTAGACCACCGCGTCAGGTACCTCCCAGTCGAGTTGTTCGATGGTCTCGTACACCATCGACTTCTTCGTCTCGTGGCGGTACGGCGTGACGAACGTCTTGGTGGAGTACCAGTCCTCGTCGGCCATCCGTTCGGCGTAGGCCGCGCCAGCGTCGGTAATCTCCCCCTCGACGACGTGGAGTTCGCCGCCGTGGACTTCCACCATCGCCTTCTGGGTGTAGCCCGCGCGTTCCGAGAGCCAGACGTGGGAATCCATCCCCGCCCGTGCGGCGTAGGCGGCCGCGGCCTGCCCGGCGTTGCCCGCGGTGTTGAGCGCCACCGTCTCGGCGCCGTGCTGGGCCGCCGCGGTCAGCGCACCGGTCTGGCCGCGGTCCTTGAACGTCCCCGTGGGGTTGTGCCCCTCGTCCTTGAAGTACACCTCGCCCACGCCCATCGCGTCGGCGAGGGCAGGGCACTCGACCAGCGGCGTCGCCCCCTCGCCGAGCGAGACGGCCGTCTCGCGGGGGAACGGGAGCAGCGCGTCGTACCGCCAGAGCGAGTCGAACGGCTCGGATTCGATGTCCGCACGAGAAAGGTCGATCCGGTCGTAGTCGTAGGCGGGGTCGAGGATACCGCCGCAGTCGGGACAGTTGTGGGTCGCCGTCTCGGCGTCGAACCGCTCGCCGCAGTCGACGCAGTCGAGACCGACGAACGCCTCGGTGGTCTGCATAGACGTGGCTCCGTGGCGCGGGCCTAATGGGTTGTGCTCTCCGGCAAGGCGCCGCTAATTCTCGCTGGACCCTGCCGGCGACCGGGGGCTGCCGACGTCGGGGTCCTCGGCGGCCCGACCGTCGAGGGGCGACACCGAAGGCTCCGCCGCGGTATCGGCGGCACGGGCGGCGAACAGCCACCGGCCGTCGAGCGCCTCGCTCGCCACCGTCTCGACCTCCACCGGCATCGAGCCATCGACAGTAGCGTCACAGACCAGGTCGAGTTCCACCAGGACAGTCTCCATCGACGGCGGGGACCCCCCGGCGTCGTCCGGGAGACACCGACCCACCAACTCCGCAGGGCGGGCGTTGCCCGAGTCGTCCGGGCGGACCAGCCCCTCCCGAACCAGGTCGAGGAACGTCGGCGTCACGCGGGCGTAGGTGAACTCGTATGCGTCCGTCGCCGTCCGGCGCTCGGCGGCGACGAACAGCGGCGTCGACTCCCCGCCGGTGTCGAAGTCCACGAGTTCGCGGAGCTGAAACGCCTCAGTAAGGCGCTCCCGCGCACCCGCGGCGGTCGGGGAGTCCAGCAGGTCGCCGTTGACGGCCATCGAGAGGCGGCCGCCGTCGGCCAGCCAATCGGTCGCGCGTTCCAGGAACAGCATCGACAGGTCGTACTCGCCGTCGGCGTTGCCGTACGCGTCGTAGGCTTCGACGGCGGCGTCGGGGAGCGCCGAACGGTCCGTGGTGGGCGTATCGCTGACGACGAAACCGAAATCCGCGCGGTCCTTGGCGGCGGCGGCCGCGTCCCGACGCTCTACACGGGGGCTGTCGCCGGCGGCCCCGTCCCCGGGCTCCGTGCGGAGCGCGTCGGTCCGGTGGACCGAGAAGCGGTCCAGCGAGAACCCGTCGTCCGCGGCGACGGCGTCGGCGTGCACGTCGAGGGTGCGGAGGAGCAGCCGGGTTTCCGCGAGGTGGACCGCGTAGGGGTGGCTGTCGAGGCCGTGAAGCCGGTCCCGGACGGTGGTGAGGGTTGCGGCCGGCGACGCGTCGGTGCGGCCGAGGCGCGCGAGCAGGCGGTCGGCAGCGCCGACGAGCACGCTCCCGTCGCCACACGCAGGGTCCAGCAGGTCGGCCCCTGGGTCGTCGATGAGCGCGTCGGCGGTGTACGCCGCCCGGTCGAGCAGGAGGCCGGCCGTCGCCGGGCGGGTCGCGCCACGGACGGGACGGCCGTCGGCGCCCAGGTGACTGTCGAACGCCTCGGTCAACTGCGTGGCGTCGAGCGCGCCGACATCGACGGCCGAGAGCGCCGTGACCGCCTCCTCGAACGCGTCGGCGATGTCGGCCTCGAACACCCAGGCGAACGTGCCGTCGTCGGTGGCGTCCTCGCTGACGCCCGCGAGCTCCTCCCGGACCGCCCGCACCAGGTCGCCCGCGTCGCGCTCGGCGTGTTCGGCGTGCTCCTCCCAGAAGGCGCGGTAGGCGTCAAAGTCGCCGGCGAGCCCGCGGTCGGCAGCAACCCGTGCAAGCAGCAGAGTGTCGAGCGCGACGGCGGCGGCCTCGGCACAGAACGTCGCCTCGTCCTCGTCCGGGGTGACGTGCTTCCAGCGGGCGAAGCCGGCTTCCAGGCGGCGGGCGGTGGCGTACTCCTCGCGCAGGTCGAACAGGTCCGCCCGGCCCTGGGTGACGGCTGCCTCGTCGCCGGCCGCCTTCGCCTCGGCGATGCGCTCCTCCAGGGCGGCCTCGCTGTCGGCGAACTCCTGAATCCGGCGAGACAGCCGGGAGAACGCGTCCTCGACGGCGGGCGAGAGCACGTCCGCAAGCGTTTCGGTCAGCGTTTCGGCGAGCGCGCCGGGGTCGGCCCCCGCGCTGGCGCTGTCGACGCCCGCGAGGTCCCCGAGCGTGAGGTCGTCCGGTTCGACCGCGCCGTCCTCGACCGCCTCGGTGACGGCCTCCCGCCGGAGCGCGGTGAGTTTGGCGAACGAGAGCTGCTGACCGGGTGTGAGCGCCTCAGCGAGCGAGCGACCGTAGGAGCGCTCGACGGCGTCGCGGAGGTCGATTTCGGTGAGTGGACGCGCGGTGACGCCGTCACGGGTCGTGGCGTCGGAGCGGTCGGGCGAGCAGCGGGCGAACGTGACCAGCCGGTTCCGGTTGGTGATGACCAGATAGCGGACCGACGGTTCGGCGCTGGCCGCACGGAAGGCGCGACGGCGGGCGGTGCGGATGTCCTCGCCGGCGTCGGTCGCCGTCAGGATAATCGCCGGCTGGCCCGTCTCGTCGACGAAGTGAACCTCCGACCACTCCTCGCGCTGGCTGTACGCGGTATCGTCGTAGCCGAGGCCGTCACCGAACAGCCGACGCACCAGCGTCGGCACGTAGCGGGCGGCGTCAGTAGCGGGCGCTTCGCCGTCGAAGAGGCCCCGGAGCCCCTCGACCGCACGAACGACGAAACCACCCTGTGTCGTTGGTCCGTTCATGTCCACACACCAGGGAGTCATGCGGGCTATGCGGTGGACGAACTTAGTAACGCGGGTCGAGACGGCGAAAACACCCGTCCGAGCCCGAACCCGCGAGGACTGGCGTTCGTCCCCGGTCGCCGAACCGCTCCTCGTTTCCGCCCGGCCATCGGAATCAATGGGACCCGGCGTTCAACCGGGGTGCTGGCGTGCCACCGGCGGCAGAGTTACGTATACGGGCCGAATATGTTTCTTGTGAACTACCTCCATACTCTGACCGCGCGTGTGACTGCCGATGACCGACGGAGCGGATGGACGAAATGACCGACTCGGGCTCCGCAGACGCCGCCTCGGGGCATGACGGAGCGCCGGTCGAGGGAGGGACCGACGCCGGGGGTGGCGCGGCCGGCGACCGCACCGAACCGGAGCCGCTCACCATCGACGCGGCGGCGGGGCTCATCGACGACATCGTCGAGAACGTCGAGCAGGTCATCGTCGGCAAGCGCGAGCAGGTCGAGCACATCGTCGTCACCGCGCTCGCCCGCGGCCACGTGCTGCTGGAAGACGTGCCCGGCACCGGGAAAACGATGCTCGCGCGGTCGGTCGCCACGTCGGTGGACGTGTCATTCCGGCGGGTGCAGTTCACGCCGGACCTGCTGCCCGCCGACGTGACAGGGACCAACGTGTTCAATCGGCAGAGCCGCGAGTTCGAGTTCCAGCCCGGCCCCATCTTCGCGAACGTCGTTCTCGGCGACGAAATCAACCGCGCACCGCCGAAGACCCAGAGCGCCCTGCTCGAAGCAATGGAGGAAAAGCAGGTGACGGTAGACGGCGACACCCGGAAGCTCCCGGAGCCGTTCGTCGTCATCGCGACCCAGAACGACGTGGAAATCGGCCGCACCTACGAGCTCCCGATGGCCGAAATCGACCGGTTCGCCAAGAAGCTCCGCCTGGGTTACCCCGACAGCACCGACGAGGCCGAAATCATCGGCCGGACCGCCGGCCACCACCCCATCGAGGACCTGGAGCCGGTCACGGACGGCTGGGAGGTCCGGCGGGCACGGGAGACGGCCAGCAACGTCGAGGTGCGGGAGCCGATCCGCTCGTACATCAGTCGGCTCGCGGGCTACACCCGTGACCACGCACAGCTCGGCGTCAGCCCCCGGGGGAGCATCGCGCTCGCGCGTACCTCGCAGGTGCGGGCGCTGCTGGATGGCCGCGACTACGTCACCCCCGACGACGTGCAGACCGAGGCCCCGACCGTGTTCCGCCACCGCATCCGGCCGAAAACCGGGAGTCAGACGGGTAAGGAGGTGTTGGAGGCGGCGCTCTCTGCCGTCAGCGTGGAATGAGCCTCACAACACGAGGGAGGGGCGTCGCCGCCATCGGCGCGCTTGGGTTCCTGCTCGCGCTCCTGTTCGGCACCCGGTCGCTCAACGCCGTCGTCGTCCCCGCAGCGGTGCTGCTCGTCGCGGCCTACATCCAGGTGACGCGGCTCCCCGACCTCGCAATCGTGCGCGAGCCACCGGCCGACGCCCACGTTGGCGAGGCGCGAACCGCTCACATCGCCTTCACCGATGGCAGCGGCGAGGAGCTCCGCCGCCCGTTCGTCGGGAGCGTCACCGAGCAGGTGGGCGACGGCCTCAGTATCGTCCCCCCGACCGAGGCGGAGTCCGCGTACACCGTCCGCGAGAACGCCGACGGCACCGGCGAGGCCCGCTTCGAGACGGCCGTGGGCAACGAGACGCTGTCCTACCGCGTGCGCTACGAGCAGCGCGGTGAGCGGGAACTCGGCGGGACGACGGTCACCGCGACCGACGTGTTCGGGCTGATGGAAACCACCATCCACCTTCGGGACACCACCACCGTGCTTGTCTACCCGCAGGTACATTTCCTCCGCTCGTGGGGTCGGGAGTCGCTACGCCGCCTCCGGGAGTACGGCCGCAGCGAACAGCGCGAGCAGTTCGAGGAGCTCCGGGAGTACCACCCGGGCGACCCGCTCCGGGACATCCACTGGCGGACCACCGCCAAGCGCGACGAACTCATCGTCAAGGAGTTCGCCGCCGAGGCCGAGGCCGAGGCGGTCACCGTCGCCGCGGGCGCGACCGTCAACGGCGCCGACTGGATGGCCGAGGCCACCGCGAGCGTCGCGCTCTCGCTCGTCGACGAGGACATCCCGGTCGACGTGGCGCTCCCGCAGGGGACCGTGAGCGTCGGCCCGGAGCGCGGCGGCGAACTCGCCCTGCTGCGGACGCTGGCGACGGCCCGGGGCGGGAAACTCCCCGAACCCGATGCCGACGTGCGCATCCGGGGACGCGAGAGCGACGCGAGCGTCGAGGTCGTCGACAGCGAGTACGCGTTCAGCGAGATGGTCGAGCGCGCCGGCGGCGGCGTCCAGACCGGCGCTGACAGGCCCCGGGAGGTGGACGCATGAGCCGGTCCCACCCCTCAGGTGAGCCGCCGAAGCCCAGGGACCGCGACACGCTGTCGGAGACGCTAAATCGCGTGCTGCCGCGGGACCCCGACTGGAGGTTCAGCGAGGCGGTGACCAACCCGGCGATGCTCGGCCTCGTACTCCTGACACTCGCGTACCTTCGAGTGCTGTTTCACGTCACCGACGTGGTCGGCGGGACGGGTGTGTTGCTGACCGAAATCGCCGCCGTGTTGGTGTTGGGTATCGTCCTCGCACCGCGGCTGGACGCCAAGAAGGCGTTGGTCGGCAGTCTGGCCCTGCTCACGGCGGGGATGACGCTCTACTACTTCTCGCTCCCGGCGAGCCAGCGCGCACTAATCGACGTGGGGACGGTCCTGAGAGACTTCGGTGCGCTGTTGACCGGGCTCTCGGTGTTCCGGCTGTTACAGGCCCAGATTTGGGTGTTCGCGGTACTGCCGGCGCCGCTGCTCGGGTCGTGGGTGCTGGCGCTGCGCGGGCGCTACCCGCTGAGCGTCCTCGTCGGTGGGAGCGTGCTCGCCCTGTTCGTGCTCACGGGCGATGCGACCGCGACGACGACGTTGCTCGGCGTCGTGGGCGCGACATCCGCGGTCGGGCTGGCAGAACTCACACCGCGTGACGCTCTCGCCGTCCAGTGGGACACCGTCGTGCTCGTCGTCACCGTCATGGTGGTGCTGTCGGCGTCCGTCTCGCTGGTGCCCGGGGGCTCTGCCCGGCCGGCGTTCATCGGCACCGGCTCGCCGACGCTGGAGTCGAACCTCGTGGACAACGCCGACAGCGTGGGCGTCGTCGGCTCCATCCGCCTCTCCCCGGAGGTGCGGTTCACCGTCCAGTCCGACCAGCGGGCCTACTGGAAGGTGGGGAGCTACGACCGCTACACGGGCGACGGCTGGGTCAGAACCGGCGACGCCAGCCAGTACAGCGGCCCGCTCGACAGCCCTCCCGGGGACACCCGGACCGTCGAGCAGACCGTGACCGCGAAAACGCCGCTCAACTCCATGCCCGCGGCGTGGAAACCGGTCGAAGTCGAAGGCAGTATGGCGCGAGCGACACAGGTCACCGCACAGGACGGCCTCCGCGCGGCGACGGCCATCAGCGAGGGCGAGTCCTACACCGTCGTGAGTGAGGTGCCACAGTACGACTCCCGGGAACTCCGCACCGCAGGGACGGACTACCCGGACCGTATCGAGGAGCGGTATCTCGGCCTCCCGGACAGCACGCCCGACCGAGTGACCGAGCGGACCAACGAGGTGGTCGCCGACGCCGATACCCCCTACGAGGCGGCGGTGGCCATCGAGGAGTATCTGGAGGCGAACAAGCGCTACTCGCTCAACGTCAAACAGCCGGAGGGGAACATCGCCGACTCGTTCCTCTTCGAGATGGACGCCGGTTACTGCGTCTACTACGCGACCACGATGGTGACGATGCTGCGCACCCAGGGCATCCCCGCCCGGTTCGTGACGGGCTACACCCCCGGCGAGCGGGTCGCCGAGGACAAGTGGGTGGTGCGGGGCCTCGACGCCCACGCGTGGGTCGAGGTGTACTTCCCGCAAACCGGCTGGGTCACGTTCGACCCCACGCCCGGTAGCGCCCGCGAAACGGCCGAGAGCCAGCGGCTGGCCGAGGCGCGCGACAACGGCGAGGAGGGCGTCGATACCACCGAGAGCGGCCCGGGCGAGTGGACACCGACCGATGCGGCGACGGCGACCGCTGCCACACCGACCAGCACCGCCGGCAACGACAGCAACTTCGGCGTCGGCGCCACCCCGGACGCCGAACTCCTCCGGGGCAACGAGAGCACGGCCGGCACGCTCGGCGACTTCACCGCGACGGCCGCGGGCGGGAACAGCGGTCCGACCCTGCCGAGTCGGGAACAGTTGGGCTACGGCTTCGCATTCCTGCTGGGCGGGGTGGCCGCCAGCCGCCGGTTCGGCCTCGACGAACGGCTCTACCGGTTCGTCTGGTTGCGCTACCAGCCCCGCGAGGGGCCAGTCGCGGACGTGGAGCGAGCCTACGACCGGCTGGAGGCGTTGCTCGCGGACCGCTACGGCCCGCGGCGCACCGGCGAAACCGTGACCGACTACGTCGAACGGCTGGTTACGGACGACCCGCGGGTGAGACGGACGGCCAACCTCTACGAACGGGCCCACTACGGCGGCACCGCCAGCGAAACCGAGGCCGACGAGGCCGTCGCGGCCGTCAACGATATCGTCGCGGAGACGACGCCGATACTGGGACGGCTCCGCCGGTAGTCGGCGCGTTCGCTCACAGTCCCCGCCGTGGCCCGGTACTGTTTTGTAGTTGTGGCGGCTACTTCCGGCCCGTAATGGGTGAAGTCTGCTCGACGTGCGGGCTGCCTGAGGAACTCTGCGTCTGCGAGGACGTCGCCAAAGAGTCTCAGCAGATCAGCATCCGCATCGACGAGCGCAGGTACGGCAAGGAGGTAACGATAATCCAGGGGTTCGACCCGAAAGACGTGGACATGGACAGCCTGTCCTCGGACCTGAAATCCAAGTTCGCGTGCGGCGGGACCGTCGAGGACGGCTCCATCGAACTCCAGGGGAACCACAGCGGCCGCGTGGAGGATTTCCTCCGCGAGAAAGGCTTCAACGTGGCCTGACCTCCTTCTGCCGGCCGTCGTTCTCGCTCCTGTGAGCGGCCGTGCTCGCGTGAGAACTTATACTGCTGCCGGACGAGTGACGAGTGTGGTCAGAGCCGGTCCCGCGCTCGTCGCCCTCCTGGTGCTGACGAGCATCGCTCCCGGGAGCGCCGTCGCCGCGACGGGGACAGCGACCGCTGTGGGGAGCACCTCGCTCACCGATGTATCAACCGCCGAGAGCGACGCCGCCACGTCGGCGGCACCCGCGACGGGTACGGCGTCGCCGACGATTCGGGTGGATACCGCGCTCTCGCTGACGCCAGACACTCCCGGCTCAATCGAGGTGGTTCAGACGTTCGACCTCCCCGACGAGGTGACGGCGCTGCAAGTCACCCTCGACACCGGCGTGACCGTCAGGGAGAGCACGGGGTTCTCCCGGTCCGGCGAGCGGACCTGGGAGTGGGACGGCGAGACCGCGTCGCCGACGTTGCGTTACGGGAAGGAGTCGAACCGGACCGCCGACGTGAGCGGGCCGCTGGGCACCGACGGGTCGTATCTCTACGCCGACGTGGGGCCGTGGGCGCTGGTTCAAATCCCGAACATCGGGCTCCAGTGGCGCTACCGCGGCACCGACGCCGTCAGCGTCAGCCGCTCGACCCGCGTCGCCGGCGAGGGCGCGGTCGGGGTGGACACCGCCTTCCTCGGCGCCCACACCGTCTACACCCGTCGGGCCAACGGCCAGAGCCTCCGCCTGGTCGTCCCCGAGGCCGCGGAGATGGCGAACAGCCCCGACCGCGTGCTGTCGGCGTTGGCCAACGCCTCCAGGGAGATGCAGGTCGGCGACCGTGACCAGCGGGTGTTCGCTGTCGCCGCACCCACAAACAGTATCGACTGGGCGGTCCAGGGACTTCAGGTCGGTAGCCACGACTTCTGGGTACGGGATAGCCAGCGCGTCGGCGATATCGGGAACGCGTGGCTCCACGAGTACGTCCACACCCGCCAGTCGTTCGAGACGGCGGCGTCCGGGCGCTGGTTCACCGAAGCCAGCGCGACCTGGTACGCCGCCCTGCTGAGCCTGGACGAGGGTGCGACGTTCGCCGACTTCGAGCGGTTCCTCGGGCGCGGCGCGAGCAGCCCGCAGGCCGATTCGGTGCTCGCGGAGCCGAGCACGTGGACCGCCAACGCCCAGTACTGGAAGGGCGCGCTCGTGCTCGGCGAACTCGACCGACAGCTCAGACTGGACACCGACCGGAGCGCCAGCCTCCAGAACGTCTTCCGGGCGCTCAACGGCCGCACAGGCGAGGTGACCAGCGCCGACATCGTCGCCGCCGTCGGCGAGGCCGGCGCTTCCGCCACCGAAGACGCCGCCGAGCGGTTCACCACCACCAGCGCTACCCCGGAGACGTGGACCCGCAGCGCCCATCGCGAGGCGTTCGGCAGCCGTCCGGCCCAGATGCGTATCGCGTTCGACCCCGGTCGCGACGTGCGCTACACCGGACCGTACCGCAATACGACCGCCGACGCGCCGATACGGGTGGCCGTCGGCGAATCGCTCTCGTTCCGGGCCGGGGTGACCAACGTCGGCGACGCCACCGGTGCGTACGAGGTGGTGCTCCGGGTCGCCGACGCGCGCGTCGCACGGGCCAACGGCACGCTTGCGCCCGGCGAATCCACGACGGCACGGCTGCGCTACCGGTTCGACGAGACCGGGAGCTACACCGTTTCCGTGGCCGGCGAGCGCGTGGAGGTCCGGGTGCGAGAGCCGGCGACGCCGAGGGTGACCGAGGTGCGGGTCGACCGTTCGGAAGTAGAACGCGGGGGAACGGTGACGGTCACGGCGACCGTCGAGAACCAGGAGTCCGTACCTGGCAACCGAACCGTCGTGTTCACCCGTGACGGCGAGTCGGTCACAGAGCAAGTCGTCCAACTCGACCCGGGCGAACAGACGACGGTTTCGGCACAGGTTCGGATGCCGGACGGCGGAGAGCACCGCCTCGGCGCTGGCGAGCAGACGGTGACGGTGCGTGTGACCACGGAAACACCCACGGAGACCGAGGAAGGAACGGAGCCGACCGAGGTGCCCGTCCCCGGCTTCGGTGTTCCGGCCGTCGTCGCCGCCGTCGCGGCGCTCGTCCTCCGCTCCGTGCTGTTCTGGCGGCCGTAGCTTCGAATCAGCGGCTGACAATCGCCGCCTCACAGCATCAAAACGGCGGCTGGCCGTCGCCGCCTCACAGCATCAAAACGGCGGCTGGCCGTCGCCGCCTCATAGTGTCAGAACGGCGCTTCGGGACCCTCATCCACCTGGGTGCCTCCGACCTCGCTCGCCATCTCCCCGTCCCATTCCTGCAGACCGCCCGCGAGACTTTCGACAGTTGCGTCACCGGTGCCCTCGTAGGAGGCGATGAGCTTCGCCGCCTGTACGCTCGATTTGCCGTGGGGGCAGACTGTCACTATCCTGTCGGCGTCGGCGAGTTCGGCGACCCGGTCGGGTAGCTGACGGAACGGAACGTTGACGCTGCCGGGGATGTGTCCCCGCCGGAACGCCCGCGGGGCGCGAATGTCCACCACCGTCGGCGACGGGTCATCCGTCAGTAACTCGCGTAGTCGCGCCGTCGAGAGTTCGCCGTCCATGGGTCCCGTACCGCGTTCGGGCGGTTAAGCCCGTTGACGCGGGGCTACAGCAGCCCCTCCTCGTGGGCGAGGGTCAACCCCTGCAGGGTCGCCTCGTTGGTCGGCCGCGAGCGGACGGTCGGAATCGCCTCGTCGACGGGCAGGGCACGCGGCGTGAGGAACTCGTTGTCGTCCAGGTCCTGCTCGGCCGGCTCCAGCCCCTCCGCGAACACGTAGGCGCGCTTGTGTCTGAGCAGCCCCGTCGCGACCCACACCTCCGCCATCAGCGAAAGCGAGTCGGCGGCGAAGCCCGTCTCCTCTCGGAGCTCCCGCTCGGCGGCCGTGGTGAACGACTCGCCCTCCTCGACGATGCCCGCCGGGAGTTCCAACTGTTCGTGGCGAATCGTCGGCCGGTACTGCTCGACGAACAACACGTTCTCGTCGGTGACCGCCGTGACGACGACGGCGGTCGGAAGCTCCGCCCAGTAGTAGCGCTTCCGGCTGCCGTCGGGCTGTTCGACCAGGTCGTAGCCGCCGGTGAACCAGCTGGTCTCGTACTCCGGAACGCTCTCGATGACGGGCCAGTCGGGATGCGGGTCGCCGATAGCGGCGTGCTGGCGACCGTCCTCGCGTGGGTAGCTATCGCTCACAGCAGCCCTGTGTGTGGCCGGGGGTTAACCGTTTCCGGGCGGCGTCTCCTTCAGCAGGTCGGCGTAGATGCGGCCGAACGCCTGCCGGCGAAGGGTTCCGATGGCCGCCTCCTCCTCCTGCTGGAACGTCGCCGCCACCGCCGCCTCCGTGAACGGGGCGACGTGCCAGACGACGTTGTCCACGTTGTCGGAGCCATTGACGTGGACGGAGTACTCCGGGTGCTCCTCCTGCCACGCCTCGAACGCCTCGCGCTCGCCCACATGGACCGTGAGCAGCGACGCGAACAGCGCGTCGCGGGCAGTCTCGACCACCTCGCCGGTGACGCGCTGGCTGTACTCCTCGCGGTCGAACTCCATCGCCCTGGCCGTCTCGCGCACCACCACCTGCGCGGCGGGGCCGACGGTGTCGAACGCCTCGCGCGCGTCGGCCTCGGTGTCGGGTGAGAAGACGCCTTCCGTTCGCATATTCGGTGGTTCGGGCCGAGCGGTTTACCGATGACGGTGCGTCACTCCTCGCGCTCGTCGCCGCGTGCCTCGTCCGCCTCGTCGTCGGGTCCCTCGGCAGCGTTCTCGCGGCGCTTCTCGGTTAGCTCCCGGGCCTCCGCGAGCACCTCCTTCGTCTCCTCGTCGAGTTCGTCGCTGCCACGGGCCGGCGACCCGCGGTCGGTTCGTGGGGCGGCGTCGGCCGCGTCCGTAGCGTCCCCCGTCCCCTGCTCGTCGCCGTCACGGAACTCCTCGGGGATGTCGGCTGCCTCGACGGCCGCCTCGTCGTAATCAACCTGCTCGGCGGCGTCGACGACGCGCTGTCCCAGTTCCGGCGGGGTAAGCTCTCCCCATCCGTCGACGTGCTCGTCCAGCCACGCCTCGTGGTCGTCCTCGTGGAGCATCGCCGTCATGGCGAGGTGGTTCGCGAGATGCTCGCTGTCGTGCTGGGGGGTCTCACAGACCGGACAGCTGAAGCCCATGGCTGACCGGTCGGCCCGGAGCGCCAAAACAGAACCGCTCGATGCCGTGGCGCGCTATCCGGCGTTGTGCCACTCCGCAACGTCGAGCACCATCACGTAGGCGTCCTCGCCGTCGTCGTAGTAGCCCGGCACTCGGCGAATCGGTTCGAACCCCACGTCCTCGTAGAGCGATTGGGCGGTGTCGTTGCTCTCCCGGACTTCGAGTTTCACCACGTCGGCCCCCTCGACGGAGAGGGTGAGCAACACGCGTTCGAGCAGGGCCCGGCCGACACCCTCCCCCTGGGCGCTGGGGTGGACCGCGATGTCTTTCAGGTGACCGAGGTCCCGGCCGTGGTTCGGGGTGACATCCGAGACGGCGTAGCCGACGACCGCACCCCCGCGCACCGCGACCAGGAACCCCGGTTGCCCGAGGAACTGCTCGAAGGAGGCGAACGGCCACGGCTGCGGGAAGACGGCCTTTTCGATGCGAAATACCGCGAGCAGGTCCGCCCTGTCGGCCTGCCGGATGGTGAGTCCCTCCACGCCGGGCGTGTCGGGAGTGATGGTCATGGCCAAGGCTAACGGAGTTGAGCGCATAAAGCATGCGGCCGCCCGCGACTGCCGGCCCAAAAGCGCCGACTGCGGGACGGTTAGCTGGCTGACTGTCTCAGTCGTCGGCGGGCGCGCCGCTGCCCGACTCGTGCTGCTGGCGGACCCACGAGAGTTTGCCGCCGGCCGCGAGAATCTCCCGCTCGCGCTCGGAGGCGTCGAGATGGGCGGTCCCCTCCCACTCGTCGTTGACGCGGAAGGTGAACTCCTCCTGGCCGGAGCGCACGCCAGCGCCCACGTCGTCGACGATTTCGACCTGGTCGCCCTGCTCGATGTTCGCGTAGTCGTCCGCGTCGATGGTTAGCGGGACGAGGCCGAAGTTGAACAGGTTCGCCTTGTGGATGCGGGCGAAGCTCTGGGCCAGCACGCCCTCGACGCCGAGGTACATCGGACACAGCGCCGCGTGCTCGCGCGAGGAGCCCTGGCCGTAGTTCTCGCCGGCGACGAGGAACCCCCCGTCGGCGTCCAGCGCGCGCTGGGCGAAGCTCTCGTCCACGCGGGAGAGCGTGAACTCCGAGAGCTTCGGCACGTTGGAGCGGAACTTCAGGATGTCCGACGTGGCCGGGATGATGTGGTCGGTGGTGATGTTGTCGCCCATCCGGAGCAGCACCTCGCCGTCGATATCCGATTCGAGCGGGTCCTTCAGCGGCACGTCGCCGATGTTGGGACCTTTGACGAGTTCGTCGTCCACGGCCTCGTCCGGGGCGATGAGGTCCGCGTCCTCGCGGTCGTAGCCCGTCCCCATCTCGAAACCGGGGTCCTCCAGGTCGCCGAGTTCGTCAGCGAGGTCACGCGGGTCGACGATTTCGCCCTTGATTGCCGCCGCCGTGGCGACCTCGGGGGAGCAGAGATACACCGAGTCGTCCTCGATGCCGGAGCGCCCCTCGAAGTTGCGGTTGAACGTCCGCAGCGACACGGTGTCGCTGCCGGGGACGTGACCGATGCCGATACAGGCGCCGCAGGTCGCCTCGGAGAAGTTCACGCCGGCGGCCATCAGTTCGGCCGTCCAGCCCTCGCGGGCGAGCATCTCGGAAGCCTGCTTGGACGCGGGGGCGATGATCATCTCGGTCTTCTTGTTGACCTCGCGGC
>JBDGQC010000127.1:0-20782 GCA_042219375.1 Halolamina sp. | reverse complement strand
TCACACGACGAGGGAGACGACGCCGAACAGGATGAGGACCCCGGTGATGTCACAGACGTTCGTGACGACCGGAATCGCCGTGTCGTCCGGGTTGTAGCCCCACCGATAGGAGGCGGAGACCGCCGCGAGGCTCACACCGATGACGAACAGGACGAGAAGCATCCCGCTGACGAGCGAAATCGTCATCACCTGAACGAGCTCCAGCGACCCACCCAGCGCCTGTGCGATGGCCCACGCCCCGATTCCGACGAGCGTGTACACGGTGAGGCCGAGCCCGGCTACCGCGCCGGAGTTCGCCCGCACTCCGGGGTTGTCCACCGAGAGCTCGAAAGTTCCCAGGTGGAGCCCCGTCGAGAGCCGCGAGCACATGATCGAGCCGAGATTACCGGCGGTGCCGATCTGAACCGGAACGAGAATCAGGAGCGCCGGGTACGTCAGTAACACCTCCTCGTACTGTTCGAGCACGGAGCCAGAGACCATCTGCAGGACCGAGAGCGCGACCAGCAGCGGAATCATTGTGGTGACCATCCGCGAGACGGTCCATTCGTCGGTAATCGTGTCCGGGGCAAGCAGACCCGCCGAGGTTTCCCCCGCACCGATGTGCTCGTCGTACACCTCGCCGACCGTCTCGCCCAGCCCGGTCAGGTCGTCCCCGGCGTACTCGTCGCTCATAGCACCAGCCCCACGATATAGATGCCGGCGAGAAGGAAGAGAACCCCGAACAGGTCACCGAGCGTCGTGACCAGCGGACCGACGATGTTGTCGGGGTCGAGCCCGCGACGATAGCCCACGAACACGACGGTGATAAGCACCGACAGCATCAGGACTGCGGAGAGGAAGCCGGCCACGACCATGATGCCGACCAACTGCACGAGGTTCCCGGTTTTCCCGAGTGCCAACAGCACGGCGAACGCGATGACCGCGACGAAGACTGAGACGACCATCCCGTTCACGAACGAGGCGATGATGGCGTTCGAGAGCCGCTGACTCATCTCGAATCGCGGTTCGATGAGTCCCTGATGAAGCCCGGTCGACAGCCGCGACCCCAGCGAGCCGTACACGCCGCCCCGCGTCGCCAGGAACGCCGGTAACAGGACGAGAACCCCGGGGACGCTCTCGATGCCCTGCCGCATCGACTCGCTCCCGAGGACCGTACCGGCGAACAGTCCGGCGACGAGGCTGACGACGATGACCGGGAGGGCGCTACGGTAGACTTGACCCGCCGACGGTGACTCCATCATGGGAGCACAGTATTCGGGTGGTGACAAAACGTTTTAGCCGTTCGTCGCCGGCGCGGCGACACCCGGGATGGCATCCGTCTGACGACGCCCGGACCGCGGGGCTTTTGCCCTCGCCACCAGAGCGCCCAACATGGCCAAACAGCCCCATCTGCTCGTGTCGGAGGGCGAACTCAACGACATCGCGCTCATCCCGGGCGACCCCGGGCGCGTGGACCGCATCGCCGCCCAGTGTGACAGCGTCGAGGAGGTGTCCCAGAACCGGGAGTACAAGGTCGTCAACGCCGAGTACGACGGCACGCCGCTGACTATCTGCTCGACGGGCATCGGCTGCCCCTCCGCGGCCATCGCCGTCGAGGAGATGCACAACGTCGGCGTCGAGACGGTCATCCGCGTCGGCACGACCGGCGCGCTGCAGGAAGACATCGACATCGGCGACATGGTGGTCGCCACCGGCGCTGCCAAGGAGGAGGGCACAAGCAAACGATACGAGTCGGCGAACTATCCGGCCGTCCCAGACTACGGCGTCCTTACTGAACTGGTCGACTCCGCCGAGGCGAACGACGAGGACGTGCACGTCGGCCCGATTGTCTCTGACGACGCCTTCTACAACGAAAACCCCGAGTTCGTCGAGGACTGGGAGGCGGCGAACCTGCTCTGTATCGAGATGGAGGCCGCCGCGGTGTTCTCGCTGGCCCGGCGGAAGGGGATGCGGGCGGGCGCCATCTGTACCGTCGACGGCAACCTCGTCAAGGGGACCCAGAAAGGCGAAACCGAGGGCGAAGAACTGCCGGAGAAAGCGAAGAACAACGTCGAGCGGGCCATCCGCATCTCGCTCGACGCCGTCGCCGCGCTCTGAGCGATGCGAGGGCGGGCTTGGGCGGTACTAATCGCCACCTATCGGCGGCTCCGCTCGATAGAGCGGCGTGAACTCGACGAGTTCCGCCGGTGGGCCGAGAACACGAACAACCTCATCCACCTCTCGGTGCTGCTGTTCGTCCCGCTGCTTATCGGCGTCGTCACCTACCTCTCGAACTCGGTGAGCACGCTGCCGTATCTCCTCTTTCCGCCGCTTGCCTCGGGCACCTATACGCTGTTTGCCAACCCCGAGAGCGAGTACGCCTCGCCACGGCGGTTCGTCGGCGGCCTCACGCTCGGCGCGGTCTGTGGGCTGGTGTCTTTCGAGGCCGCTACCCTCGTGCTTCCGACGCCCGAGGCGGTCGCGGTCAACCCCGTCGCCGCCGCGGGCGCGATTGCGCTGACCGCCGCCGTCACCTGGGCGCTTGACCTGGAGGAGGCCTCGGCGTTCTCCTCGGCGCTGCTGGTGCTGGTCATCGAGGTGGCCAGCGTCGAACCGGTCGCGGTCCAACTCGCCCCGGGCGTCGGCGTCACTCTCGGCCCACGGGGCGCGTACGTCGTGAGCGTCTTCCTCTCGACCTCGCTGGTCGCCGCGGTGTTCCTGTTCTGGCGCGAGGGGTTCTACGAGCAGCGCGCGGCCTACCTCTACGGCACGACCCGCGGTGACGACCACGTGCTCGTCCCGATGCGGGGCGAGACTGCCCAACACACCGCGACGCTGGCCGCCCGTCTCGCCGCCGACCACGCCGCGGGAAAGGTGGTCCTGCTTGACGTGCTCGACGGGGTCGATAGCGAGATGGCCGACTCACACGGGACCGTCGACCCGACCGACTTCCCGGCGGAAGACGCCGAGCGGGTCCGGGACGCCGCCGACCGACTCGACGGCGTCGCGGACCGGATTCGAACCAGGGTCGGCGTGCCCTGCGAAGTCGTCGTCGCCAGCGGCGAGCCCGGGCCGACG
Organism: Halolamina sp.; assembly: GCA_042219375.1. GTDB lineage: Archaea > Halobacteriota > Halobacteria > Halobacteriales > Haloferacaceae > Halolamina. The sequence continues at coordinate 17,725 of JBDGQC010000127.1, read as the reverse complement.
ACGATTGACACCGCCCGGCGGACCAACTGCGACCTCATCGTCACCCCCTACGAGGAAGAGCACGGCGCGCTCTCGCCGTACGTCCGGCGGGTGCTCGGCGGCCCAATCGACGCGATTGCCCACCGTTCGACGGGCGAAACCCGCTGGCGGCGGGTGCTCGTCCCGGTCGCCCGTCCCGGCGACTCGGCCCACGCGATGGTGGATTTCGCCTTCCGACTCGCCGGCCGCTCCGGGAACGTGAGCGTCTGCACCTGCATCGCCCGAGAGGTCGAGCGCCGGAGCGCAGAGAACCGTCTCGCCAACGTCGTGGAGGCGTTCGACGCGCCGGTCGAGACGCGGGTCGCCCGCTCGGAGGTGACGGAGTTCATTCAGGAGAACGCCGGAGCGTACGATTTGGTGGTGCTCGGCTCCTCGGGCGACCGTTCGGCGGCCTCGCGGCTGGTGTCCCCGCCGACGTTCGAGCGCCTCAAGGAGGTCGACTGCGACGTGGCCGTGGTCGACAGGGGCGTCGCGTCCGGCTAACCTACGTGTCTCGGTCTTCGCCGAGCAGTTCGTCCGCCTGTTGCTCGCTGTCCTCGCCGCCCATCACGGCCTCGACGAGCAGGTGGCCGCCGATAGTGGCGGCGCTGATGACGGTGTCGGCGCCGGCGCGTTTGAGCTTGCTCACGTTCTCACGCTGAGTCACGCCCGCCGCGATGTGGAGGTCAGGGTTGAGTTCCCGCGCGGTCAGGATTCCGAGCGCGTCGTTGGCGTCGTTCTGGGTGGCGGCGATGACCGCCCGCGCCCGGTCGATGCCGGCCGTCCGCTGTGGCTCCTCGTCGCTCGGGTCCGCGGTGAGCACGTGGATATCCCGGGTGGCCAGCCGTCTGGCGGCGGATTCGTCGTCGGTGATGACGACGAACGCCGCCTCGTCTTCGAGTTCTTCGAGTATCGGTTCCGTGAGTTCGCCGTAGCCAAGAACCACCACGTGGTTCTCGAGCAGTTCGAGTTGTGCTTCTGTCATGCGTCCGAGTGCGGAGGAGAGGCGGGCTTCGATTGCGGGGGTGAGGACGACGCCGAGCGCCACCGCGAAGGAGGCGACCGAGAGCAGCAGCACCGACATGCCGAACAGCCGCGCGGTGTCCGTTACCGGGGTCACGTCGCCGTAGCCGACGGTGCTCCCGGTGACGAGCGTGAAGTAGAACGCGTCTGTCAGCGAATCCACGCCGGCGAACTCCTCGCGGAGCGCGTAGGTGCCCACGGTGCCGTACGTCTGTGCGGCGACCAGCGAGCCGATGGCGGCGATCTGGGTCGCCGTCAGGTCGAGCCGCCTTGAGAAGGCCCGCCGGTTTACTGCGACGACGACCAGGGCGACCAGCGAGAGCACCACCAGCGGGTACGAGTAGCGACTGGCCTGCAACAGCCCCTGTGCGGCGGTGACGGGCAGCATCACCAGCGTCCAGTACCAGCCGAGGCGGTAGCCGTTCCGCAACTGGAGCGCGCCGGCGACGGTGAGAAACCCCGTTAGTGTGCCGGTGAAGCCGGCCGTCTGTCGGACGACCGCCGGGACGTAGCTCGCGAACGGCCCGGCGACGGGCGTGGCAGCCGAGATGTTGACGATGCCCGTCGCCACCGAGAGGACGGCGACGGCGACGGTCAACAGTACCGACGCACGCGCGCCGGCCCAGTCGCGCTCCGACTGCATACTCGCCCGGAGAACCCTCTCGGGGATAAATCGTGAGGGCGATTGCGCCTGTCGGTGCGGCGTCGATACGTCTATGTCCGTCCCCTTGCTCGGTACGGCCATGTCATCGTTTCCCGCACAGATACTGTTGGGCGTCTACCTCGGCCTCGTGACGGGCATCATCCCCGCGCTGGTCGCGTGGACGCTCGGCTTCGGGTTCAAATACCTCACCACCGTCACCATTCCCGGGTTCGGTGTGGTCGTGCTCGCGCTCGCCATCGCCGGGGTCAACGGCGGGCTGCTGGCGCTCAACGACAAGGCCATCACGAGCAGCGCCAACGGCATCGCCATCCTCGTCGCCATCCTCGTCGTCCTGATGCTCTCCCTGTACGCCCACGCCAAGGGTGACCAGATGGGCGCCGCGATGCCCAAGCGCATCACGCTCAAACAGCTCGCCGACCGCACGCTCTCGGCGGACGTCATCGAGCGGGTCGGCGGCCGCGGGCAGGTGAAAGTCTCCGTCGCGGGCGATGTCGGCGACCTCGAAGGCTACCCGCCGCTGCCCGCGAAACTCCGGGCTGAACTCGCCGCGGCGACCGTCTCGCTGCCCGCGGACCTGCCGCTCTCGGAACTCGAAGCCCGGACCGCCGACCGGCTCAGGGCCGATTTCGACCTCGCGGACGTATCGGTCCGGCTGGACGAGCGGGGCCGTGCGACCGTCTCGGCGGCACCGCCGAGCGCCGGCCTCTCGAAGCGCGTCCCGCAGGGCGAGCGGGCGATATCGGTCTCCGGGCTGGTTCCGACTGGGCTCGCCAGCGGCGACGACGTTCGGCTTCGCACCCCGACCGGGAGCTACGAGGCGACTGTGCTGAGCGTCGCGACTGATGGAAAGCAGCCGACGCCGGAGGCGACGACCGACGGCGGGGCGGATACGGAGCTTCCGGCGCCCACGCCCGCCGCGACGGCGACCGGCGGACACGGCCGAATCGGCGTCGCTGTGGACCGTAAAGCGGCGGAGGCGCTGCTCGGAACGGTGGTCACGGGGCTGTCGGTCCGTTCCCGCGGGGAGCGCACGGAGTTCGAACTGCTCTCGCTGCTCCGGCGGTCGGGAAAGCGCATCAGACGCGTCACGGTTCGCGCGGGTGGCGCGCTCGACGGTGTCGGATTGGGCGAACTCGGCGTCCGTGAGGAGTACGGCGTGGTGGTGCTCGCGGTTCGCCGGGACGGGAGCTGGCAGCTCGTCCCCGGCGGGGAGTTGGTCCCCGAAGCCGGCACCGAACTCTACGTTGTGGGGACGCCCGCGAATCTCGACGCGTTCGCGGGGGTGGTGGCCTGATGCTCCTCCAGACGCTGTTCCGGCTGACGGACCTCGGCGTCGCCGTCGTCACGCTGCTCGGCCTCGCGCTGCTCGCGTTCGTCGTCTCCCTGACGGCCGCGGTGCTCTACCGCTGGCACTTCAAGCAACGCATCCCGAGCGGGCTGGCGGCGCTGTTCGGCGTCGCGGCCGTCGCGCTCTACCTGAACACGGTCGGACTGTTGGGGCAGGTCATCGGCGGCGTGCCCACGGGCGACCCGTTCGACACCTCGGGGGTTCTGTTGAACCTGCTCACGCTGCTCGTCGCCGCTCTCGTCACGATTCCCGGCCGACGGGCGGGCGACACGCTGGTTAGCGACCTCGCGGCGGTATCGGGCGTCCGGGAACTCGACGCGACGGCCGGCAGCGTGGTGCGGACGGTCGGCCGCGTGACTGCGGTCGAACTCCCCGACGCCGCGGATATCGGGGATATGGAGAGCTACGACCCGGTGCCCGCCGAAACCAAGGAGGCCCTCGGCGGCAAGACGCTGCTGTTCCCCCGCAAGGAGAGCGCGGCGCTACGCGACCGGCTTGTGACCCGCATCAAGGAGGACTACGGGGTGAGCTACGTGGACGTGGAGTTCGACGAGGCTGGAGAGATACGCTACCTCGCGCTCGGGTCCCGGGTCGCCGGCATCGGCCCGACGCTCGGGCCCGGAACCTGCGCTATCGCTGTGCAGGCCGACCCGGTCGGAGACGCGGGCCCTGGCGACATCGTGCAGGTGTGGACCACCGGCGACCCGGCCGACGAACCGGCGCCGAGCGCCACGGAGGACGTGGAGGCGATTCCCAACGCCGAGGCCCCGTCCGAAACGGCCGTCCCGGAGGCGGAGCCGACACCGCGACGGGTGGTGACCGCTGAGCTACGGGCGGTGGCTGGCGACACCGTCACGCTCGCCGTTGACGAAGCCGAGGTCGAGGCGCTCTCGGCCGACGAGAGCTACCGGCTGGTGACGCTGCCGATGACCCCCCGGGCCGACCGGGAGTTCGCCTCGTTGCTTCGCGGCGCCGACGAGACGTTCGGCGTAGTGTCGCTCCCGGAGGGGAGCCCGCTCGCCGGCGTCGCGGTCGGTGCCCTCGACGCGACGGTGGTCGCCGTCCGGAGGACCGACGGTTCCCTCGACACGCTCCCGGACCGCGAGCGCGCGCTGGCGGCCGGCGAGCGGGTGTACGTCCTCGGCCGTCCGGACGTGCTCCGGACGCTGGAGAGTCGTGCCGTCGAGGGGGAGTGACGCAGGCGCAACCCTCTTGCCCGCCGGCCGCCGACTGCCGGCCATGCAGTGGAAGCTCTTTGCCGACCTCGCGGAAGCGGCCGACGGCCGAACCGTCGAGGTGGACGTGGACGGCGACACCGTCGGTGATGCGCTCGACGCGCTGCTTGCCGCCCGGCCGGCACTCAGCAGTCGGGTGCTGACCGAGGACGGCGAGCTACGGGACCACGTCAACCTGCTTCGGAACGGCACCGCCGTGGACACGGATGCGCCGGTGGAGGAGGGCGACGAACTCGCGCTGTTCCCGCCGGTCAGCGGCGGATAGCCGAAAACGCGCGAACCGGAGTCACGTAGCGGCGACGGCCCCCGAGAGTGACGAACCCGAGACTATCCCTCTGTCGGGGGTTCGGACTCGTCCAGCCGTTCCGCCAGCGTCGCGGCGTCGCCCGCGACCGTCGCGTAGTCCACGCCGGCCTCGTCGGCGACCAGACGGAGATGCGAGGCGAGCAGCGAAAGCGCCTGCATTCCCTCCTGTTCGGCGTCGTCGGCCTGCTGGGCGAACGTCGAGTCGACCTCCCGCCCTTCGCGCACGACGCCGACGTAGCAGGCCGTCGTCTCGTCGTCGATGAGGTCGCGGGCGTTCGCAAGCCGGTTCGCGAACTCGTCGTCGGTCGAACCGTCGTCGGTGGAGGTGTCGTCGCTCACGAGAAATCAGTCGGGCCGCGGTCGGGCGACGAACAGCGTCTGAACGATGCTGAACGGGTCGTACACCGACTGGTGGCACGCACAGTACACGTCGTTTTCGGCGTTGAACTTCGCAGAGGCCTCCGCCTGCTTGTAGCCCGGCACACAGCAGAAGTGGGTACACTTGTTCAGCCAGGCGACGAACCCCTGTTCGGTGCTCGCGCTCACCCAGTCGACGATGGACTGGGGGGCGTCGGTGTTGCCGTTGGCGATTTCCTCGATGAGCGGGCTCCGAATCACCTGAATCGGGATGATGTTGTCCGTGTCCTCCGAGCGCCAGGTCCCGGTCGCGGGCTTGCCCAGCCCGGACTGCCCGATGCCGTTGCCCCAGTCCTCGTAGTCCTCGAACATGCTGATGTTGAGCGGTTCGCCCCCGGTCGCGGCTTCGGACTGCCAGTCGTAGGCCGGGTCATCGCCCGAGACGAAGTAGTTGTCCGACTCGTAGCTCGGCACGATGCCCTGGTAAGACTCGACGCCGCAGTACTGGAACCACTCCGAGGAGTACTCGACCCCGCCGATTTCGGTGCGGGCGACCTCGACGGTTCGCCCGCCCTGCTCGATCTCCTCGACCTCGGGCCAGACGCCCTTGAGGTTCCCGTCGGCGTCGATTTCGACGGGAATCTGGGGCATCCCGCGCGGTGCAGGGCCCGCGGTGTTCTCGATGGCCATCGCCTGTGTCGTCCCCCCTCCCGAACCGGGGGAGGCGGTCGCCGCGTTGATGCCCGCCGAGCCGGCGACGCCGGCCGCTGCAAGCGCCGACCCGCCGACCACACCCTTGACGAACCGCCGACGCCCGGACTCTGCGGGGTACTTGTCCTCGTCTGCGCTCATGCCTGCAAGTTGGGCACCGGGCAAGCAAAAGCATGGCGAAGCCGTCGGCGCAAGCGGGGCCCTGCTCCGGTTCGTTACACGCTGTCGACACCACGCCCGTCCCGTTCGAAATCGTTTTCCCCGGTCTCTACGCATGGGCAGTATGCCGACGGACCCCCAACGCTACGACCCTGACCTCGGTCGGAAGTTCGTGTTCGTCACCGGCGGGGTGATGTCCGGGCTCGGAAAGGGCATCACCGCGGCGAGCACCGGGCGCCTTCTCTCGAACGCGGGTTTCGACGTGACGGCGGTGAAAATCGACCCGTATCTCAACGTCGACGCCGGGACGATGAACCCCTACCAGCACGGCGAGGTGTACGTGCTGAAAGACGGGGGCGAGGTGGACCTGGACCTCGGGAACTACGAGCGGTTCCTCGGGGTGGATATGACCTCGGACCACAACGTCACCACCGGGAAGGTCTACCAGAACGTCATCGAGCGGGAGCGCTCGGGCGACTACCTCGGGAAGACCGTGCAGGTCATCCCCCACATCACCGACGACATCAAGCGGCGCATCCGCGAGGCCGCCGAGGGCAGCGACGTCTGTCTGGTCGAAATCGGCGGGACGGTCGGCGACATTGAGGGGATGCCCTATCTCGAAGCCCTCCGACAGTTCGCCCACGAACAGGACGACGAGGACATCCTCTTCACCCACGTCACGCTGGTTCCCTACTCCAAGAACGGCGAGCAGAAGACAAAGCCCACCCAGCACTCCGTGAAGGAACTGCGGAGCATCGGCCTGCAGCCCGATATCCTCGTCGGGCGCTCGCAGGACGAACTCGACCCCGAAACCAAGGAGAAAATCGCGCTGTTCTGTGACGTCCCGACCGACGCGGTGTTCTCCAACCCGGACGTCGAGGATATCTACCACGTCCCGCTGGTCGTCGAGGCCGAGGGGCTCGACGAGTACGTGATGGAGCAACTCGACCTGACCGACGAGGCCCTGCCGCGGGAGGAGCGCTCGACGGAGTGGCGTGACCTGGTCACCCGCGAACGCACCGAGAGCGTCGATATCGCGCTCGTCGGGAAATACGACCTGGAGGACGCCTACATGTCGGTCCACGAGGCGCTGAAACACGCCGGCATCCAGCGCAGCGTCGAGGTGAACGTCCAGTGGGTCGACGCCGACGAGATGGCCGACCATCACACCGAGCGCCTCAAGGAGGCTGACGGCATCGTCGTCCCCGGCGGGTTCGGCTCCCGCGGGAGCGAGGGGAAAGTGGAGGCCGTCCGCTACGCGCGGGTCAACGACGTGCCGTTTCTCGGGCTCTGTCTCGGCTTCCAGATGGCCGTCGTCGAACACGCCCGCCACATCCTGGGGTTCAGCGACGCCAACAGCGCCGAAATCGACCCCGAAACCCCCCACCCGGTCATCGACCTGCTGCCCGAGCAGTACGAGACCGAGGAGATGGGCGGGACGATGCGGCTCGGCACCCACGAGACGGAAATCGACCCCGACACGCTCGCCGCCGAGGTGTACGAGGACACGGCCTGTACCGAGCGCCACCGCCATCGCTACGAGGTCAACCCCGAGTACATTCCGGACCTCGAAGACGACGGGCTGACGTTCTCGGGCTACGCCGGTAGCCGCATGGAGATTGTCGAACGCGAGGATCACCCGTTTTTCATCGGCACGCAGTTCCACCCCGAGTTCCGGTCCCGACCCGACCGCGCGAGTCCCCCCTTCGTCGGCCTCGTGGACGCGGTGCTCGAACAGCAGGCCGACGAGACGGAGGTGAGCGCCTGATGGTCGATACCGAGGCGTTCATCGAGGAGGCAATCGAGGAGATTCAGACCCAGGTCGGCGACGAGAAGGCCGTTATCGCTCTCTCGGGCGGCGTCGATTCGAGCGTGGCGGCGGCGCTGGCCTACGAAGCTATCGGCGACCGACTCACCCCCGTCTACGTGGATACCGGGCTGATGCGGAAAGGCGAGACCGAGAGCATCCGCGAGACGTTCGCGTTCATGGACTCGCTGCGCGTCGTGGAGGCCCAGGACCGCTTTCTCGCGGCGCTCGCGGGCGTCACCGACCCCGAGGAGAAGCGCCACGTCATCGGCGAGCAGTTCATCGACGAGTTCGAGCGCGAGGCCAAAGACGCCGGTGCGGACTACCTCGTGCAGGGAACCATCTACCCCGACCGTATCGAGAGCGAGGGGAACATCAAGTCCCACCACAACGTCGGCGGCCTCCCCGAAGTCGTGGATTTCGAGGGCATCGTCGAACCGGTGCGTGACCTCTACAAGGACGAGGTGCGGGAGGTCGCCCGCGCGCTGGACCTGGAGGAAGTCGTCTCCGAGCGGATGCCGTTCCCCGGTCCGGGGCTGGCTGTCCGAATCGTCGGCGAGGTGACCCGGGAGAAAGTCGAGGTGGCCCGCGAGGCGTGTCACGTCGTTGAGGAGGAGACCGAGGAGCACGACCCGTGGCAGGCGTTCGGCGCCGTGCTCGGGAAAGCCACCGGCGTGAAAGGCGACAACCGCGTCCATGGCTGGGTGGTCGCGGTGCGCTCGGTCGAATCCCGCGACGGCATGACCGCGCGCGCCCAGGAACTCCCGTGGGAGACGCTCCAGCGCATCCAGAGCCGCATTACCGGACAGAACGACAACGTCGCGCGGGTGGTCTACGACGTGACTCACAAACCGCCCGCGACCATCGAGTACGAGTGATGAAGGCCATCGTCGCCGGCAGCGACGCCGAGGGCATCGGCGAGGAACTGGAAGCGCTCGACGTGACCGTCGCGCGGGTCGAGAGCCCCGTGTTCGCCGAGGCCCTGGAGGCGGCAGGCATCGAGGAGGCGGACCTGTTCGTTCTGACCGACCCCGAGGAGGGCATCAGCATCCCGCTCGCGAAGGAGCGCAATCCCGAGGTGCGGGCGGTCTGTTACGGCGAGGGGTCGCTGCCCGAGTCCGTCGGGAGCGTCGTCGACCTGGTCGTGGACCCGGTGTTGCTCGATGCGGCCACGGTCGCCGAGGAACTGGTCGCCGCGTAGCCCTACTCGGCCTCGGCCGCGACCGTTTCTTTCGCCGCTTCGACGCGTTCCTGCTGGTCGCCGGTCGCGTCGTTGAAGGCGTCCATGAACATATGTGCGAGGTGGAACGCGGTGTCGCGGCCGTGACAATGGACCAGCGGCTCCGCCCCTTCCAGGTTGTCGCGGTGGCCGCGCACGAAGCCGAGCCGCCACGCGTCGTCGTCGGCGTGGGGGGTGTTCGGCTCGTCGGGCAGGATATGGACGCCGATGTCGCCCCCCTCGTACTCGAACAGCGTCGGGAGCCGCGGGTCGTACTTCTCGATTATGTGGTCGGGGTTCGTCACCTCGCTCCACTCGGCGGGGACCGCCCGGTTCTCGGGTGGCTCTGTCATGCGAGAGCATTGGGACCCGGCGATGCTAACTCTGATGGCAAGCGGTGGCGCACACGCCGGCGCGCCGCGAGTTTAATCCGGCTTAATCCGGTTTATCACGGCCTCAAGCGTCCGAAATCCGCGTTTTGCGCTTACCCCCTTCAAGTAGTAGGGGCTCCACGGTCGAGATGCGATGAATGCCACAAAACTGCTGACTGCACTAATCGCGGTGCTCGTGGTCTCCGCCGGTGCGGGGGCGGCGACCGCGGCGAGCATCGACGAGGAAACGACGAGCGTGGATGCGACGTACGACGACGGAACGGTGAGCCTGACCGTCACCCAGAACGGCAGCGGAGTGGCGAACGTCTCGGTCACGGCCAACGACGAGGACGTCGGCACGACTGACGCTAACGGCTCACTAACGTTCGAGACCAACGCCACCGAGGAGTTGAAGCTCGAACTGACGAAGAACGATACCACCATCGAGCGCACGTACGCCATCGAGAACGGGACGCTCGTCGCTGACGAGGAAGAGGACGAGGAGGAAACAGAGGAGAGCGACGAGTCCCAGCTCGACGCCACGGCCACGTACGATAACGGCACCGTCGAGGTGCTCGTAACGAAGAACGGCAGCGGCGTCGAGAACGTCTCGGTCACGGCCAACGGCGAGGATGTCGGCACGACCGACGCCAACGGCTCGCTGGCCTTCGAGATGAACGTCTCGGAGGAGCTCGAACTCGAGTTCACGAAAGGCGAGATGGAGCTCGAACAGACCTACACCAACGCGAACGGGATGCTCGTGCTCCAGGGCGTCGACCGTGACGGCGAGGACAAGAACGCGACCCTGAGCGCCGACGAGAACGCCTCGGACATGGCACACACCGTGCTCGCGACGATTCAGCAGTGGCTGAACGGCGACTCCGACGAGCCGCTCGGCCAGCAGATTCAGGACGCGCTCGGCAACGACCGCGGCAACTCTGACGAGGCCGGGAACTCCGACGAGAAGGGGAACTCGGACGCCGCGGACGACAAGGGGAACTCGGACAAGGGCGACTCTGACGAAGCGAACGATAAGGGTAACTCGGACGACGCCGGTGCGAACGGAAACGACGAGAAGGGCAACTCGGACAAGGGCAACTCGAACGAGGGTAACTCAGGCAACGCTGGCGGCAACGGTGATTCGGACGACGACGAGGACGACGAAACGGAGACGGAGACCGACGCCTAACGCCGCCGAATCCAGCTGACACAACGTGACATCCGCTGACGCGACATGCTGACGACCTCTCCACCGCGGCCCGCACGGGCCGCACACGCTGCGACCACCTCGTTGCCCATTCTCCCGTGCGAGCGGGAGGAGGCAACGACACAGCCCTCGGCGACGACTGCGGTCGGGCGAGGGGCGCTCGCTGTCAGAGGCCGGGTAGCCCGGACAACGCCGGACCGTACCGTTCGCCGCGCGGTTGCGACCGCGGCGGGTGACCGCCGCGATGTGGGACTGCCAGTCACGCCGCCTATTACGCCGGCCCGTCGGGCGGACGCGGGCCGGCGTCACACGACGCGACACCGCTGACGCTTGTCGTCCTCCGGTTGTCAGGACTCCTTCCGCAGGCACCAGATGGAGTCGGATTTTTCTTCCCGCCGTCCGAGGCTCCGGTCGTGAACCGATTACCTCACATCGAACCTGCCGACGGCGAACTGCGGACCGAGGAACTGGTCGTCGACGACGACGTGCTGGTCAAGGCGTTCTACCTCGGCCCCGGGGCCGAACTCGACAGCCACGACCACCCCGACAGCGTCAACGTGTTCCACGTCCTCCGTGGGACCGTCACCGTGATTCAGGACGGCGAGGCGGAGGCCATCGACGCGCCGGGCGTCGTCCACCACGAACGCGGCGTCGCCCACGGCGCCCGCAACGACACGGACGAGGTTGCTGTCTTCACGGCGAGTCTCTGCCCGCTTCCCTGATGGTCCGGTTCGACTACCACGCTCACTCCAACTACTCGGACGGGTCGTTCCTGTTCAGCATGGCCCACGCCGCCGAGCGGGCCGGACTGGACGGTATCGGCATCGCCGACCACTGTCACCTCTCCGGCGACGAGCGCCTGCGGGCCAACCGCGACGCGTTCGGGTTCCATCTGGACCTGACCTACGAACGCCGCCGCCGCGGCATTCAGCGCGTCGAGGAAACCCACGACCTGCGGGTGTTCGATGCGGTGGAAATCGACTACCTGCCCGACGAGGAGGAACGAATCGACGGCTTCCTCGACGAGGCCGGCTTCGATTACGCCGTCGGGAGCGTCCATCAGGTCAACGGCCGGAACGTCCAGGACGACGGGGAGTTCCGCGGCGACGACGAGGCGACCCGCGCGGCCGTCGTCGAGGCGTACTACGACACCGTCGTCGAACTCATCGAATCCGAACTGTTCGATATCGCGGCCCACCTCGACCTCGTGGAGCGCACACCGTCGCTCCGGGGGTTCTCCACGACCGAGCAGTACGAACGGGTCGCCGCCGCGCTCGCGGATTCTGCGACGGTGCCGGAGATCAACGCCGGGCGCGCGCTCGGCGACTACGGCGAGTTCCACCCCTCACCGGGCCTGCTGTCGGCGCTCCAGTCCCACGACGTGGAGTTCGTCGTCGGCACGGACTCACACGACCCGGAGGAAATCGGCCGCCGCGTCGATGCGCTGGAGACCCACCTCGACGAACTCGGGGTCGAGCCGATAACGCTCGACATCTAAGCGGCGCCGCCGGCTTCGCGTCCCGGCGGCTCCCGGGTTCGTCCTGCCGGCACCGATGGCTTGAGCACCCGCCCCGCCGAGGCTCGGGTATGCGAGAGATTCCGCGGCTCGGCATCGGCACCTACCAGAACGACGACCCCGAGCAGTGCGCTGAGAGCGTGCGGACCGCCCTCGACATGGGCTACCGGCACGTCGATACCGCACAGGGCTACGAGAACGAGGCGGCCGTCGGCGACGGCATCGCCGAAAGCGGCGTCGCCCGGGAGGAGGTGTATCTGGCGAGCAAAATCACGACGAGCAAACTCGCCTACGAGGACGCGGTCGCCTCGACCCGGGAGAGCGCCGACAAACTGGGCGTCGACACCATCGACCTGATGTACGTCCATTGGCCGATAAACACCTACGACCCCGAGGGCAGTATCGACGCCCTGAACGACCTCCACGACGAGGGGACCATCCGCGACGTCGGGCTCTCGAACTTCCGGGTGGACCAGCTCGACGCGGCGATGGAGCGTCTGGAGTCGCCGCTGGTCGCCCACCAGGTGGAGTGTCACCCGATGCTCCCTCAGACGGAACTCCGGGAACACGCCGTCGAGAACGACTACTGGCTGGTCGCCTACTGCCCCATCGCGCGCAACCAGGTGACGGAGGTCGAGGCGATTCGAAACGTGGCCGAGAAACACGACGCCTCGCCCGCGCAGGTGAGCTTAGCGTGGCTGCTGGAAAAGGAGAACGTCGTCGCCATTCCCAAGGCAACGAGCGAGGAACACATCCGGGACAACTGGGCGGCCCGAACGCTCGATCTCGACGAGGAGGACATCGCCGCCATCGACGGCATCGAGGAGCGCCGCCGGCTGGTGGATTTCGAGGACGCACCCTGGAACCAGGGCTGACCTGACGGCACGGGCGTCCCCTGTCACAGCATGACGGTGCGCGAGGGTTTTTACCCCGAACCGTCCAAGAGTACGTATGGAGCTCTCGCTCAAATTCTTCGCCAACTTCCGGGAGGCGGTCGGTCAGAAGACGATATCCCGGGAGTTCCCCGACGGGGCGACCGCCGGCGAGGTGCTCGTCGAACTGGAGGCGGAGTTCGCCGGCCTGGACCTGTTGGAGGACGGCGACCTCCGGCCACAGATCAACGTGCTCTGCAACGGCCGCGGCATCATCCACCTGGACGGGCTCGACACGGCGCTCGAGGACGGCGACACGCTCAGCATCTTCCCCCCGGTCGCCGGCGGTAGCACGGAATCCGGGGACGTGCCCGAGGGCGAGACGACGATTACGGAGTCGTTCCGCGGCATCTCCCAACGGCTCGCGGTGCGGTATCTCGGCAACCTCGGTGGCGAACACATGGAAGGCGACGCTGACGAGGGGGAGCACGTTACCGACGGGGCGGATGCCGGTACCGGCGTGGACCGGGTCGAGGGCGACGACTGGACGGCGACGGTCACCTCTCAGAAGGCGGATATCGCGGGGGGTACGCTGCAACTCACCGAGGTGACGGTTCGGTTCGAGGGGGACGCGTCCACGCTCCCCGAACTGGTCGAGCGGTTCTCCCAGAAGGCGATGCGCGCGGGCGGGTAGCCGTGGCGGGGCCCTCGAACGGCGGGTCGGCCGACCAGGACGCGATTCCGTTCGACGGGATAGTGCTCCAGCAGGCCGCCGCGCTGGGGAGCATCGGTCCCGGTCGGCTCCCGGAACTGCTCGGCCGCGTCGATGCGTATCTGACAACCCGTCGCCGGACACTCCGCCGACAGTACGAGCGCGTCCATCGCGACGAGGAGCGGGAACTGTTTCTGGTCCCCGACGATTACTGGCCCGAACTCGGTGCCGACCTCGGGCTGGACGAACGCGAGTGGCAGGCGGCCCGGCGCGCTCACGAGAACCAACTCCTGCGGGTCGGGAGCGTGCTTGACCGCCGAGAGGAGTTCGAGACGGCCCTGGAGATACGCAGCGCCGTCGTCGTCGGGCGGGAGTGACCCCGGGGCTCGCCGACGCTCACCCCTCGTCGGTAATCTGGCGTTCGTGGGCGTCCGCGATGCGCTCCTGTGCGCTCGCGATGCGCTCGACGGCGACGACGAGGCGGTAGAACAGCCAGAGCACGAACGCCGTGACGAGTATCCAGACCAACCCGTAGAGGGCGAACACGAGGCCGCCGAGGACCCCGTGGCCACCCACTCGGTTGAGAAGGAGCAGGAGTACCAGGAGGGCAGCGCCGGCAATCAGGGCGTTCCGGTGCTCGTTGAAGACGGCTATCGCGTCGGCTTTCGGATCGGTGGAGGGCATGCTCCCCACGTTTCTGTCTGCCGAGAAAAAACTGCCGGGAAGGGGTTAGTCGTCGGCCGGCGCGCCGCTGCCGCCCGCACTCACGCCGGTGCCCGGTCCGACGTCGATGTCCAGTTCGTCAAGCTTCTCGTCGGGCACGACGCCGTCGACCCAGCCGCGGTGGTCGTAGTACTCCGCTTTCATCTGGTCGAGTTCGCAGAGTTCGCCCTCGCTGCCGCCCTGGCCGGGGATGGCCGCCTCGCCCTCGAGGAAGCGGTCCGGCAGGGAGTCGTCCTCGCCCTCGAAGCCGGCGAGGTTGTTGTAGTAGCGTTCGAGGTTGTAGATACGCTCGCCCGCCTCCAGCAGGTCGTCCTCGGTCACGTCCATCCCGGTCATCCCGCCGTACTGGAGGACGTACTCCTCGATGCCCTCCGCGAAGGCGTTGAACTTGCAGATGTCGAAGGAGTCCGAGATGGCGTGGAGGTCCTGGAAGGTGGCGGTGAGTTCGCCCTTCCCCTCCCACTCGTAGGGGTCCACCTTCTGGGGGACGCCCAGAATCTCCGCCGCCGGGGTGTAGGCCCGGAGGTGGCACGCGCCGCGGTTGGAGGTGGCGTAGGCGATGCCCATCCCCTTCATGCAGCGCGGGTCGTAGGCGGGGATGGACTGCCCCTTCACGTCGAGGCGGCAGTCGTGTGCGCCGAGTTCCTCGGCGACCCGCTCCTGGCCCTCCGCGAGCAGATCGGCCAGGTCGCCGTCGCGCTCGCCGACCGCCTCGATGAGGTCGATCATCCGCTCGGTGTCGCCCCAGTCGAGGCCCTCGTCGAGGTAGCCCTTCTCCTCGGCCTCCATCGCCATGGCGAACATGTTCCCCATCTCGATGGTGTCGACGCCGACGTCGTTACAGCGGTCGATCATCACCGCGATGTCGTCGCGCTCGGTGTTGCCCGAGTTGGGCCCCAGCGCGAACGCCGATTCGTACTCGTAGGACTCCATCCGCACGTTCATCTCCTCGCCTTTGTGCTCGGCGGTCACCTCGACTTCCTTCTTGCAGGCGACCGGGCAGGAGTGACAGGTCGGCTCGTCGACCAGGATGTTCTCCCGGACGTTCTCCCCGGAGACGCGCTCGGCGTCGATGTCACCCTCGCCGGCGTCCCGGAACGCGGCCGTGGAGGTGTACTTCCCGTTTTTCGTCGGCAGGCCGTCCATCTCCTCGGTGATGTTCATCAGGACGTTCGTCCCGTACATGGAGAGGCCGCCCTCGTTGGGCGCGGTCACGTCGGACTCCTGGATGACCTGCATCGCCTGCTGGTAGCCCTCCTGGAACGTCTCGGGGTCCGCCGGCTTGGGCATCCGCGTGCCGGCCTTGACGACCACCGCCTTGAGGTTCTTGTTCCCCATCACGCAGCCGGTGCCGCCGCGGCCCGACGCCCGGTCGTCCTCGTTGACGATGCAGGCGTAGCGCACCTCGTTCTCGCCGGCCGGCCCGATGGCCATCACCGAGAGGTTCTTCCCGACGTCGCCCTCGACCTCCTCGCCGAGCGTGTCGATGGTGTCGTGGACGCCGTGACCCGAGAGGTGGTCGGCGCTCCGGAGTTCCACCTCGCCGTCCTCGACGTAGGCGTAGACGGGTTCGTCGGCCTGCCCCTCGAAGACGAGGCCGTCGAACCCGGACCACTTGAGCCGTGCGCCCGACCAGCCGCCGTGGTGGGAGTCGGTGACGGTCCCCGTCAGCGGGGATTTGGTGACGACGGCGATGCGGCCGCTCATCACGGTCTGTGTCCCCGTCAACGGGCCGTTCATGAAGCAGAGCCGGTTCTCGGGGGAGAGCGGGTCGACGTCCGGCCCGGCCTCGAACAGTTCCTTGACACCGAGGCCCCGCGCCCCGATGTACTTCTGTGCGTCCTCGTCGTCGACGCCGCGGTAGTCGACCCGTCCCGCCGAGAGGTCGACCTCCGCGATACGGTCCTGGAAGCCGCCGAGTTCAGTCATGGTAAGCTCTCACGGTTGAACTTAGGGCCCTTTCGTGTTATTCGTTCGCAAGGCGGAGTAACCACATCCGGTTACGCCCGTCGGTCCGCCTATCGGGACCGTTCCCGTGTTTCACCTACCGGTTTCCCGCGCCGACCCCTACGACGGCGACGAAGCCGCCCCCGAGCTGTCCGGCGACCGATTCTCGATGCGGTGGGCGAGGTCGTCGAAGTAGCCGTTGGCGACCCGGCGAACGACCGGTTCGAGCGTCTCGACGCCGAGCGTGGCAGCCCGCCCCGCCACGTCGGCCTCGGCCTGCCAGGTCACCTCGGTCGCGCCGTCGTCGGTTCGGGCGAGCGAGAGCGACGCGCGGGTTTCGAAGCGACCGCCTTCCCCGTCGGCGTCAGCCGCGATCCGCATCCGGGGATACTCGCGCTCCTCGATTCGCACCTCCGCGTCGAACGGGAGCGTGACGCCGGCGGCACCGATACCGAGTTCGGCCTCGAACCGCTCGCCGCTGTCGAAGGCCTGTTCGGCGGGTCGGTCGAGAACTGCCGCGAGCGGGTCGCTGACGGCCGGCCGGGGCTGCTCCGCCGAGCGAACCGACTCACAGCCCGGGAGACACTCCTGGGTGAGCTGTGGGTCCGAGGCCGCGCGCCAGACCGCGACGGGGTCGGCGTCGACGGTTCGCTCCACCGTGACGGCGACGGCGTGCTCGTCGTGGGAGTTCATACCCGAGTACACGGCCGGCGCCGGCCTAAGGATGTGGGCCGACGGCGGGCATCCGGCCGGTTCGTCCCGGGCGGGTCTGTCGAAGCGGTTTTCAGCGCGCGCGGCCCAGTTACGCCATGAGCAAGCCGACGCCCGAGGTTTACGAGCGGGGGCGGGGGATGGACGCGCACAACGAGGTGATGCGCGATATCCGCGCGGAGAACGACCAGAGCCACGACCCCCACGAGCCGACGCGGGTGTGGATTGACGAGGACAACACGCCCGACGGCGTCTACCAGAGCCTTACCATCATCCTCAATACCGGTGGCTGTCGGTGGGCCCGCGCCGGCGGCTGTACGATGTGTGGCTACGTCGCCGAATCCGTCGAGGGCGGCAGCGTGAGCCACGAGGCGCTCATGGACCAGATTCAGTCCTGTCTGGACCACGAGGCCGAGGAGGCGGACGGCGAGTCGGGTCTCGTGAAAATCTACACCTCCGGCTCCTTTCTCGACGAACGGGAGGTCGGCGCCGAGACGCGCCAGGCCATCGCCGAAACGTTCGGCGACCGGGACCGCATCGTCATCGAGTCGCTGCCGGATTTCGTCGACGCCGGGAAGATCGCGGAGTTCACCGAACAGGGGCTGGAAACCGACGTGGCGGTCGGGTTGGAGACGGCGACCGACCGGGTGCGCCACGACTGTGTGAACAAGTACTTCGACTTCGCGGACTTCGAGGACGCCTGCGCGGAAGCCATCGCGGGCGGCGGCGGGGTGAAGGCGTACCTGCTGATGAAGCCACCCTTCCTCTCCGAAGCGGAGGCACTCGCGGACATGCAGTCGAGCGTCCGACGCTGTGCCG
>JBDGQC010000190.1:0-21719 GCA_042219375.1 Halolamina sp. | reverse complement strand
GTGACGACGCTCTCGGGCGGGAACTGGCCGCTCTCGGTGACGATGGCGTCGACGTAGCGTGGCGGCGTCACGTCGAAGGCGGGGTTTTTCACGTCGATATCGCCGATACCCTCCCTGGTCGCGGCGTCGATGACTTCCGTCTCGTCGCGTTCCTCGATTTCGACGGTGTGGCCCGTCAGCGTCTCGGGATGGAGTTTGATGGTCTGGGCCGCACACATCACGGGGACCCCGCGCTCGCGGGCGTTGACCGCCAGCCCGGAGGTTCCGATTTTGTTGATGACGCTCCCGTCGGCGGCGATGGAGTCCGCGCCGACGAGCAGGTGGTCCACGTCGTCCAGATAGCGCCGTGCGGCGTTGTCGACGATGAGCGTGACGGGGACGCCCAACTCGACCAACTGCTCGGCAGTGATGTGGCCCTGGTTCCGCGGGCGGGTCTCCTTCACCACCGCGGAGATCTCCTTTCCCTGCTCAACGGCGGCCTCGATACAGGAGAGCGCGTCCGTGGAATGGCAATGGGTCATCACGGTGTCGCCGTCTTGCAGGCGGTTGGCACCGACCTCGCCGAGTTCCGTCTGTGCCCGGTCGAGCCGTCGGTTGAACTCCCGGGCGGCGGCATCGATGCTCTCGCGCAGGGCTTCGATGTCGTCGCCCTCCATCCGGGTGAGCACGTAACGCAGCGTGTTGGGCAGCGAGACGGCCGTTGGTCGGGTTTCGTGGAGATGCCGCGCGGCGGCCCGCATGGCCGCACGGAACGCCTCGGGCTCGTCGGCGTCGTCGGTGCCGACGGCCTGCTGGCGAAGCGCCTCAGCGACCGCGGCGGCGATGGTGGCGGCACCGCGGGTCTCCATCGAGGCGATGTCCTCCGCGGTCTTCTCGACGGCGGGGTGAAGGGTAGCCATGACACCAAGGTTCGGGACGCCGACTGAAAAATGGGCGGGCGCCGACGCGCGGCCGGGCGACGACCGGACAGGACGGAAACACTTAGAGAAACGTACATTCTTGTACATTAATGTGAATATAGATAGAGAAATGTATTCCACTTTAGGAGGTTTTACGTCGGGGTAGAAGTAGTTCCATACGACGTGATACTGTATGTCACAGGATGATACGCACCGTGTGAGCGAGGAGCGACGCCGGTTGTTACAGGGAGCGGGGATGCTTGCAGCCGGTGGGCTCGCCGGCTTGGCAGGCTGTGCGGGTGGCGGTGGCGGCGAAAGCCCGACTGCCACGGCGAGCGCCGAGGAGATGGCGTCGGCGACCGAGACGCCGGGACAGCCACAGCAAGGGGGCGATTTCGTCTACGCGCTGAGCGACGACTCCCAGAAGCTGGACCCGCATTACCGGGTGACGAAAGCGTCCTCACAGCTACTGGTAAACGTCGTCGACCCGCTGTTCCGCATCAACAACGAACTCCAGCCGGTACCCAACATCGTCGCCGACTATAGCGTCAGCGACGACAACCTGGAGTACGTCTTCACCATCCGGGAAGGGCTGATGTTCCACCCGCCGGTGGACCGCGAACTCACCGCCGAGGACGTGGCAGCGAGTCTCACTCGCATCAAGGAGGACACGTCGGCCGCCGCGCACAACGACCTGAAGCGGGCCGAATCCATCGAAGCCACGGGCGACTACGAGGTCACGCTCACGCTCGCGGAGCCGTTCGCGCCGATTCTGACGACGCTGGCCCGGGACACGACGGCCATCCTCCCGAAGGACTACTTCGAGGAGATGAGTTCGAAGCCGGTCGGTTCCGGGGCGTTCGTCTTCGAGGAGCGCGAGAAGGGGAACTTCGCCCAGCTCTCGGCGTTCGACGGCTACTGGCAGGAAGACCTGCCGTACTTCGATACGGTGAAATCGCGGCCCATCTCCGACGGGAGCGTCCGGCTGACCGAACTCGACACGGGGAACGTCCACGTCGTCGGCTCGGTGCCGAGCAACGACGCCGGCAGCGTTGAGGACAACGATGCCCTGTCGCTCGAACCGCTCTCGGGGCTGGCCATCGAGGAGTTCGCGTTCAACAACGAGGTCGAACCGTTCACCGACAAGCGCGTGCGCAAGGCCATCTCCCACGCGGTCGACAAGGAGAAGCTGGTGAAGTTCGCGCTGGAGGGGTACGGGAGCACCGCGGCTACCACGCTCCCCCCACAGAGCGCCTACGCCATCGACGCGGACCCGCTGGCCCAGGACTTCGAGACGGCCCAGTCGCTGCTCGATGACGCTGGCTACGGCGACGGCTTCGAGACGACCATCAAGCTCCCCTCGTCGTACCCGCGGAGCGTGAAGCTGGGGACGCCGGTCAAGGAGTGGCTGAAACAGATCGGCATCGAGGCCGAACTCGAAAAGGTCACCTGGGACAACTGGATTTCGAACGTCTTCGGGAAAGGGGAGTTCGAGATGACGACCGTCCCGTTCTACGGCGCGTTCAACCCCCACGTCGCGCTCTACAAGATCTTCCGCACCGACGCGACGTTCAACTTCTTCAACTACAGCAACGAGGAGTTCGACGCGCTGGTCGACGAGGGCGCCAAAACCGCCGACACCGAGAAGCGCACGGAGCTCTACAAGGAGGCCCAGCAGATCATGCGCGAGGACCTCCCCATCTTCCTCCCGTTCTACCGCGACCAGCTGTTCGCGCGCCGGAAGACGGTGGAGAACCAACTGGTCTGGGGCTCGGGCTCGATGCGCTTCTGGCGCAACTGGTTCGAAAAGTGATACAAAACAGATGACCCGAACGTACCGCATGCGGGGTGACCGACCGTGAGCATGTATCGGTACGCGGCCAAGCGGTCGGTGCTGTCGGTGGTCACCGTCTTCCTCGTCTCGGTGATGACGTTCGTGCTCACGCACGTCCTGCCCGGCAGCGCCGCCCGGATGGTGCTCGGGATGCAGGCGACGCCCGAACGGGTCGAGGCCGTCCGGCAGGAGCTCGGGTTGAACCGCCCGCTGTGGGTGCAGTATTTCGACTGGATTACGGGCTTTCTGACCGGCGACCTGGGGAACTCGTTCCTCTATGATACGCCGGTTTCGGAGCTGCTGGTGGACCGCCTCCCGCCGTCGCTGCTGCTGGCGGCGACGGCCGTGACCATCGCGGTGCTGACGGCTATCCCGCTCGGCATCATCGCCAGCCGTCACCAGAACCAGCCCGTCGACGTGGCCATCAGCACGTTCACGTTCGCGGGCATCTCGGTCCCCAACTTCTTCTGGGGTATCGTGTTCATCCTCGTGTTCGCGAAGTGGATGAACCTCCTCCCGCCAAGTGGGTACGCCGCGCCGTGGGACGCCCCGATGCAGTTTCTCACGTTCATCGTGATGCCGGCGGCGGCGCTCGGCTGGAGCCTGCTTGCCTACATCACCCGGATGACCCGCTCGTCGATGCTGGAGACCTACCGCGAGAACTACATCACGACCGCCCGGGCGAAAGGCGTCTCCGAGGAGGGCATCGTCTACCGCCACGCGCTGCGGAACGCGATGCTGCCGACGCTGACGGTCATCGCCTTCCAGGTGGGTTACGCCTTCGGCGGCATCATCATCATCGAGCAGATCTTCTCCTGGCCCGGCATCGGGAGCCTGCTGTTCAGCGCCATCCTGGAGCGGGACCTGCCGGTGATTCAGGCGGCGGTCATCGCCATCACCGTCGTCTTCGTCGGTTCCAACTTCATCGTCGACATGCTCTATGCATTCCTTGACCCGCGAATCCGCTACGGGGGTGAGGGCTCGTGAGCGCGCCCACCCTCGGGCGGGTGGACGAACTGCTCTCGGAACACCGGCGGGAGCGATACGCCTCGTTCCTGCGACAGCTGCGCTCGAACCCGAAAGCCATCGTCGGCCTCGGCATCGTGGGGACGCTGCTGCTCGTCGCGCTGTTTGCGCCCTACATCGCGCCGTCGGACCCGACGAAGGTCGCGGTGCTCGAACGGACGCAGGCGCCCAGCCTCACCCATCTGTTCGGCACCGACAACTTCGGCCGGGACGTGTTCTCCCGGGTCGTCATGGGCTCGCGCATCTCGCTGTACGTCGGGTTCACCAGCGTCGGCATCGCTACGTTCATCGGCGTGCCGGTGGGCATCCTCGGGGGCTACTACGGCGGCTGGGTGGACGAGTCGCTGATGCGCCTGATGGACGCCATGATGAGTTTCCCGCCGGTGCTGCTGGCGCTGGTCGTGGTCGCGGCGCTGGGGTCGAGCCTGACGAACGTCCTGCTCGCGCTCGGGTTCGTCTACACCCCCTTCTTCGCACGCGTCTCCCGAAGCGCCACGCTCTCGACGGTCAACGACGAGTACGTCGAGGCAGCGAAGGCCCGCGGCGAGCGGGACAGCTACATCATGTTCCGGGAAATCCTGCCCAACACGATGGCGCCGGTCATCGTCCAGGCGTCGATTACCGTCGCGTTCGCCATCCTGGCGGCCGCGGCGCTGTCGTTCCTCGGTCTGGGCACCCAGCCCCCGACGCCGTCCTGGGGGCTGATGATCAACAACGCCCGCGGCTTCCTCAGCAACGCGCCGTGGATGGCGGTGTTCCCGGGACTGGCCATCGGTGTGACCGTCCTCGGGTTCAACATGCTCGGCGACGCGCTCCGCGACGTACTCGACCCCAAGGTCGACACCGTCGGGAGGGGTGACGAATGACCGACCCGCTGCTCTCCGTCGAGAACCTCCGCACGGAGTTCTACACCGAGGAGGGGACCGTCACCGCGACCGACGGCGTCTCCTTCGACATCGAACGCGGCGAGGTGATGGGGCTGGTCGGCGAGAGCGGCGCCGGCAAAAGCGTCACCGCCCGCTCGGTGATGCAGCTCATCGAGGGCACCGGTGGCATCGTTGATGGCTCCGTCGAACTCGACGGCGACGACCTGCTGCAGAAGAGTGATGCCGAACTCCGGGAGGTCCGGGGGGGCCAGTTGGCGATGGTGTTCCAGGACCCGCTGACCGCGCTCAACCCGACCTACACCGTCGGCACACAGATAATCGAGGCCATCACGCTCCACCAGGACGTGACCGAGGAGCAGGCCCGCGAGCAGACCATCGAGCTACTCGCGGAAGTGGGCATCTCCGACCCCGAGAGCCGCGTGGACGACTACCCCCACGAGTTCTCGGGCGGGATGCGCCAGCGGGCCATCATCGCGATGGCACTCTCCTGCGAGCCGGACCTGCTCATCTGCGACGAGCCGACGACGGCGCTGGACGTGACCATCGAGGCGCAGATTCTCGACCTCATCGCCGACCTGCAGGCCGAACACGGGATGAGCGTCCTCTTCATCACCCACGACCTGGGCGTCATCGCCCAGATCTGTGACAAGGTCGGGGTGATGTACGCCGGCGACATCGTGGAGATGGCGCCCGTCGAGGAACTGTTCGAGAACCCCGCCCACCCCTATACGCAGGGGCTGCTTGAGAGCATCCCGCGGGTGACCGACCCCCGGGACCGCACGCTCACGACCATCGAGGGGACGATGCCCGGACTGGTGGACCCGCCGGACGGCTGTCGGTTCCATCCGCGGTGTCCCCACGCCGAGCCCGAGTGTAAAGCGGAGTACCCGGAGATGCAGTCGGTCGGTGACGACCACGACGGCCGGTGTATCCGGTGGGACGATATCGACCCCGAATGGGCTGACGAGGAGCAGTCCCAGCTCGACCGGACGCTCGACCCGGCCGCCGCGGAACTGCTCGAAGTCGACAATCTGACGAAGTACTTCGAGGCCGACGACGGCTTGCTGGACAAGGTCCGCGTCGGCGCCGACGCGCCGGGGAGTCTCCCTATCGGGATGGAGACGACTCACGTCAAAGCCGTCGACGGGGTCGACTTCGACATCCGGTCCGGCGAGACGCTCGGGCTCGTCGGCGAGTCCGGCTGCGGGAAGTCAACGACGGCGAAATCCCTCGTCAGGCTGCTGGAGCCGACCGACGGCGACGTCTACTTCCACACCCGCGACGGCGAGCGCAAGCAGGTGACCGACCTGGGGCGTTCGGAGCTCCGGTCAGTACGCGAGGAGATGCAGGTCATCTTCCAGGACCCGCAGTCCTCGCTGAACCCGCGCAAGACCGTCGGCGATATCGTCGGCCGGCCGATGGAACTCCACGACGTGGCGACCGGCGACGAGAAACGCGAGCGGGTGCGGGAGCTGCTGGAAACCGTGGGGCTCGCCCCCGCCGACCAGTACGTGGACCGCTATCCCCACGAGTTCTCCGGGGGCCAGCAACAGCGTATCGGCATCGCCCGGGCGCTGTCAGTCAACCCCTCGTTCATCGTCGCCGACGAGCCGACCAGCGCACTCGACGTGAGCGTCCAGGCGAAAATCATCAACCTGTTGATGGAACTTCAGGAGGAGATGGACCTCACGATGCTGTTCATCGCCCACGACCTCTCGGTCGTGCGGCACATCTGCGACCGGGTGGCGGTGATGTACCTGGGCAACGTGATGGAGATCGGCCGGGTCGAGGAGGTGTTCGACCCGCCGTATCACCCCTACACGGAGGCCTTGCTGTCGGCGATACCGGTCGCGAACCCCGCCGACAGAACCGAGCGAATCGAGTTGGCCGGCGAGGTGCCGTCGCCGGTCGACCCGCCGTCGGGCTGTCCGTTCCACACCCGCTGTCCCGAATACGTCCCCGGGGAGTGTGACAGCGGCGAGATACCCACCCAGGAACCCCACGACGACCACAGCCTCGCGTGCGTGCTGGAGGGCGATGAGCTCCCCTCCCAGGACCGCATCAGCGCCCACGAGACGAGTGCTGAGGCGCGGGGCGAGGCCGACGACTGATTCCACCATGACCGACCGACACGACCCCGCGACGCTGGAGGCACCGACACCGGACGAGCACCTGACGGCCGACGAGGTGAGCGGTCGGTTCGTCCCCGGCACGTTCAGCATCGCCGCACGCGACCCGGAGACGGGGAACTTCGGCGTCGCCGTCAGCACCGCGCTCGTCGGCGTGGGCGCGCTCTGCCCGTTCGTGAGCGAGAACGCCGCCGTGGCGACCCAGTCGTTCGTCAAAGTATCCCACGGGCGGAACGCGGTGGAGATGGCCGACCGCGGCGTCGGCGTCGATACCGCCTGCGAGGCGCTCATCGGCGACGACGACCACGCCGCAGTCCGTCAGTTACACGGCGTCGACGCTGACGGAAACACCTACACGTTCAGCGGTGACCGCTGCGTGGACTGGTACGGCCACGAGGCCCACGACGGGTTCACCGTCGCCGGAAACATGCTGACCGGCAGCGAGACCATCGAGGCGTTGGCCGAGGGGTACGAGGCGGCCGACGGCGAGTTCACCGACCGCCTCATCAGCGCCCTCGAAGCCGCCCAAGACGCCGGCGGTGACAAGCGCGGCAAAATCAGCGCGGCGGTGCTGGTCCACGCCGAGGAGCCGAAACTCTGGCACAACCTCCGGGTAGACAGCAGCGACGACCCGGTGGGTGACCTGCGTGACCTCTACGACCAGGCCGTCGAGACCGAGGACAGCCTCGACGCCCAGACCGAGGAGATGCTCGGCGAGGACTACGACCGCGAGATAACCGACTTCGGGCTGAAGTACTGAGCCCGACGAACGCTTTCGGAAAACAGTTCGACGGAACGCGTCAGTCGTCCGCGGCCTGCACGTCTTCCAGCACCGGCACGTCGATCTCGCCGGTGTCGAGTTCCGCCTCGACCTCGCGGGCGGCCTGCACGAGGTTCTCCATCTTGCCGTAGGCCGACTCCCGCGGGAGGAGCTTCAGCCCGCAGTCCGGGCTGATAGTCAGTTTCTCCGGGGGTACCACCTTCAGCCCCTGCAAAATGTTCTCCTTGATTTCGTCCACACTCTCCACCTCCGCGATGTGGGCGTCGACGACGCCGAGCGCGAGGTCGGGCGCGAACTCACCGTCCGCGAACACCTCGATTTGTTCGTAATCGCCGTTACAGAGCTCCAGGTCGACCTCGTCGACCGGGAACTCGTTGAGTTCGGGGTAGATGCGCGAGTAGTCGCCGTAACAGACGTGGAGGCCGATGCGGACCTCCTCGGGTACGCCGTCGGCGATGCGTTCCAGACACTCGCCGACGATTGCGTGGTCGTCCGGCGTTGTCGCCAGCGCCGGTTCGTCGATCTGGATGTAGCGTGCGCCGGCCTCGACCAGTTTCTCGATCTCCTCGTTCACGAGGTCCGCGAGGTCGTAGGCCAGCGCCTCCTTGCTCTCGTAGGCCTCGTTGAACGCCCAGTAGGCGAGCGTGTACGGCCCGGTGATGGGCACCTTGACCGGCCGCTCGGCCACCTCGTCGGTGAACTCGAACTCGTCAACCAGCCACGGTTCGTCGTACTCGACCGCCTCGACCACGGAGGGCTTGTCGAAGTAGTTGTGGCCCCACACCTTCACGGGCCCGTTGAACTCGTAGCCGTCGATGCGGTGGGCGAAGAACTCCACCATCTCGTTGCGGCGCATCTCGCCGTCCACCACGGTGTCGAGTCCGGCGCGCTCGTGTTCGTTGGTGATGAGTCGGCAGGCGTCGTCGTGGGCTTCGGCGAGGTGCTCCTCGTCGAACTTCGACGCCTCGTCCTCGGCGAGGTCGTCGGCGCGGTTGAGCCACTTGGGCTTGGGGTAGGAGCCGACGATGCTGGTCAGCAGGAACGCGTCGTTCGGGTGGTCGTCGGGGCGGAACTGCGCGCGGTTCTGAGCATCCCGGGCCATCAGGCGCTCACCTCCGTCTCCGCGGCAGTCTCGTCGACAGCCTCACCCAGCACCGCGAGCTTCTCGCGATACTTCGATACCGGCAGATATGCCAGTTCGGTGTTGGGCGTGGCGAAAATCGTCTCGAACTCCTGTCCGGGCACCTGGTCCTCCACCCAGTCGATGCGCTCGCGAACGGTTTCGGCCGGCTCGACTTCGGTGTTCTGACCGTCCACCAGCCCCAGCGCCACCGACTCCGTGGTGCCGTACTCGTTGATGTTGTAGAGGTGGGTGTCGCGGTCACCGGTAACGAAGTCAAAGCCCAGGGCGTCCACGTCGGCGTCCATCAGGTGGGCGTAGGTCTTCTCGTCGTAGGCGTCCCAGTAGGACTGGACCACCACCTCCGCGTCTGTGGCGGCGGCGACGGTGTCGACTGCCTCGCTCGCGCGCTCGTGGAAACCCGCCTCGGGCGCATCGGTCACCAGCGACGGCTCGTTCAGCCAGAGCGTCTCGTGGGCCGGTAGCGCCCGGACCTCCTCGGCGAGGAACTCCGCGACGGCGGCGAGGAACTCCGCCTCGTCGCCGTAGTGCTCGTCGGTCGCCAGCGCGGCGAGGGTGTAGGGACCCGGCAGTACCGCCTGGAGAGACTCGTCGTCCTCCAGCAGGCCGTGGGCGGCGTCGAGTTCAGCCGCCACGTCGCCGTCGACGGTCAGGTCGCCGACGACCTTCGTGTCGCGGTAGAAGTTGTTGTTGTCGTAGTAGCGGACGATGCCGCCGGTTTCGACGTTCTCGTGGACCGCCAGCGGATGCGCCAGGAAGTCGTCCCAGCGGGCCTGTCCCTCGACGATGCGGTCGAGGCCGGCCTCGCGCTGGTCCTCGATGAGTTCCTCCCGGGTGCGCTCGTAGGCAGCCCGGACATCCGGCCCCTCGGCGCCGTCGATGAGGTCGTGTTTCTGGTGGCCTTTCAGCTCCGACAGCTCCGATTTCGCCCAGTCCGGCAGCGGGAACAGCCCCGCGGTGGTGGCGACTCGCTCGGTCATACCTGTCCTTTCGGATGCAGAGGCTTAATAATTGCTACTCCGATTTATTCGCATAGGTAATTATTCTTCACGGCCGGCCCGCGCCACAGCGCTACCCGAGGCGGTTTCGGATGGCCTCGCCCATCTCTTCAGTCGTCGCGGTGCCGCCGAGGTCCGGGGTACGGCGGCCGCCTTCGAGCACGGCCTCGGTCGCCTCGCGCACCTCGTCGGCAGCCTCGGTTCGGTCGAGGAACTCCAGCAGCATCGCCGCCGAGAGCACGGTGGCGACGGGGTTGGCGACGCCCTCGCCGGCGATATCGGGGGCGGTACCGTGAACCGGTTCGAACACCGCGTTCTCGGCGCCGAGGTTCGCGGAGGGCAGCATGCCAAGTCCCCCCACGAGCCCGGCGGCCTGGTCGGACAGCACGTCGCCCGCGAGGTTCGGCGTCACCAGTACGTCGTAGTCCTGGGGATGCAGCGACATGTGGGTCGCCATCGCGTCCATCAGCACGGGTTCGGCTTCCAACCCCCGTTCCTCGGCGACGGACTGGACAGCGTTCAGGAACCGCCCGTCGGTTTCGCGCATCACGTTCGCCTTGTGGACGACGTGGAACCCGTCGAGGCCCCGCTCCGCGCAGAACTCGCAGGCGAACGCCGCCAGTCGGCGGGACGCGGATTCGGTGACGACGCGGGTCAGGGTGGAGAGGTCGTCGCTCAACCGCTGTTCGTGGCCGGCGTAGACCCCCTCGGTGTTCTCCCGCAACACCACGAGGTCACAGTCGGGGCGGACGGCATCGACCCCGGGGAACGCCCGCGCGGGCCGCACGTTGACGTAGGAGCCGACGACATCGCGGAGGGGGAGAATCACGTCGGCGGCGCTGTCGCCGACGGCGCCGAACAGCGTCGCGTCGGCCGCGGCGACGGCCTCGCGCGTCTCGTCGGGCAGGGGCGTGCCGGTTCGCTCGGCGACGGCGTCGCCGGCCGCGGCCTCGACGAACTCGAACTCGCCGACGGCTTCGAGGACCTTGCGGGCTTCCGGGACCACCTCGGTGCCGATGCCGTCGCCCGGAATGACGGCGATTTGTGGGGTTTCGTCGGGCATGTCTGGTGCTGTGGCGGGTCAGGGGTTAACGCTGGCTATGCCGGCTATTCTCTGTAATCGGTTTGGTTCGCGGTGCTGGATGTCGCGGCGCCGTACGGTCGGAAGCACGCGCTCGGTCACTCGTCCCTCCCACCGAAAACCACGCCACAACAATTCCAAATCCCAGTTACGAATCAGGCCGGAAGTGACACGCCAGTTCCCGCCCGTCCACGTCCCGTAGGTCCGGTTCCTCGGCGACGCACCTCTCCGCATCCGCCTCGTCCAACCGCTCCCGGAGGTGACACCGCGTGTGGAAGCTACAGCCTGCCGGCGGGTTCACCGGATCCGGTGGCGACCCCGGCAGCCGAATCCGGTTGTCCGGTTGGGGGTCCGCCGTCACCCGCGGCACGCTCGACAGCAGCGCCTCGGTATAGGGGTGTTGTGGGTCCGCGAACAGCTCCTCGACCGGGCCCACCTCCACCAGCTCGCCGAGATACATCACCGCCACGCGGTCGGCAATCTGGCGCACGACGCTCATGTCGTGAGTAATGAGGAGGTACGTCAGCCCGAACTCGTCCTGCAGGCGTTCAAGTAGTTGCAGCACCCCGGCCTGGATGCTCACGTCCAGCGCGGACACCGGCTCGTCGGCGACGACCAGCGAGGGGTTGAGCGCGAGCGCGCGGGCAATCCCAACCCGCTGGCGCTGCCCGCCCGAGAGTTCGTGCGGGAACGCCTCGTAGTGGTTCTCGCCGTTGAGCCCGACGGTGTCGAGCAGGTCCCGGACGTAGCCCTCGCGGTCGTCCGCGCGCTCGCCGTGGATAACCAGCGGTTCGGCGACGATGCGGCCGACGGTCATCCGCTCGTTCAGCGTGGAGAACGGGTCCTGGAACACCATCTGCACGTTCCGGCGGAACGCCTTGTCCACGTTCCCGCCGACGGCGTTCCCGCGGAACCGAATCTCCCCGGCGGTTGGGTCGTTCAGCCCGATGAGCGTCTCGGCCATCGTCGACTTCCCGCAGCCGGATTCGCCGACCACCGCCAGCGTCTCCCCGGACTGGAGGTCGAAGCTCACGCCGTCGACAGCCTGGACCGCGCCCTGTTGGCGGCCGAGAATCCCTGAGCGGACCGGGTAGTGTTTCTGCAGGTCCCGGACCGAGAGAATCGGTTCCGCCCCGCTGCCGGTCCACTCGCCGGCCTCGGACCATCCGTCGTCTTCACGGTCGCCGACGGTCGAGTCGCTCATCGCTCCACCTCCGTCGCGACGCTGTCGGATTCGCTCGGCGTCTCTCGGTGTTCACGCACCTCGGTGAGGTCGAACGCCGCCTCGCCGTCGTACGTCTCGGTGTAGGCGTAACAGTCGGCCTCCTGCCCCTCCGGGAACACCGCCGTCGGCGGGCGCTCCTTGTCACAGAGCCCGGCGTCGGCGACGGCACAGCGCGGGTGGAACCGACAGCCGGAGGGCGGGTCCGAGAGGTTGGGCGGCGAGCCGGGAATGGCCTCGGGCGTCGATTTCGCGTCCACGTCGGGGATGCTGTCCAGGAACGCCCGCGTGTAGGGGTGTTTCGGGTCCGTGAGAAGCTGCCGGCGCGTGCCGCGCTCGGCGACGCGGCCGCCGTACATCACGAGAATCCGTTCACACAGTTGGGAAACCACCCCCAGGTCGTGGCTGATGAGGATGAGCGACATCTCCCGCTCCGCGACGAGTTCGCGGAACAGGTCGATGATGCCGGCCTGGATGCTCACGTCCAGGCCTGTCGTCGGCTCGTCGGCGATGAGCAGTTCCGGCTCGCCCGCGAGCGCCATCGCGATCATCGCCCGCTGGGCCATCCCGCCGGAGTACTCGTGGGGGTAGTCGTCGATGCGGCCCTCCGGGTCGCCGATGCCCACCTCCGCCAGCAGGTCGATGGCCTCCTGGCGGGCCGCCGACTGCGGGAGGTCGCGGTGGGCGGTGACCGCCTCGATAATCTGCTCGCCGACGGTGTAGGTCGGGTCGAACGCGGCCTCGGCGTTCTGGAACACCATCGCGATTTCGGCCCCCCTGACCGACCGGAGTTCGCGGTTACTCGCGCCCACGAGGTCCGTCCCTTTCCACCGTACCTCGCCGGCGTCGATGCTGCCGGGCTCGTCGATGAGGCCGACCAGCGAGCGCACGGAGACGGATTTCCCCGATCCGGACTCGCCGACGATGCCCAGGGTTTCGCCGGCGTCGAGTTGGTAGCTCACGCCGTCGACGGCCGAGACCACCGCCTCGGTGTAGAACCGGGTCGTGAGGTTCTCGACGGCAAGCAGCGGTTCGTCGTCGCTACGCGTCGCGTCGGTTCGGTCGGCGCCGGCTGTCCGCGTCGGCGCGCAGTCGTCGGTGTGTGTCGTGTCAGTCATCGGTTCGGGTCCGAACGGGGGTCGAGCACGTCACGCAGGCCGTCCCCGAGCAGGTTGAACCCCAGGACGGAGGCGACTATCGCCAGCCCGGGGAAGACGCTGTACCACCACTCGCCGCTGTTGATGTACCCCTTCCCCACGCGCAGCATGGAGCCCCAGGACGGCTTGGGTGGGGGGACCCCGACGCCGAGGAACGAGAGTGACGATTCGAGGATGATGGCCAGCGCCGCCGTAATCGTCGCCTGCACCAGAATCGCGGAGATACAGAACGGCAGCACGTGGAGCAGGAGGATACGGGTGTCCGAGGCACCCAGCGAGCGGGCGACCCGGACGTGCTCCTCCTGGGCGACGGAGACGGCGCTCCCGCGGGTGATGCGGGCGAACTGCGGGATGAAGACGATACCCAGCGCGAGGACGATGTTGGTCAGCGACTGGCCGAACACCGCCACGAGCGTCAGCCCCAGCAGGATGGTCGGGAACGCGAAAATCGCGTCCATCAGCCGCATCAGCACGTCGTCGGTCCGGCCGCCAGCGTAGCCCGCGACCAGGCCGATGGGGACGCCCACGCTCATCGCCACCACGGGGGTTGCGACGGCAACCTGCACGGCGATGCGTGCGCCGAGCAGCACGCGCGAGAACATGTCCCGGCCGTAGCGGTCGGTGCCCATCGGGTGCTCGGCGCTCGGGGGCTGAAGCTTGTTCGGCACGTCTACCGCCGCCGGGTCGTACGGCGCGAGTATCGGCGCCAGCACGGCCACCAGCACGAACGCGGTCATGATTGCCAGTCCGGCGACGGCGAGCCGATTACGGCGGAACCGCGCGATGAACGCCTTCGACCGGCGGACAACCGGCGGCTGGCTCCGTTCGGTTTCGCCGAGTGCGGCGGCATCGCCCGGCTGGCCCTCTCCTGGCGCGTCGTCGACGGCGGGGGAGCCGCCGTCGGTTTCGGGGTCGGCGGCGTGCTCGTCGCCGGGAGTGTGGTCGGTAGCATGCTCGTCGACAGGGGCGTGGTCGGCAGCGTCCCCGTCGGCCGGGATGTCGTCCCGGTCGCTCATTGTTCACCCCGCAGTTTCGGGTTCAGGTAGAAGTACGTCGTGTCCACGAGCAGGTTCACCACCACGAAGAAGGTCGTGTAGACGAGCACCACCCCCTGGAGGGTGATGTAGTCGCGGCTCGATATCGCGCCGATGAGCAGCCGTCCCATCCCCGGGATGGAGAACACCACCTCGATGACGATAGAGCCCCCGAGCAGGTAGCCGAACTGCATCCCGATGACGGTGATGACGGGGATGAAGGCGTTTTTCATCGCGTGGAGGAGCACTCTCGGCTCGCTCACCCCTTTCATCCGCACGGCGTCGAGGTAGTCCTCGTGGAGTTCCTCCAGGAGTTCCGAGCGCAGCATCCGGGTGACGATGGCGGCCATCGCCGTCCCGAGCGTGATGCCCGGCAGGATGAGATAGCGAATCCCGTCGACCGGCCGCTCCAGCGGCGAGACGTAGCCCGCGACGGGGAGCCAGTCGAGGTTCACCCCGAACAGCAACAGGAGCACGATGCCCAGCCAGAAGTTCGGGATGGAAACCCCCAGCAGGCCGAAGGTGAGGCCGACCGAGTCCCACGCCGTCCCGCGCTTGATGGCGCTGAGAGTGCCTGCGGGAATCGCTACCAGCAACGAGACGGTGAAGCCAGCGAGCGTGACAAACAGCGTCGTCGGGATGCGCGAGGCGACGGCGGCGCTGACCCGCTGGTCGTTGATGTACGAACGGCCGAGGTCCCCCTGGAGCACGTCGGTGATGTAGTCGATATACTGCACCGGGAGGGGTTTGTGCAGGCCGAGTTCGCGCCGCACCGCCTCCAGGCGCGCGGGGTCGGCGTCGGCGCCCAGCATCACTACCGCTGGGTCGCCGGGGACCATCCGCACGAGGCTGAAGACGATGACCGACACCACCGCGAGCACCGGCACCGCCCAGAGCAGCCGTCTGATGAGGAACTCCTGAACGCGTGAGACCATCTACGCGGGCCGTCTCACTCCCCTTTCCACATCGTCCAGTAGCGGGTGTAGGGCAGCAGCCACGACTGATAGCCGTTGACGTTCGCCCGCAGGCCGACCAGGTCGTCGGTTCGAGCGACGGATATCCACGGCACGTTCTTGTTCACCAGCTTCTGGAACTCGGTGTATATCTCCACCCGCTTCTCCTGGTCGGTTTCGCTGCGGCCCTGCGCCACGAGGTCGTACATCCGCTGGGCGTCGGGCTGGTCCTCGCCGTACTTGTTCCACTGGTTGGTCGAGGGGTGGATGAACCCGTAGTAGTGGCGGTCGGGGTCGATTTTGAACGGCACCGAGAACGCCATCGCGCCGAAGTTGGCCTTGAGGAAGTCCGAGAGCTGGGTTCCCCACTCCAGCACCTCGACTTCGGCGTCGATGCCCGCCTCCGCGAGCTGGGCGGCCAGCAGGTTCGCCGTGCTCTCCATGATGCTGTAGCGGGTGTTGGTCTTGATTTTGAGCGTCTCCCCCTCCAGCGGGTTCCCGGCGTCGTCGAGAATCTGCTGGGCCTTCTCGATATCCCGGGTCCGTTTACTGTCGCCGAGGTCGTAGTTCCAGACGCTCTCTTTGGGGTAGGGCTGCCACGCGGCGGTACCGTAGCCCGAAACCCCAGCGTCCACGATGGAACCGCGGTCGATAACGTGCGCGACGGCCCGGCGGACCGCGGGGTCGTCCCAGGGCGGCTGGCTGCAGTTGATGTGAACCTGTGCCCACCCTGTCGCTTTCTGGCGGAGCAGTTTCGTCTCGTCGTCGTCACGAATCGTGCCGGCGTCCTTGCCGAGCACCGCACGCGCCATGTCGATGTCGCCGCCCCGGAGCGCGGCGACCCGGGAGTCGGCGTCGGGAATCGGCTGCACCCTGACGCTGTCCACCAGCGGGACGTCCTCGACGCGGTAATCATCGAAGGCGTCCATCCGCAGGAAGTTCCCCTGTTCGTACTCGCCGAACTGGAACGGGCCGGTGCCGACCGGCTCCTGGAAGTCGCCGAGTTCGCCGCCCTGGGCCTCGACGGCCTCCTCGGGGATGACCACCCACGGCACCCGGCCGAGGAAGTTGAAGAAGGGAGCGAACGTCTGGGCCAGCGTGAACGTCACCTCGTACTCGCCGGTCGCCTCGACGGATTCGACGGAGGCGAGGTCGCCGCCCATCGCCCCCTCCTGGTTCATCCGCTCGAAGGAGTAGACCACGTCCTCGGCGACCATCTCCCGGCTGGTGGGCGGGTGGAACATCACGCCCTCCTTCAGCGTGAACGTGTAGGTGGTGCCGCCGTCGCCGATGCTCCAGTCCGCGGCCAGCCGACCCGCGGGCGCGCCCTCCCTGAAGGTGATGAGCGTCTCGCAGATGTTGTAGTTCACCACCCACGAGACGACGCTGGAGGTCTTGTGCGGGTCGAGGCCGGTCAGTTCCGCCTCGTAGCCCACGCTGAGAGTCCCGCCCGTCTGCGGGCCACCCGTCGGCGTCTCCTCCTCGGTCGGGGACGCCGTCGGAACCGGCGTGTCCGTGCTGTCGTCGGTCGGCGTCTCCTCGTCACCGCCGCCGGCACACCCGGCGAGTGCGGCCGCTCCGGCGCTTCCGGCGAACGCCAGGAACCCTCGCCGACTCTTGGTGCGCTCCGTCTCTTGTGACATGCTACCGCAAAGGGAACTCCACTCCATAAACTTTGCCCGAAACGTCCGTCTTCCGGCGGTTTCGTGTAAGTATGCGGGACTGTTCG
Source organism: Halolamina sp. (assembly GCA_042219375.1). Classification (GTDB taxonomy): domain Archaea; phylum Halobacteriota; class Halobacteria; order Halobacteriales; family Haloferacaceae; genus Halolamina. The sequence continues at coordinate 4,848 of JBDGQC010000190.1, read as the reverse complement.
GGGATGGTTTTTCGTCCGTCCCCCTGCGTTCCGGCCAAGGGTTAACTCTCCCTGGCCCGGTGTTCAAGCCATGTCCAAACAGACCGAGCGCCACGGCCCGTACGTCGGCGGCGAACGCGTCGCCGGCGGGGAGACGCTGACGACGCGGAACCCGGCAACCGGCGAGGCTATCGCGACGGTCGAAACGGCCGACGCGGGGGTCGTCGACGACGCCGTCGCCGCCGCGCGCGAGGCGTTCCCCGACTGGCGCGATACCGACCCCGACGAGCGCGGGCGAATTGTCTACCGCATCGGCCAACTGGTCCGCGAGCACCGCGACGACCTCGCGGATTTGGAGAGCCGCGACCAGGGGAAACCCCGCGCACAGGCCCACAGCGACATGGGCGGGGCGGCGCGCTACTTCGAGTACTACGCGGGGGCCGCCGACAAACTGGAGGGGCGCTCGGTCCCCGTCGGGACCGGCGGCGTGGACTACACCCTCCGGGAACCCTACGGCGTGAGCGCGCAGGTGACGCCGTGGAACTTCCCCGGGAACCTCTTCGCCCGCGGCGTCGCGCCCGCGCTCGTCGCGGGCAACACCGTCGTCGTCAAGCCGGCGCCGCAGACGCCGCTGTCCTCGCTCCGCCTCGCCGAACTCTGCGCCGAAGCGGGCGTTCCCGATGGCGTGGTTAACGTCGTCCCCGGCGCGGGTGATACGGGCGAGACACTCGTCGGGCACGACGGCGTGGACCAGGTGACCTTCACCGGCTCTGTTCCCACGGGCCAGGCCATCATGCGCGAGTCCGCGAACCACGTCCGGCCCGTGACGCTCGAACTCGGGGGGAAGAACCCCGCACTCGTCTACCCGGACGCGGACGTCGAGGACGCCGCCGCCGAAATCGCGACGGGCATCTTCACCAACGCGGGGCAGGTCTGTTCGGCTTCCGACCGCGCCGTGGTCCACGAATCCGTGGCCGACGAGTTCCTCGACGCCGTCGTCGCCGCGGCCGAAAGCTACGAACTCGGGCCGAACGCCGACATGGGCCCGCTCTGCTCGCGTGAGCAGTTCGAGCGCGTCGTGGAGTACATCGACGTCGGGAACGAGGAGGGCGCACGCCTCGTGACCGGCGGCGGCACGCCCGATGCGGAACCGGGCGGCGACCAGCAGGGCGGCTTCTACGTCGAACCGACGGTGTTCGCCGACGTAGACCCGGAGATGCGCATCGCGCAGGAGGAGATTTTCGGCCCGGTGCTGACGGTGCTGACGTTCTCTGACACCGAGGAGGCCGTCGACATCGCCAACAGCACGGCGTACGGCCTCACCGCGGGCGTGTTCACGAACGACGTGTCCCGAGCGCACACGCTCGCCCGGCGGCTGGAGGCGGGCAACGTCTACATCAACGGCTGGTTCGGCGACACCAACCAGACCCCCTTCGGCGGCTACAAACAGTCCGGCATCGGCCGGGAGAAGGGCCTGGAGGCCCTGGAGAGCTACCTCCAGACGAAGAACGTGGCTGTCGATCTGGGCGAGGGCGGGACGCTACCGGGTGCCTGACCGGAAGCAACCCGGCTCAATCGATCGCCCTGCTCGCCGCGGGGTTAGGAGTCAGCGGTAGGGGCTGGCTGGTCGTCGACGGGGGTTTCCGGTACCGGGGTCGTGAAGTGGAAGGTCGCGCCCTCGCCGGGCTGAGATTCGACCCAGATGTCGCCGCCGTGGCGCTCAACGATGCGCTCGCACACCGCCAGACCGACGCCGCCCGCGCCGGCCGCCGCCCCCTCGCCGGCGTGGACCTGCTCGAAGACGTTGAAGATGCGGTCGTGGTACTCGGGGGCGATGCCGATGCCTTCGTCGGCGACCGAGAACCGCCACATGTCGTCGTCGCGCTCGGCGCTGATGTGGACCCGTGGCGGCTCGTCCCCGCTGTACTCGATTGCGTTCGCGATGAGGTTCCGGAAGACCAGCGCGAGCTGGTCGCCGTCCCCCTGAACCGTGGGGAGGTCGTCGGCGGTGACCGTCGCGTCGGTCTCTTCGATGCGGACCTGAAGGTCCACGAGAGCGTCTTCCAGAATCGCGTCGGCGTCGGTCGGTTCGAGGGGCTCGCCGCGGCTGACGCGTGAGTACTCCAGCAGGCTCTCGACCATCGCCCGCATCCGGTCGGCGCCGTCGACCGCGAAGTCGATGTACTCCCGGGCCTCCGCGTCCAGGCTGTCTTCGTAGCGGTTCTCCAGCAGTTGCAGGTAGCTCGAAACCATCCGCAGCGGTTCCTGTAAGTCGTGCGACGCCGCGTAGGCGAACTGTTCGAGCCGTTCGTTCGACGTTCGGAGTTGCTCGACCGTCTTCTCGAGTTCGGCTTTCGTCCGTTCGAGCTCCCGGCTGCGCTGTTCTGCTTCTTCCGCTCGGGTGACCGCCCGGGCCTCGTTGAACCCGACGAAGAACCCGGCGGCGCCGCCGAGTGCGAACGTGACGAGCGGGGTGAACACCGGGCGATTGAGGCCGGTCGTGACCGCCAGCACGACCGCGAGGCCGAGCATCGCGGCGGCGCCGGTGAGCGTCCGTTCCAGGACGACGGTGTAGGAGTCGGGATGGAGGTCGGTCTCCGGGAGCCGATAGCCGCCGACCAACATGACCAGCCCCGGGAGGATTATCAGACTGTGCAGTCCCAGAACGTCGACCAGGGTGTCGTTCCCCAGCGAGAGGAAGACGCGGCCGGATGCCAGCACGACCGCCAGCGCACCGAGTGCCGTGATGACCCGTGCTGCTCCGACGACGGATACGATGCGCTTCCAGCCGCTCATTGGTTCCGATAAGACAGGCCACTCCTATGAACATTCGGTCATAGACGCTCAGAGAACCCATCCCCCGCGTCCACAACCTTGATAGCGCCACCTTCGAACCTCTTTGCATGACCTTCACAGACGAAGCCGTCGCCGTCACCGGTGCCGGTAGCGGGATGGGCCGTGCGACCGCCGAACTGTTCGCCGAGCGCGGGGCGTCAGTCGTCGTCGTGGACATCGACGGCGAGGCCGCCGAGGAGACGGTTAGCCGTATCGAAGCGGACGGCGGCGAAGCAACGTCCGCCGTCGCCGACGTGTCCGACCCAGATGACGTGGCGGCGTTCGTCGAGAAAACCGTCGAGACCTACGGCGCCATCGACGTGCTCCACAACAACGCCGGCATCCCCCAGCAGTCCACGCCCGTCGAGAACGTCGAGGAGGCGACGTGGGACCAGGTGCAGGACGTGAACCTCAAGAGCGCGTTCCTGGGTGCCAAGTACGCCGTCCCGCACATGAAGGAACAGGGCGAGGGGGTCATCCTCAACACCGCCTCCACCGCGGGCATCCGCCCACGGACGGGGCTCTCGGCGTACGCCGCCTCCAAGGGCGGGATGATTACGCTCACGAAGCAGTTGGCCCACGAACTCGCCGCGGACGGCATCCGGGTCAACGCCATCTGCCCGGTCGCGACGGACACGTCGATGCTCCCGGAGTTCGCCGCGGGCGACCTCTCGGTCGAGGGGATGGCCGACACCATCCCGCTGGGGCGGCTGGCCGAACCGGACGACATCGCCAGCGCCGCCGCGTTCCTCGCCAGCGACGAGGCGTCGATGATTACGGGCACCGCGCTGGAAGTCGACGGGGGGCGTGACCTCTGATGGTCACTCGCACAGAAATCGATGCGGCGGTCGAAACCCGGCGCGACGAACTGGTCGAATTCCTCCGGGAGTTCATCGCCATCGAGACGGAGAACCCGCCCGGCCGGAACTACCGCGAGGGCGCGGAGTTCCTCGGTTCGGCCCTCACCGACCGGGGCTACGACGTGGAGTTCGTCGAGGTACCCGAGGATGTGGTGGCCGAGCACTACCCCGACCGGACCGACCACGAGCGCGTGAACGTCGTCGGCCGGAAGGGGAGCCTCGACGGCGTCGATGCGGCGGACCTGGACGCCGCCGAGCGCGCCGAGGGTCCGCACGTCCATTTCACCGGCCATTTCGACGTGGTGCCGGCGGGAGAGGACTGGACCAAGAACCCCTTCGACGCCGTGGTCGCGGCGGAGGACGGCGAGAAACGACTGTTCGGCCGCGGGGCCAGCGACATGAAGTCGGGCGTGACTGCCAGCCTGTTCGCGGGCGACGCGTTGGAGGCCGCGGGTGTCGAGTTCGACGGCGGCGCCGTCGCTGGCTCGCTCTCCCAGAGCATGACCGTCGACGAGGAGACGGGCGGGTTCACCGGCCTCGGCTACCTCGTCTCGGAGGGCCATCTCTCCCGGGCCAACACGGACTACTGTGTCTACACGGAGTGTTTCGATGGTTCACGGGTCTGTCTGGGTCACCGCGGCGTGCTGAAGTTCCGGGTGACCGCAAGCGGCGCGAAAGCCCACGGCTGCATGGCCCAGGACGGCGTCAACGCCGCCTCGGCGCTCACGGACTTCCTGGGTCGCGTCGAACAGTACCGCGAGGAACTTCACGAGCGGACGACCGACGAGCCGGTCACCCCCGAATCCTCCCGCCGGGCGGACATCTCCACGACGATGCTCGACGCGGGCTACTCCGAGAACGTGGTTCCCGACCGCGCGACGGCGACGTTCTACCGCGTGCTCGTGCCCGAGGAATCCGTCGAGGGCGCACGCGCGGAGATTCGGGACCTGATGGCCGCGACGGAGCAGGCCCATCCAGCGGCGTCGCTCGCCTACGAGGAAATCATGTTCGCCGAACCCGCCATCGTTCCCGAGGACTGCCGGACGAGTCAGGTGTACACCGAGGAGATAACCCGGCGGTTCGGCGAGTCGGCGTTCGTCGTCTCGCCCGGGTCGGACGACCAGCGGTTCGTGGTCAACGACGCCGGTATCGAGGAGTGCATCGTCTACGGCCC
>JBDGQC010000178.1:15864-21721 GCA_042219375.1 Halolamina sp. | reverse complement strand
GGTCCGCGCGCTCGGTCGGGCGCACGAGCGTGACCAGTTTGTCCCGCGGGCCGGCACGGTAGAGTTGCAGCTGGGAGTGCTGGTCGGTCGCGCCGAGCGCGCGGGCGGGTGTCTGGCCCTGCCCGTCCTTTCCCAGGCTCTCGGCCCAGAGTTGGGCGAACCACTCCGCGAACGTTTCCAGGGATTCGGCGTAGGGCATGAACGCGTTCGTCCGGGCGCCGCGCTCGGCCAGCGCGTAGCTCACGGCGCCGTAGGCGTAGGCTGGCGACTCGTAGAGCGAGCCAGCCAGTCGGTCGCGCTCGGCGGCGGCGCCCGCCAGGACGGCGTCGATGTCGTGGCCCTGAATCGCCGCACACGCCAGCCCGACCGTCGAAAGTACCGCAAACCGGCCCGGCGTCCCCGCCGGGACCGAGAGCGCCGGGAGGTCGTGTTTCTCCGCGAGATTCCGGAGGTTCCCCTCCGGGCCGGTAGTGACGAACGTGCGCTCGGTCCAGTCGACGCCCTCGCGCGCCATCGCCTCGCGAACGACGAGGAAATTCGCGAGCGTCTCCGCGGTGGTGCCGGATTTCGAGACGACGTTGACGGCCGTTTCCGAGAGGTCCAGCGAGTCGAGCAGCCGGTTCGTGTGCTCGGGGTCCACGTTATCGAGGAAGTACGCCTCGGTGTCGCTGTCGAGTGCGTTCGCGACGGTGGCGGCACCGAGGGCGCTGCCACCGATGCCGACCGTGAGCACCGTATCGCTCCCCTCGAAGGGCGCGACGGCGGCCCGAACGGCGTCGGGGTCGGTTCGTTCAGGCAGGTTGAGCGCGGCGTAGCCGAACTCCCCTTCGGCCATCCCCGCCGTGATGCGGTCATGGGCTGCAGCCACCCGCTCGTCCAACGTGTCGAGCGCCGCGCGGTCGAGGGCGGGGTCGCCCCCGAGCGCGTTGGCGATGTCGATGCGCATAGCGAACGGCGGGTCGGGAGGGGGAAGTAGCTTCTGAGAGGCGACGATAAACCGGATAGCGCGATAGTGAATCGGCTGGACCGGTAGAACCGGCACCGTCGCCGACGACCCCGCCCGCTCGCGGTCGGTGACACTCGACAGCGGACACGTCGCGACCACCATCCATCGGCCACTCTCAGCCGGCCATAGCCGGTCCGAGTCGGGCACTCGGTGGAGGTGGCGGTTATTGTTGCCTGTATCGAGAACGGCCGATATCGCGGAATCAGGGGGGTGCCGCGAGTGACCCGCTGAGTATCCACGGTTATATTCACTCTGCCTCCTGATTTCCATGAGTAATCTTCTGCGGTCGCTGCGAGCCCCGTCCAGGGCGCGTCACGGAAAGGTGCCGGGTTCGCCAACATCCGGCGATACTTGCGGTAGCGGACCGTACAGCCTGTATGGACACCGAGTTCGCCTACTGGGTCCCCAACGTCAGCGGCGGCCTGGTGACGACGGACTGGCCGATGGACACCGACTGGACCTACGAGTACAACCGCGACCTGGCACAGACCGCCGAGGCGGTCGGCTTCGACTACGCGCTCGCGCAGGCCCGCTTCTTCGGGAGTTACGGCGCGAACAAGCAGTTGGAGGCGCTTTCGGTCGCCAACGCGCTGGCCGCCGAAACCGAGGAACTCCACCTCATCGGCGCCGTCCACCCCGGGCTCTGGGAGCCGGGACCGGTCGCGAACTTCGTCGCCACCGCCGACCGCATCAGCAACGGGCGGTTCTCGCTCAACATCGTCTCCGGCTGGTTCAAAGACGAGTACACCGGCTTCGGCAAGCGGTGGCTCGACCACGACGAGCGCTACGCCCGCAGCGAGGAGTTCATCCAGGTGCTGAAAGGCCTCTGGACCGAGGGCGCGTTCACCTTCGACGGCCGGTTCTACCAGTACGGCCACGACGTGAACGGCTTCGACGGCGTTCCGAGCAAGCCCCTGCCCGTACAGGAGCCCTACCCCAAGGTCTTCCAGGGGGGCAACTCACAGGCAGCCCGGAAGATGGCCGCCAGGCATTCCGACGTGCTGTTCATGAACGGCGGCAGCCTCGACGAACTCGAAGCCATCATGGACGACGTGCGCGGCTACGCCGAGGCGTTCGGCACCGACCCGCCGGAGTTCGCGGTCAACGCGTTCGTCATCGAGCGGGAAACCGAGCAGGAAGCCGAGGCGGAACTGGAGCACATCATCGAGCACGCCACCGACGACGCCGTCGAGGCGTTCAAAGAACAGGTCAAGAACGCCGGCCAGGACTCCCCCGAGGGCGAGGGGATGTGGGCGGATTCGGACCTCGACGACCTGGTGCAGTACAACGACGGCTTCAAAACCGGCCTCATCGGAACCCGGGAACAGATCGTCGAGCGCATCCGCAAACTCGACGCCATCGGCATCGACATCGTGCTGACCGGCTTCCTCCACTACGACGAGGAACTGGAACAGTTCGGCGAGGAAATCATTCCCGCAGTCCGCGACGCCGACCCTATCGAGGGCGAGGTCGAAACCGACGAGGACACGAAAACTGTCGGGGGCGCCGAAGTGGCAGGCGAGTAGATGAGCGATACAGCCATCACGCTGCTGGGAATCTCGGGGAGCCAATCCACCGACTCACGCACCCGCACGGCCGTCGAGGCCGCGCTTTCGGGCGCGCATTCGAGGTTCGGCGTCGAAACCGACCTCCTCCACCTCGGCGACTACGACCTCGATACCGCCGACGGCCGGACCCTCGACGCATACGAGGGCGACACCGCCGCGGCGCTGGAGAAAATCGTCGCCGCCGACGCCTACGTGGTCGGCACGCCGGTCTACCGCGCGAGCTACTCGGGCGCGCTGAAGAACCTGCTCGACATGGTACCACGGGGGCAATGGCAGGGCGACGTTGCGCCGTTCGAGAACGCTGCGGTCGGCCTCGTCGGGACTGGCGCGACACAGAGCCACTACCTCGCCGTGGACGAACAGCTCCGACCGCTGTTCGCGTTCTTCGGCGCGCACACCGTCGGCAGCGGCGTCTACGCCGACGACGACGCGTTTGCGGACGGCGCCGTGGACGACGGGATTCGGAACCGACTGGAGACACTCGGGGAAGCGACAGTAGAGTTGGCCGATGCAGTCGAGACCGGGTCGGCGCTCGCGGCGCTGGAGCCGCAGGTGTAGCGCGTCTGCGAATTTCTCTCGCTGACCAACAAGAACTAACCTCCGGCTCCGCGGGGGTTCCCGTATGAGTCGCTCGGACGGTCTCTCGGCTTACCGCGAGCGATGGGAGCGGCTTACTCGTCTGGGCGCGCCCGTCGCCGCGAGTTCTGTCACCCGGAGCGTCATGGGCGCGACGGACGTGCTCATCGCCGCGGCCATTTCGCCATCGGCCGTCGCCGTCGTCACCATCGCCGACCTCTACCGACAGATGACCGGGCGCATCGGTGGCGGAATCGGCGGCGGCGCCGTCGCACTCACCAGCCAGGACACCGGCGCCGGCGCCGAGGCCAATCGCGACGAGACGGTGGTACAGGCCGCACTACTCTGCGTGCTCGTCGGCGCCGTCGCCGCCATCGGCGCGGGACTGTACGGCGAGCCGGCCATCAGCCTCGTCGGTGGCGGCGAACTCGACGACTCGGCGGTCGCCGACGGCGCGGCCTACCTCGCGGTGACGCTGCTGGTCGCGCCGGTGACGCTGATGAAGGCCGTGTTCGCGCAGGCGTTCGCCGCCATCGGCGACACCAAAACGCCGTTCTACATCGGCGCGACGGGCGACGTGCTCAACGTGGCTGCCTCCCTGGCGCTGGGCCTGGGATTCGCGCCGCTCGGCATCCCCCGACTGGGCGTGCTCGGCCTCGGTATCGCCACCGCCGGCGCCTCCGTCATCGCCACGCTGCTGTACTTGCTGGCGCTGGCCAAGCGGAGCCCCTACAGCTACGTCCGACCCACGGACCCGACGCTGGCCAAGCAGGTGCTGCAGGTGGGGCTTCCGCAGTCGGCCGGCGGGTTCGTCACCAGCGCCGCGATGTTCCCGTTCAGCCGCATCGTCATCGGCTTCGGCACCGGTATCTACGCCGGCTATCAGGTGGCGTGGCGGCTCTACCGGTTGACGATTGGAACGCTCGTCCCCGCTATCGCCGTCGCCACGAAAATCATCGTCGGGCAGGCCATCGGCGACGGCGACGTGGCCGACGCCCGTTTCACCGTTCGGGCGGCGCTCTCGCTCGGCGTCGTCGTTGCCGCGGTTATCGGCCTGCTGCTCGCGGTCGCGACGGAGCCGCTGGCCGCGCTGCTCGTCTCCGGCGAGGGCGCCAACCGCTGGACCGTCTCGTTCGCCCGCCTGCTCGGCGCCGTCGCGGTGCTCGGCGTGGCGAACAACGTCCTCACGGCGGCGCTGCAGGGCGCGAGCGAGACGCGCGTCGGGTTGGCTTCCCGTATCGCCGGCATGCTCGGCGGGATGGTCGGCGTGACGTGGCTGGTCGGCGTCGAACTGGGCTACGGGGTCCTCGGCGCCTACGCCGGTATCGTCGCCTGCTACCTGCTGTTCGTCGCGGTGAGCGCCTGGGGGTATCTCTTCACCGACTGGGCGGGCCGAGCGGCGGGCCTGATGGTCGAGCGCGGGAGCGTGGGCGAGTCGGGCGGTTAGCCGTCGTCGACCGGCCTCGCGGCGTTTAACCCTCCGCGCCGCAAACCCCGGGCGATGGCAGACGGCTACCGCGGCGTGTTCGGCGCCTTCCCCTACGCGTTCGGGGAGAGCGACTCGTGGCTGTTCCGGAGTTACGTCGTCGTCGGTGGGCTCGCGGCCGCGTTCCTCGCGCTGGTGTTCGTGCTCGCGGTGGTGGTGGTCTTCGGCCGCACCGCCGGCATGCAGGGCGGCAGCCTCACCCTCTCGCGCTCGTTCGTCGCGCTGGTCGGCCTGCTCTCGGTGTTGCCGGCGGTGGCGCCCGTGCTACTGGTCGCCCGCGCGCGCCGGAAAGGGCGCGTCGACTCCTCGTACTACGAGCCTCTGCTCGCGGTCGGTGGGTACGCGTTCCTGCTCTCGCTCTATCTCGCGGCCGTGGCGTCGATGCCCGAGACGTTCGTTCTCGACGGCGAGACGATGACACGGCCGCCACCGAGTGGCACGTTCGCGCCGGTTGTGGCCGTGCTCTACGCGGTTCCGCCGGCCGCGGCGCCGCTTCTCGCCCTCGTTCCGGTCGGGTTCATCGCCGCCGTCCAGCGGTACGTCGGCTGAGACGGTGACGGCCAACCGTCCAGCGGTACGTCGGCTGAGACGGTGACGGCCAACCGTCCAGCGGTACGTCGGCTGAGACGGTGACGGCCAACCGTCCAGCGGAACTCGGCGGTGACGGAGAGCGAAATTCCGAAACCGCTCCGGCACCCAGTACGGGCATGACCGATATCGAGAGCGCCACGGAGGGAACCTTCCTCGTCACCCACGCCGACGAGGAGAGCGCGGTGCTGAAAGACGTGGACAGCGGGCAGGTGCACACGCTCTCCTCGAACCCCGGCGTCGAGGAGGACGACGCCATCGAGGGCACCGTCGCCCCCGAACCGCCGCTGGAGGTGACCGCCGAACTCGTCGACGTGGTCGAGCGGCGGTCGCTGCGTCTCCACGAGAGCGAGGAGCCGCCGACGGCCCACGAGCAGGACATCGCCGCCGACCAGTCCGTCGGCGAACTCACCCGCGAGGAGCGCGCGGGCACCGGCGAACTCCACGTCATCAGCGTGCCCGAAGCGGAGACCGAGGCCGCTGTTCAGGACGTATTGGACGACCGCGAGACGACGCTCTCGCGAGCGGCCCGACTCGGGGTGAACCGGGTCGAAATCCGCTCCCAGCCCGGTATCGTGAGCGTCCGGTATCTGCCGTAGTCAGGGGCTCAGTCCGTGCCGGCCGCCTCACTCT
>JBDGQC010000178.1:5597-15764 GCA_042219375.1 Halolamina sp. | reverse complement strand
AGCGTCCGGTATCTGCCGTAGTCAGGGGCTCAGTCCGTGCCGGCCGCCTCACTCTACGCGTCCGGCTGACCCGTGCCGGCCGCCTCACTCTGCACTAACCAGCCGCCCTCCATCGACGCCTCGCGGGTCGTGAACGCGATTTCGGTGTCCGGGCCGACTTCCTCGCCGTCCGTCTCCTCGACCCGGAGGGGGATATCCATCGCGTCGCCACAGCAGCCGACGTCGACGAACTCTTCGAACTCGTCCCCGACGGCGACCTCCCCCATCGTCTTCCGGAGGTAGTTCACGTAGCGGTCGGCGGTTAGCTGGTCGCGGCCCCACCCGCTCAGCTCCTCGGGATGGGAGAGGACGACACGGCTTGCGGTGCTCATGCCCGGCTGTTGGGGTCGAGCGCGCCTAAACGTTCGGCCGGTGAGAACTCCTCGCGTGACTCGGTTAGAGAATCCGGTTGACGTACGCCTCGTCGGTTCCGAACCGGCGGTAGTTCTCGCCGATGATGTCGGCCCATCGCTCGGCCTTCTTCGGCGTCGACCCGGCCATGTGGGGCGTGAGCAGGACGTTCGAGAGGTTCCAGAGCGGCGAGTCCGCGGGGAGCGGTTCTGTCTCGAACACGTCCAGCGCGGCGCCGCGGATGCGTTTCGACTGGAGCGCGCGAACCAGCGCGGCCTCGTCGACGACGGCGCCGCGGGCGATGTTGACCAGCACGGCGTCGCTCCCGAGCAGCCGGAACTCCGCGCTCCCGATGAGCCCCTCGGTCTCCTCGGTCAGCGGGCAGGCCAGAACGAGGTGATCAGAGCGCCGACAGAGTTCGGTGACGCCCTCCGGCCCGAACCCCTCGTCGACGGCGTCCGGCATCGTTGTCGGGTCCCGCTTGGTTCCGAGCACGTCCATCCCGAACGCCGACCCTAACTCGGCGACGCGGCTGCCGATGGCGCCGACGCCGACGACGCCGAGGGTCTTCCCTTTGAGTTCGCTGCCTTCGACCCGCTCCCAGCTATTGCGGTCCTTGTTGCGTTGGGATTCCAGGAACCGCCGCTCGAAGCTGAGCATCGCGCCGAGCACCTGCTCGCCGATGGGTTCTGCGTGGACGCCCGAGGCGTTCGTCAACACCACGCCGGCTTCCCGCATTTCCTCCTTGGGGTAGCTATCGACGCCGGCCGAGAGCGCCTGCACCCACTCGATATCCGCGCGGGCAAGCAGGTCGGCATCGAGGCGGCCGGTGACGAGTGCGTCCGCCCGGTCGAGCAGGTCGTCAGTCTCCTCGGGCGTTGCCGCCGTCAGAACCTCCGCATCCGGTAGCTCGTCGGCGAGCGCGGCGAGTAGCTCCTCGGTGGTTTCGGGCGGGACCGTGTGGGTGACCAGCAGCGTCGGGGGCATGCCCGGCGGTTCCGGCGGGCGACCCAAAAGCACTCGCGTCGGGGAAGAAGGACCGACGGCTCTCTACTCTTCGTCGAACTCCAGCGCCACCGAGTTGATACAGAACCGCTTCCCGGTCGGTTCCGGGCCGTCATCGAACACATGGCCCAGATGCCCCTCACAGTTGGCACAGACGACCTCGATGCGGGACATCCCGTGGCGGTCGTCCTCCCGGGTTTCGACGGCGTCGTTCTCGGCGGCGTAGAAACTCGGCCAGCCACAGCCGGAGTCGTACTTGGTCTCGGATTCGAACAGCACCTCGCCACAGCCCTTGCAGCGATAGATACCGTCGTCGTCGCGGTCGACGTGCTCGCCGCTGAAGCGGGCCTCGGTGCCGCGCTCGCGCAGGATTTCGTACTCCTCGTCGGTCAGTTCCTCGCGCCACTCCGCCTCGGGTTTCTCGGCCACGCGTTCGCTCATACCGGCCGTTGGGGCCGCGTGTGCCTAACGGTTCCGCTGAATGGGGGGTAGTTGCAGTTGAGGTATGGTTTAGAGACAGCAACAGCGACGGCCACCGACACTACGGAGTTCCCAGGAGTCTGAGGACCGCTGGGTGCCGGGCACGAGGCCCGGCACAATAGTGGACCCCCGCTGCTCGCGGGGCGCTCTGCTCACCGCTCGCTTCCCGTGGCCTCCCTGCGCGCTTCCACTTACATCCGCGGCGATGGCGCGAAGCGCGAGCGTCTCCATGCGCGAGCAGGCGCGAGGGGTGAGCGAGGGTTTAGCCCGAGCGAACCGGTTGGGGAGGCTTGTGGCCGCTGAGCGGCAGGCGGTGCGGAACTATTGGTCATGGGAACTCCGCGGTCGTGGTCGCAGAAGCGGTAGTCATCGCAGATTCGGTAGTCGTCGCAGAAGCGATAGTCGCCGGCTCAACTCCGAATTCACCCGTTTGACCCAATGGGACTACCGACAGAGCGCGCGCACGTCGTGCAGGTCGTCCACCTCGTGAGTCGGTCGCACCGAAAGCTCGTGATAGCGGCGGTGGGGCCGCCGGATGAACGCCGAGTCGATACCGGCGTTGACCGCTGCGGTGATGTCACTCTCGCGGTCGCCCACGTAGAGCGCGTCATCGGCGTCCAGGTCCGCGAGCGCGCGGTCCAGGAAATGTGGGTCGGGTTTCTTCCGCCGGAGGTCGGCGATGGTCGGCTGTCGGCCGTAGGCGGTGTCGAACAGCCCCGAGACGCCGAAATGGTCGAGCAGGAAATCAACCGTCTCCTGCTGGTTCGAACTCACGACCCCCATCGGGAGGTCGAGGTTCGAGAGCGTCGGCACGTCGTCGAACAGCGGCTTCCCGCCCGACTGGACGAACTCGCGCTGTGCCTCGTGGGACATCCGGTCACGGATGCGCCAGAACTCCTCCACCGAGAGGTCGTAGGTGTCACAGACTGCCGAGAGCGATTCGGGGGTGACGCCGACGACGATCTCCTCTACGTGCTCCGGGTCGGGGTTCGACACCCCGGCCTCCTCGAACGCACGCCAAGCCGCCTCGTGGAGAACGTCGTAATCCGTCGTATCCACGAGGACGCCGTCGTTGTCGAAGACGACTGCGTCGTAGGTCATACGTATGAGAGGCGCAGCGCGGTGAAAAAGGTTGTGTGGGGCTCAGCGGCCGTCTCGGGCGGGAAACCGCAGGACTCGGGAACACACCTCCCGCCGACTACTTGTACGCCTCACGCAACGCCATCAGCACCCCACCGAGCATCGCCAGATTGCCGAAGAAGGCCAGTCGCTCGCCGCTCTTGTCGTCCTCGTCGGCGTTCCAGAAGTCGTGCATCGTCACGGTGACGGCTGAGAGAAACGTCGCCGCCGCGCCCGTCGCCACTCTGGGAAAGCGCCAGAGCGCGATACCCAACCCCGCGACGAGCATCATCCCCGATGCGAACGGGGCCGCGATTTCGGGCATCGGGACGCCCGCGGATTCCGCGTACTCCACGGTGCCCTCCATGTCGCGGAAGTCCTCCGAGGCCTGGAACGCGAGGCCGAGGCCGAGCGCGATACGTCCGAGTCGGGAGAGCGAGGCGGACGCCTCGTCGGTCGTGTCCGTCATGACAGGATATTCGGTTGCGGCGACAAAAATCCTCCTGCGAGTCCCGTCGGCCGGTCAATAGTGCGTCGGTGACAGTCGACCGCTACACGCAGTCGGTGCACCTGAGCGGTTGGTCCCGCTGAAACACCGCTCAGTCGGTGCAGCCGAGCGGTTGGTCCCGCTGAAACACCGCTCGGTCCGGTGCCCCCGAGCGGTTGCCAATCACCCTTAGTCGTCGTCCGCGGCCGCCTTTTCGCCGCCACCCTCGTGAATCCGCTCGCCGCGGTGGAGCCGTGAGGCGATGGAGAACGTCTGCTCGCGCTCCCGCCGGGTCGGGTAGTGCGCGGAGAGATAGCGCGCCACCGCCGTCGCGAGCACCCGGCGCTCCGCCGGGTCCTCGCGCAGGTCGAACTGCCGGAGGCCGGCTTCCAGCGCCTGGAACGTGTGGAACCCGGTGTCCTCTTGCAGCAGCGCGCCGCCGAGTTCCGCCTTCAGGCGCTCCGGATCGCCGCCGGCGTCGAGGAAGTTGGCGGCGTGCCGGCCGGCCGCGTTCACCTCGCCCTCCATCTCGAAGCAATGGAGCAGGCCCCGAATCTCCTCGTCGGGGTCTGCGTCCGCGTCGGTATCGGGGACGGGCGCTGGTGGCGTGTTGAGGAACCGGTCGAGGTAGACGTTCGTCGCCGCGTCGTAGACGCCGCGGTAGAGTTCCGTCGAGGGCGCGCGCTGGGCCGCGCGGTGGACCGCGTTCGCGAACGTGAACGTGTGGTGGACCGTGTTCCAGTCGTTGAACTCGTTGGCCGTCGAGAACTGCGCAACCCGCTTTCCCGCCGCGAAGGCGACGGCGCTGGCGAGTTGCTCCACGGTCGCCCCGTTCCGAACCGCCTCGTCGAGCGTTTCGTACACCTCCTCGGGCTCCTCACTATGGAGTCGGTCGGTGAAGTCGTCGGGTTCAGTCCACTTCCGGCCTTCTCCCGCGGCGACCATCTCCTCCAGCCGGTCGAAGGATTCGGCGCTCCGAGCCGCGAGGTCGTAGGGCTGGCGCCACGAGGAGAGTTCCTCGCTGCGCTGGGCGGTAGCCAACCCGCGCACCAGCGACGCGAGCACGTCCGCCGTCTCGGGGTGGTCCCAGCCCATGTGGTCCAGCGCCTCCGTGGCCTTGTTCAGATGGTCGAACCGGTGGCCGGTGTCGAGATAGCGGTGGTCCGTCGCCGCCGCGGTCAGCATCTCGGTGAGCTGTTTCGGGCTACAGTTCGAGGCGACGGCGGTGCGCAGCACCCGCTCGGCGCCGTCGGCGTCGCGGACCTCGATGTTCTCCCGGAACCACGACTCCAACCGTTCGAAGGGGACGTCCGTGGCCTCGAACGCCTCCTGGTCGAACTTCGGCGGCTGGTCGGCGCAGTCGCTGGCCACCTGGACGAGCCCCTGATAGAGCGCCCGCTCGCGGTCCTGCTCCTCGAAGTCGTCCATGCGGTTCAGCATCGCCGTCAGGATGGTCAGCCCCGAACTCCAGCCGCCCTCCCGGTACTTGGTGCCGAAGACGACGGCCGTCTCGAACGGCTCGACCGGGCTCACGCCGGCCTCAAGCAGGCCGACGGCGGACTTGGCGAGCACCAGCCGCAGGTTCTGTTCGAGGCCGTCCTCCAGCCGACTCGCCCAATGGGCGGCCGGTGGTTCGTCCCGGGGCGGTTGCGGGTCGATGTAGACCGTGCCGTCGACGACTTCGACGGGGTAGCTCTCCACGTCGTCGGCCCACGGGTCGAACGTGTCGCCACAGGAGAGTTCGAAGCGGGCGTGGTGCCAATGGCAGGTGAGCACCCCGTCATCGACGCTGCCCTCCGCCAGCGGGAACCCCATGTGCGGGCAGCGGTTGTTGACCACGCGGAACTCCCCCTCGTGAAAGAAGGCGACGACGGGGGTGCCGTCCGCGCTGGCGACCGTGCGCCCCTCCTCCCGGAGCGTCTCGGCGTCCGCAATCGCGACGTAGCCGTCCGGAACTTCAGTATCGGACATGCCATCGAGTAACGCGGGTAGCGACTAAAGCGTATCCTGAAAAACGTTTCACCAGTAGCGCTGCAACCAACTGACGGCGCCGTCGTCCGCGACCCGGGTCAGTCGGCGGCGACCGGCCGCGGGTCGGCACCGTTTGTCATCGCCAGCACGTCGTCGAAGAAGTCGAGCGAGTCGTGCGGGCCGGGGTTGGCCTCGGGGTGGTACTGACGGGTAATGCAGTCGATGTCGACGCCCTCCAGCCCCTCGGCGGTGCCGTCGTTGACGTTGACCTGCGTCACCGCGAGTTCGCCGGGGTCGGCGACGCTGTAGCCGTGGTTCTGGGTCGTCATCACGACGCGGTCGGTTTCGAGGTCACGCACCGGCTGGTTCAGGCCGCGGTGGCCGAACTCCATCTTCTCGGTTTCGCCGCCCAGCGCGCGGGCGACGACCTGCTGGCCGAGGCAGATGCCGGCGATGGGCGTCTCGCCCGCGAACTGCTCGACCACCTGCCCCGCGACCTCGAAGTTCGCCGGGTCGCCCGGGCCGTTCGAGATGAACAGGAGGTCCGGGTCGAGGGCGGCGACGGTTCCCGGCGGCGTGTCGTAGGGCAGGACGTGGACCTCGGCGTTCCGCGCGGTCAGGGAGTCGACGATGGACCGCTTCGCACCGCAGTCGATGAGAGCGACACGCGGGCCGCTGCCGTCGTAAACCTGCGGTTCCGAGACGCTGACCTGCGCACCGATGTCGGTGTGTTCGCTCATCTCGACGGCGGCGTCCAACTGGTCGCGGGCTTGCTCGGGCGTCGCGTCCGGGCCGGCGGCGACGCCACAGCGCATCGCGCCCCCCTCGCGCACCGCGGTGACGAGTTCGCGCGTGTCCACGCCGTCGATGGCCGGGATGCCCTCGGCGGTCAGCCAGTCGGCCACGTCGTCGGTGAACTCCCGCGCGACGGCGACCCGCGGCTGGACCGACTCGGACTCGAAGCGCTCCTTCCGTACCCCGTAGTTCCCGATGAGGGGGTAGGAGAACGTGAGTACCTGTTCGGCGTAGGAGGGGTCGGTCAGGCTCTCCTCGTAGCCCGTGTAGGCGGTGGTGAAGACGAGTTCGCCCCGTCCCGTGCCGGGGGCACGCGAGCGACCCTCGACGACACGTCCGTCGGCCAGCGCGAGATACGCGCTCATTACGAAATACGAACGAGCCACGGCTATTAACTGTGTCGTTCGAAGATTTCTTACGAAATTCGTAACCCGTATGTCGGATGAGGGGCAAGGCCGTGTATGGACGAACTCGACCGCGAGATTCTGAGCATCCTCCGGCGGGACGCCCGGACACCGTACACCGAAATCGCCGAGCGGGTCGGCACCAGCGAGGGGACCGTGCGCAACCGCGTCGAGGGGATGGTCGAGGACGGCGTCATCGAGCGGTTCACGGTGACGACCCGGACCGGGAACGTGAAGGCGATGATCGATATCTCGGTGACGATGGACGTGAACACCGACGAGGTGGGCGAGCGGCTGGCGGAGTGGGAGGAAGTGGATTTCGTCTGGCAGGTTTCCGGCGAGGACGACATCGTGCTCGTGGTGGACTGCGTGGACACCAGGGCGGTCAACGAACTCATCGGGCGCGCACGCGAGCAGGAGGAGGTAGAGAACAGCACGACGCGGCTGATTCTGGACGAGAAGCTGGGGACGTGAGCGCCGGAGACCGGCCCAGCTACCCGGCGGCCTTGTCGGCGCGGGCGAGCAGGTCGGCGTCGATGGGGCCGCCGCTTCGGCGCTACTGACCCTCTTCGAGCGAGACGAGGTTCTCCCGACCGATTCGTACCTTCGAGACGGTCCCCTCGTCGGCCATCCCGCCGAGCACGCGCGAGGTTTTCGAGTCCGACCAGTCGAACGCGTCGGCGACGGCCGCCTGCCGCACCCGGCCACCGTTCTCGTCGAGGAACTGGACCACACGCTCCTCGTCCGTGAGGACCGCGGCGTCGTCGGCCCCACTCACCCCCGCGGCCGACCCGCCCGCCCCGACGCTCCCATCCCCGGCACCGTCTGGTTCATCCGCGCCGTCGGACGAGCGGCGCCACTGAAGCGCCAGGAGTGCGACGGCAGCGACCAGGACGACCGCGGATAGCGCTCGTCCTAATCCAGGGAGTAGCGCCGGCGCCGCCCTCTCGGTGGGTGACGATTGGTCGGAGCCTGCGCTCCCAGCGGTCCCCGTTCGGGCCGAGCCCGTGCTCTCGGCGGTCGTCGCCGGTGAGAAAACGACGCGGGGGCGCCCGTCGTCGAACGATTCCTGCCCGTTCCAACCGACGACATCCGAGTCGCGACTGTCCGGTTCCGGGTCGACCGCCGTTATCGTGTAGCCCGCCGGCGACTGGACCACCAGCGTGTCGTTCGCCGCGATGAAGAGCCCGCCCTCGAAGACGTCGCCGACGACCAGCGAGCGTTCCTGCTGGACGGCGAAGTTACTCCAGCGGAAGCTGTACGTGACGACGCCCCAGCGACGCGGAAGCTCCTGTATCCGGGTCGTTGCGGCGAACCCGGTCGCGTTCATTTCACGACCGGTCGCGTCGGCGGCGCCGGCGACCACGCTGCTGATGCGGTCACGAAACGGGCCGAGGTAGTCCGAGGTGTTGTTCCGGAAGCGCGACTGGAACCGTTCGTACTCGGCGACCTGCTGGTCGGTCTCCAGCCGGGTTCGGATGGAGACGCTCCACCGTGCTGAGCCGTTCCGGTGAACCTGGATGCGCGTAACGGTGTTGTCGGTTTCCGGCTGGGCCGTCGGCGTTTCCGACGCGACAGCCGCGTCCGCGGCGACAGGGGCGGCGACCGTTCCGAGCACCAGCGCGAGTGTGACCACGAGCGCGGATGAGAGGGGTGACCGCGCGAGCATAGTTGGAGCAAGCACAGCTACTCGAGGCCGAAAAATAAACCCCTTGGCCCCGGCTCGGACCAAGCCGGGGCGGCCGACGGACGTCGGGCCGAAAACGGCCCGAAACGTCCGCAAATGGGCGCAAACGGCCGCGATTCGGGGGGAGTGTCTCGACGGTTTATCCCCCTCCCCCTCGAAGCCGCGTTCACGATGAGTCGAACCGTACTACACGTCCTGCTGGTGGCCGTGGTCGTCGTCGGGATGGTTGCCCCGGCGGCGGCGGCACCCGCAGGCACGACCGGGTCGGCGGCGGTGGGGTCCGCCGCACCGGCCGCGATGGCACAGGCGAACAACAGCACGAACGGAACGAACGTTACGGTCGGGCAGCAGCTCTCGACTGTCGTCAGCGTCTCCAGCGACGAGGTCCAGAGCGACTTCGAGCGGACCGAGTTCGAGGCGTCCCTGGAGGATGCTGACGAGGAGCGGCGAGCCGAACTGATCGCCGAGCGCGCGGAGGAGCTGCGCGAGACGGCGGTCGACATCCGCGAGGCCTACATCGAGGCGACGGAGGCCTACAAGGAGGGCGAACTCAGCAAATCCGAGTACGCCCAGCGGATCGCGACGCTCAACGCCCGCGCGACGAACCTCCTCGACAGCTACGAGCAGCTTCAGCGGTACGCCGCGAACGTCTCGGCGCTCGAACTCCGAGCAGCCGGCTTCGAGAAGGCGCAGCTCGCCGGGTCGATGGACCGCCTGGATAACGTCACCGGCGCCGGCGCGACGGCGCTGCTCAAGCAGTTCACCGGCGAATCCACGGGCGAGTTCGAGGTCGAAGCCGAGAACGGCCTCAGCGTCGACGTCGAGAGCGAGGACGGCGAGCGCTCCCGCGAGATTGAGCGCCCGCGCGACGACGACCGGAACATGACGGTCAACCAGTCAGCAGCGCTCGACGCCGCCCGCGCGGCGCTGACCGCGCCCGAGAACGGGAGTTGGGTGCTCACTAGTGCGAGCGTGCAAGAGGAGAAAGGCGCCTACTCGTTCAGCTTCGCGCTCCGGCAGGCCCCCGGGACGACCGGCGAGGCGGAGGTGAGCGTCGACGGTTCCTCCGGCGAGGTGTACAGCCTCGAAGAGGAGATTGAACCCCGAGACGAGGCGGCTGAGGACGAAGCGGACGAGGAAACCGAAGACGAAGCGGACGAGGAAGCCGAAGACGGTGAACTCGCACTCGTCGTCGCCGAGGGCACCCCTGCCCCCAACGCGACGGTGACGGTGAAGGCGCTGGCCGACGGCGCCGCGGCCCCGAACGTCACCGTCTTCCTCGACGGAGAGGCGGTCGGGACGACCGGTGCCGACGGGACGGTGACCGTGACGCTGCCCGCCTCCGAGGAGACGAAACTCACCGCCGAAACCGACGCCGGGGAGGCCGAACTGGAGTTCGAGTTCGAGCGCGAGGAGGAAGACGAGCTCTTCGGTAACCTGCAGGTTAATAGCTCCCTCGCGAACGGGACCGTCACCGTCAACGTGCGCTACAACGGAACGGCCGTCGCGAACGCGACCGTCTATGCGAACGACCAGATGGTCGGAACGACCGACGACAGCGGGACAGTAAGCTTCGCCATCGACGCGGACGCGACCGACGAACTCGAACTCGAAGTCGTTCGCGGGGCGTTCGAGGCGGAGATCGACTACACCGTCCAGAACGGGACACTAACCATGACGGAGGCTGCCCACGAGGGCGACGGTGACAAGACCGAGGCCGAAGAAGAGACTGCGGACGACGAGGGGGAGACCGAGACTGACGAGGAGGGATCCGACGAAGCGGAGACTGAAACCGACGAAGAGGAATCCGAGGACGAGGAGACCGAAAC
>JBDGQC010000178.1:0-5497 GCA_042219375.1 Halolamina sp. | reverse complement strand
TGACGACGAAGAAACCGACGAAGCAGAGACCGAAACTGACGACGAAGAAACCGACGAAGCAGAGACCGAAACTGACGACGAAGAAACCGACACCGAGGAATCATAGAGCCCCGCGAGTCGGGAGCGGTCGGGGATCGACTTCGTATTTACAGGCGATACACGAAATGACGAACACATGGTAAATCGAGCGCAGTCACGACAGCACCGAACGCTCCGCCGGGGAGGAACCCTCCTCATCGTCGCGATGCTCCTGCTGACACCGGCGGCGTCGACGGGAGCGGCACACTCGGACGGCCATCTTCCCTCGAAACCGGCGTTCGTCGTCGACCTCGACGAGGACGGCTCCGCCCGCGTGACGGTGACGGTCACGTTCAACCTGTCCAGCGACGACGAGCAGCGGGCGTTCGAATCGCTCCGCGAGAACGAAACCGCCCGCCAGCAGCGGACCGAGCGGTTCGGCGACCGGATGCGGGCCATCGCCGCCACCACTCAGAACGAGACCGGGCGGGAAATGACGGTGCGCGACGCCGCCATCGAGTTCGTCGAGCAGAACGGAACGGGCATCGTCGCGCTGTCGGTCACGTGGGAGGGGCTGGCGGCACAGACCGACGAGGGGCTCGTTCTGCGGGAGCCCTTCAACAGCGGGTTTGACATCAACCGGACGTTCCGAGTTGTCGGGCCGCAGGGCTACACGCTCGCCGCGGTCACGCCCGAGCCGGCTGACCGGAGTGAGAACGCTGCGACCTGGGGCCCGAGCGCCGGCTTCGATGGCTTCAGAGCCGTGTTCGCCCCCACGACGACGGAGGCCGACGCGTCCGGGACGACCGGAACGAACGGGCCCGGCTTCGGAATCGTTGCCGGTGTCCTCGCGCTCCTGACCGGGGTCGCGGGCGTCCTTCGGCGGACGCGACAGTAGCGAGCGCCGTGGCCGCGCGCGCTGCATCGAAGCGTCCTTATCGGTGGTGTGCGAGTACTCGCCCATGAGCACCGAGAACGCCGACGCCGCCGAGAGCGCCGCGGGGGCCGAGCGTCACCCCAACGCCGAGCAGCAGGTCGTCACCGTCGACGAGAACGACGACGAAACGGGGCTGGCCAACCGTCTCGACGCCCACACGGGCGAGGGCCAGCGCCACCGCGCGTTTACGGCGCTCGTGTTCGACGCCGAGGGGCGGATTCTGCTGGCCCAGCGCGCCGCGAACAAGCGCCTCTGGAACACCTGCTGGGACGGCACCGTCGCCTCCCACCCCGTGCAGGGTCAGAGCCAGGTCGCGGCCACCGAGCAGCGCCTGGAGGAGGAACTCGGCGTCACGCCTGACCAGTACGACGACCTGCGAGTGACCGACCGCTTCGAGTACAAGCGTCGCTGGGAGAACGCCGGCCTGGAGTGGGAGGTCTGTGCGGTGCTGCAGGTGACGCTGGAGGACACGACGCTCGACCCCGATACGGACGAGATCGAGGGCCTGCTCTGGGCGGATTACGACCTGCTCTACGAGAACCCGGAGTGGTACCGCCAACTTCGGCTCTGCCCGTGGTTCGAAATCGCGATGCGGCGGGACCAGACCGGCGAGAACCTGCCCGACGGAGGGGTGGGGCTGGAACGGTAGGCGGTTGGTGGTCGCTACGAGCCAGTAGAGCGTGCGTGGTCAGCTATCGGAGATATCTACGTTCGCTGGGTCAATCATTCCCTTTGTAGGCACCCTCGCGCTTTCGAACACTCTCCACGCGGAGCGTCTTCGACTCCGGTCTGAGACGGCATCCGAGCCGGAAGTCGCCGACACGAAGTTTCCGAAACGGCGAGTTCGTCAGCGGTTCGAGAAACGCTTCGGGACTGCGCCACTCGGAGGTCACGACATCGTCCAGTTTGTCGATGATCCGCTGCTGGCGGTCAGAATCTAACTGCGAGAACTGGGTTTCCGCTCGTGGGGAGAACTCCCAGTCCCACTCGTCGTCACTCCCCGTCGGTCCCATACTTCGCTTTGATTTCGTCGCTGGAAACCGCCTCGGATCCGTCGAGTTGCGCCTCGCTGATCGCCAAGTCCTTCCACAGACCTGCGCCCTCGGGGTGATTCACCGATTCCCGGAGCGCATACCGGATGAACTCACTTCGGCTGTTGAATCCCCGCTCGCGCCATGTCTCGTCGACGACATCCAGAAACGGGCGAGAAATTCGGAGGTTTACCCTGTCGATCTCGGGATCATTCGTGTCCGAACCAGCTTCCGACATACGCCTGTACATCCGTTACACGTACACAAAACGCTATCGACGATTCAGGTGGTAGTGTTCATATAAGACGAGCAATCCACCGCGAGCGAACGAAGTGAGCGAGCGGGCCAAGGAGGCCCCGGAGTTCCCGCGAAAGAAGTGAGCGGGAGCACGAGAGAGCGAAGCTCTCTCGAAGGCTCCGAGCGCAGCAAAAGGTCGGCGGGCACAGCCACTAACCAGCCGTTCAACACCGAGCCATCTGCAAAACTACTCCCCCATCGCCCACACCGCCACTACCCCGAGCAGCACCGCCGGAATGAACGGCAACACCAGCATCGCCACCAGGAACGGCACCCGATCCGCAAGGAGCGCCGGATACAGGTAGATAATCCCCGGAATCACCAGCGTCGCGAGCACGACAGCGACGACCAGAACCGTTCCCTTGCGCTCGTCGCTGGCCGTCGTTTCGGCCGTCTCCTCTTCCGGCGTGTGGACGTAGTCGCCGGCCGCGGACTCCTCAGAGCTCACTATCGGGTTTTAGCACCACCTTCCCAAAGCCCTCCCGGTTCTCCAGTTTCTCGTGGGCGCGTGCGGCGTCGGACATGGGCACGACTTCCCGGATTTTCGGCTCGAACGTGCCGTCCCAGACCAGCGAGAGCACGTCGTCCACCTCGCCGGGGGTGGCCATCGTCGAACCGAGCACCGAAAGCTGGTTCCAGAAGATGCGGTTCACGTCGGTTCGAGGCTGCCCGCCGGCAGTAGCGCCGCAGGTGACGAGTCTGCCCCCCTTCGCAAGTGACCCGAGCGAGTCCGACCACGACTCGCCGGCGATGTGGTCCACGACGACATCGACGCCGCGCTTGCCCGTCCGCTCCCGAATCTCGTCGGCGTAGTCGCGCTGGGTGTAGTCGATAACGTGGTCGGCGCCCAACTCGGCGGCGTGGCCCAGCTTCTCCTCGGTCGAGGCGGTAGCGTACACCTCGCCACCCACGTGGTCGGCTATCTGGACCGCAGCGTGTCCCACGCCGCCCGAGGCGCCGAGAACGAGCACCGAGTCGGTGGGCGAGAGCTCCGCCCGCGTGACGAGCATCCGCCACGCGGTCTGGAAGACCAGCGACGCCGACCCTGCGACCTCCCAGTCGACATCTTCGGGAACCGGCACCAGGTTGTCCGCCGGCACCGTCGCGTACTCGGCGTGGACGCCCGGCCGGTGCTCGCCGATGATCTGATAGCGCACGCATAGCGACTCCTCGCCGTCGCGGCAGAACTCACAGCGGCCACAGGAGACGCCCGCGGAGACGGCGACGTGGTCGCCTGGTTCGAACCGGGACACCTCCTCACCGACCTCGACGACGACGCCCGCCGCGTCGCTGCCGGGGACGTGGGGCATCTCCAGGTCGAGGCCGGGCATCCCCCGCCGGGTCCAGATATCCAGGTGGTTGAGCGCCGCCGCCTTCACGTCGACCTGTACCTCGTCGGCGTCGGGGGTCCGGGCCGGGCGCTCGGCGTATTCGATGACCTCGCGGCTGCCGTGGCCCGCGAACTGAACAGCCTTCATGGCCCGGAGTTAGGCGGGGGCCGACAAAACGGTTGGCGAGCGTGCAAGGGAGCCGACTCGCGAGTGCGGCGGCGACGAAATCGCCCGAACCGGCCGCTCGTCCATAGCGACGGGAGTTTAGTGGCCCCCCGCCCGAGAGACGCCCATGAGTGACGAAGAGCACGACCACGGCGGAAACCATGGACACGGCCACGAAGACGAGCACCACGACCACGGCGAGCCAGGCACCCACGAACACCACCACCACGACATCGAAACCCTCGGCGTCGCCGTCCTCACGGTGTCCTCCTCCCGCAGTCTCGACGAGGACGAGGCGGGCGATACCATCGTCAGCATCCTCGAAGACGCCGGCCACGAAGTCGTCACCCGCGAACTCGTCCGCGACGACCACGACACCGTCCAGAGTTCGGTCCTCAACCTCGTCGGCCGTACCGACGTGGACGCCCTCGTCACCAGCGGCGGCACCGGTGTCACCCCGGATGACGTGACCGTCGAGGCCGCACAGCGGCTGTTCGCCAAGGAACTCCCGGGGTTCGGCGAACTGTTCCGCCGGCGCTCCTACGAGGAGGTCGGCACCATGGTCGTCGCGACCCGTGCGACCGCCGGCATCGCCGAAGGAACCCCCGTGTTCTGCCTGCCGGGGAGCGAGAACGCCGCCGAGCTCGGCGCCGAACTCGTCGCCGACACCGCCGGCCACCTCAGCGGGCTCGCCAGCCGCGACGAGGAGGAGTGAGCGACCGCCAGTGAGACCCTTCCCCGACACGCCGCGGCTGGAGAACGCGCCCGACGTCGTCGAATCGGGACACCTCTGGTTGCTGGAGGAGGTTGACGGTGCCCCTCTGCGGTTCCAGTTGCGCGAGTCGGGGCTGCTCCGGTTCGGCGACGGCGAGCGGGTCTACCGCGACGCCGACGACCTGCCGCTGTCGGTCCAGCACGCGGTCCGACACGTGCGGGAGCACCTCGACCGGGAAGCGCTCCGGGCCGCCGTCGAGGACCCCGAATCCGTCGTCTTCTACGGCGTCGCCACCCGGTACCAGGGCGTGGAGTACGACTGGGAGCGTCTGCCGGCGTTCCTCGGCGTCGAGGTGTGGTCCGGGGCCGAGAGCGCGTTCCGGCCACCCGACGCGACGGCGGCGATTTTCGACCGCCTCGGCCTCGACCCGGTGAACACGTTCGAGCGCGAGCGCCGCGCGCGGGATTTCGACCCCGAGAGCTACACGATACCCGCGTCGAACTGGCGCGACGGCCCCGCAGCGGGAGTCCGTGTACGGAACAAGCGAGGCGGGCGCGCGGTGCTGGAGAACGCCGGAACGAGGGAGGACCCGGACCCACTCGACTACCCGGCCGACGAACTCGCCGAGGCGTACGCGACCCCCGAGCGGTTCGAGACGGTTGCCGAGCGCCTGCGCGAGCGCGGCATGGCCGTGACGGTGGACGCGCTGTTCGAGCGGGTGGTCGAAGAAATCGCCCGCGAGGAGCACGCGCGCCTCGATGCCGGGAAGACACATCTCGACGAGGCGGCGTTCCGGTCAGCCGTTGCCAGGCGAGCGCGGGAGTATCTCGGGGGGTGAGCAGCATTCGGGAGTCGCCTCGGTGCGTATCGCTCGGTTCCAGGGAGCGACATCAACCCCGCCGTGTGTCGCGTCGCGCGGCCAGCGTCTCGTGTATCGCGAGCACGACCGCCGGCACGACGAGGATGAACAGGTGCTCCTCCATCGGGATGCCCAGTAGCTCGA
>JBDGQC010000200.1:0-22137 GCA_042219375.1 Halolamina sp. | reverse complement strand
TGGGCGACCGGACGCATAAATCGGCCCCCTACGGTAATCGGGTCCTCTTTCGGAATGCCGTGCCCCGGGAACCGCGCACCCCGGCCTCAGAGCCCGCGAACCTGCAGGCTCCAGAAATCATCGAACGCGTGGCTCAGCGCCTCCTCCGGGTCGCCTGTAGCATCGACGGTCGCGGTGGTGTCGGCCAACTCGCTCACCTCGCCGAGGACGGTCTGTTCGCCGACCAGCACCACCCGGTCGGCGTCGGCGGCGTACTCCTCGACGGACTCCCGTACCTTGTCGAGATGCTCGGCGATCTGTGAGTCCCGGCGGCGCTGGAAACGGTCCTGTGAGAAGCCGCCCTTGGAGTGTTCGTCCATCACGTCGCTCTCGAACCCCTCGAAGGCGACGCGCTCGCCCTCGTCGTAGACGCCGACGGCGAAGCGGTCCGAGCGGACGAGCGCGAAGCAAAGCCGGCCGGTCGGTCGGACCCATTCGGGCTCCAGCCGGAAGCTGTCCCCCCACTCGGTGAACGGCTCGGGGGTGACCGGGAGCGTGAGGGCCGTGGCGACGAGGCCGGCGTCGTCGACACAGACCAGACACGGGGCCGCGCGGGCGACCAGCGGGGTCCGGTCGCCGAGATGTTCCCGAACCGTCTCGGGTATCTCGTTCCCGTCGGCGACGAACGCGGTGAGCGCGCCCTCGGGGCCGGCGTCGACGCTGCGCAGGCGCTCGGCGACGGTTTTGACGCGGTCGCCGCGGGCGACCGACCCGTGGCGGAAGTCGAGCCTCGTCCCCTCCCTGGATTCGGCCCGTTCGAGCCGATCTTCAAGTTCGGTGATGCGGTCCTGGAGCTGGTTGATTTCGCGCTCGGCTTCCTGCCGGGCGCTGACGGCCTCTGCGCGGCTCTCCTTGGCGGACTCAGCCTGTGCCCGCAGGCCTTCGCACTCGTCTTCGAGCTCCTCGATGCGCTCTTTCAGGTGTGCCCGGAGGAGCAGACGGTCCAACATGCCCGAAGAAGGCGCCGGGAGGGGCTTGTAGCTTTAGGGTCGGCTACGTCGCGTCGGGCGGCTGCCAGCCGCCGTACCTGAGCAGTTGGCCCGCCCGCTCGGGCCGAGCGAGGAACACTTCACGGCGTTCGGGCAATCCGTCGTCGGCGAGCGGTTCCGGTACTGAGAGGGTTCCTGTGGGTACCCCTTCGTCGCCGTGAACCGGGAAGTGGCTCCCGTCGAGTTTCATCACGAGCGGGGAGTCGACGCGCTCGATTCCCTCGCCGGTGGTGTAGAGCTGTCTGTTGACCGCTTCGTGGTCCTCGCCGTTGAGCGCGGCTCTGTCCCCGTCGCCGGGCTGGACGTACAGAACGCCCAGGTAGTAGCCGCTGGAGAACTGCTCGAACATGCTGTGCATGCTAATCTCTCTCGTGGTTCGGGATAAGCTTTGCCGGCAACGTTTATGTCGGACCGCTATCAGCCGGTTTCGGTCACCGGGTGCGGGACGCGGCGTGTGCATCGCTGGCGGGAACGCGAAAACAGGGAGAATCGCGCGACGGCTTACTCCTCGACGTCGACGGACTCCAGCGTGGCCTCGACCTGTGGCTCGTCGTTGCGGTCGGTCGGCACGTTCCCGAGGTCCCGGACCACGTCCATGCCCTCGATGACCTCCCCGAAGACGGCGTGCTTGCCGTCGAGGTGGGGCTGGGCGGCCAGCGTGATGAAGAACTGCGAGCCGTTGGTGTCGGGGCCGGAGTTGGCCATCGAGAGGATGCCCGCGCCGTCGTGGGTGAGTTCGTCGTGGAACTCGTCCTCGAACTCGTAGCCGGGGCCGCCGCGACCCGTCTCGGTCGGGTCGCCGCCCTGAATCATGAAGTCGGCGATGATCCGGTGGAACGCGACGTCGTCGTAGAGCGGGTCGACCCGCTTCTCGCCGGTTTCGGGGTCCTCCCAGGCCTCGCCCTCGGGGCCGACCTCGGCGTCCTCGTAATCCTCGGCGTGGGTGGCGAGGGTGATGAAGTTCCGCACCGTCGTGGGCGCGCGGTTCTGGAAGAGTTCGACGACGATGTCGCCGTGGCTGGTGTGCAGGGTCGCGACCGGGTTCTCGGGGTTGTCCATCTCGTCTTCGTAGCTCATGGGCGAAGGTGGTCACCGCGACGGTTAACGTTGCTGACTCCCCGTCAGCGGGCGTCGGCGTTCGACCGCCTCCTTTAACTCCGCCGCCGTCATTGCTTCGGAAACTATGAACGTAGTCGCCGTTCTCGCGGCCCTCGCCGTCGGCTTCACGACGGGCGCGCTGTTCACGTATCTGCAACTGCCCATTCCTGCCCCGCCGGAACTGCCGGGTGTGGTGGCGATATTGGGTATTTATATTGGGTACGTCGTGGTTGAGCGGTTGGGTGTCGGGTTCGATCTGCTGGGTGCGCTGGGGTTCTGAATCTTTGGAGGGGTCGCTGTTCACTTCGTCCCGTCCCGGCAATTCTGGGACAGGTGTCCCTACATTAGAGGGAACAGCAACATGGGAAAGCCCCTGGCGCTCTCGACGGCTGCGGCTCGCTGTCGTTCGAAAGACGCTTCGCGTCTTTCGTGATGTCGTCAGAACTCACCGAGTTCTGACTGCTAGCCAGAAGCTTCGCTTCTGGCAATGACGAGACGGCTTCGCCGTTTCGAACCACGCTCCTCGCTCCGCTGCGGTGCTTACTTCGCCTCGTTTGCCGAGAGCGCCAGCCCCTTTCAATCCCACCCGACAGCTCGGCCACGCCCTCCCCAGCCGACTCGCTCACTCCGTTCGCTCGTCCCTCGCGCTGGCTCGCGCACAGAGACGCTCGCGTTTCGCGCCACAGCCGCGGGTGCGGGCGGAGCGTAAGCTGCTCACCGCGAGCGACCGGAGTTCCCGCGAACGGAGTGAGCGGGAGCACTCGGAGGGAGCGAGCGGGCCAAGGAGGCCCCAACGGGGCCGACGACGGCTTTTGATCGAGCTTTTGCCAGGGTCGGCGAAGCCGACCCGCAGCAAAAGGTCGGAGATAGTCAATCTCATAACCCCACAAACCGTCCTCCGCAGGGGATGCTACTCACCGGAACCGTCGTCGCCGACGCGTCCACCACTATCGCGAACGGCGCCGTCGTCGTCGCCGGCGACCGCATCGAAACCGTCGGCGACGCCGAGACCCTGCGCAACCGGTACCCCGACCACCAGGAGCGGTCGTTCGACCTGCTGGCGCCGGGCCTGGTAGGCGCACATATCCACTCCGTCCAGTCGCTCGGTCGCGGCGTCGCCGACGACCGCGAACTGCTGGACTGGCTGTTCGAGCACGTCCTCCCGATGGAGGCCAACCTCGACGCCGAGGGGATGCGCCTCGCCGCCGACCTCGGCTATCTGGAGTGTCTGGAGTCCGGCACCACCACGGTCATCGACCACCTGTCGGTCCACCACGCCGACGCGGCCTTCGAGGCGGCCCGCGAGCGGGGTATCCGCGCCCGGATGGGGAAGGTGCTGATGGACACCGACTCGCCAGACGGCCTGGAGGAGGACACGGAGCGTGCGCTGCGGGACAGCGACGCCCTCATCCGTAGACACCACGGCGCCGAGAACGGCCGGATTCGCTACGCCCTCACGCCGCGCTTTGCGCTCTCCTGTACCGAGGAATGCCTGCGCGGGGTCCGTAACCTCGCCGACGCCTACGAGGGGGTGACCATCCACACCCACGCCAGCGAGAACGAGGACGAAATCGCCGCCGTGGAGACAGAGACGGGGATGCGCAACATCCATTGGCTCGACGAAGTGGGGCTCACGGGCGAGGACGTGGTGCTGGCCCACTGTGTCCACACCGACGAGGCCGAGCGTGAGGTGCTGGCAGACACCGGCACGCACGTCTGCCATTGCCCGTCCTCGAACATGAAGCTCGCGTCCGGCGTCGCGCCCGTCCGGGACTACCTCGACCGTGGCATCAACGTCGCGCTGGGTAACGACGGCCCACCCTGTAACAACACGCTGGACGAGTTCACCGAGATGCGGCAGGCCAGTCTGCTGGGGAAGGTCAGCACTCTGGACCCGACCGCCACCGCCGCCGAGACGGCCTTCCGCATGGCGACGGAGAACGGCGCCCGCGCCGCCGGCTTCGAAAAGGTCGGCAAGCTTCGGGAGGGCTGGAAGGCCGACGTCGTCGGCCTGACGACCGACGTGACCCGGGCGACGCCGGTTCACGACCCGCTCTCGCATCTGGTGTTCGCGGCCCACGGCGACGACGTGCGGTTCACGATGGTGGACGGCGAGGTACTGTACGACGGCGGCGAGCACGTCGGCGTCGATGCCGCCGCGATTCGGGAGCGCGCGCAGGCGTACGCCGAGGATCTGGTTGCCTGAGCCGCGCCTCCCTCCTTCGCCGCCGACCGGAGTTACAAGAACCTCGCCGCCGACGCCCCGGACATGCACTCAGCAGAGCGCGTGACGCTGGCCCGACTCCCCTCGGGCGTCGAACTGGCGACGACGATTCACACCTACGGCGACGGCGACGGGCCGACCCTCTACGTGCAGGCGGCCCAGCACGGCCGGGAGATCAACGGGACGGAGGTGCTGCGGCGCCTCCACCACGAACTCCACGCCCGCGAAGACGAGTTCTCCGGCACCCTCGTCGCCGTCCCCGTCGCGGACCCCATCACCTTCGACCGGGTGTCATACACGGCGCCGGAGGCGCTTGACTCGGTGAACGCGAACATGAACCGCTGCTGGCCCGGCGACGCGGACGGCAGCCTCCACGAGCGGATGGCCGCCGCCCTCTGGGAGTACGCCGGCGAGGCCGACGCAATCGTCGACCTCCACACGGGCGGCCGGGAAATGCTGACCCATACTGTCTACCTGAAAGGCGACGCCGAGTGCCGCGCGCTCGCGGAGGCGTTCGGCATCGACCTGCTGCTCGCGGAGGCCGCGGGCGAGGATGCCGACGCGGAGTGGGCCGACCGCGATTTCGGCGGGAAACTCCGTGTCGCCGCCACGCAGGAGGGGATTCCGACCATCACGCCGGAACTCGCACACAACACGGAACTGGTCGAGGAAGCCATCGACGCCGGCGTCGCGGGGATGTTGGAGACGCTCCGGCATCTGGATATGCTGCCGGGTGAACCGGCGCCGCACAACGGGACTATCGCGCGAAACCACCTCGGCCGCGTGAAGGCCGCTGATTCGGGGCTGTTCCAGATCGACGGCGACGTGGAACTCGGGGATTACGTCGAACCGAGCGACCACGTCGGTCACGTCTACGACCCGACCAGCTACGAGATTCTACAGGAGGTGACCGTCGACCGCGAAGGGGTCGTCTACTCGCTGGAATCCGAGGCGACGGTCACCGCCGGGTCGACCCTGCTCGGTGTCGCCATCCTGCTGGAAGGCGAGAACTGAGGGGGACGGTCGGTCTGCGGTTTTTACCTGTGGAAGTGGCTTGGCTGTTGCCTACAGCGACCGGAGCGTCTCACACGTCACGTCGACGCCAATATCCAGAGCGTCCTCGTCGATGTCGAAGTAGGCGGTGTGGTGGCCCGCCGCGTTGGAGGCGCCGATGCCGATGTACGTTCCCTCGCCGCCCTGCTCCTGGACTTTGCGGATGAGGAAGGAGGCGTCCTCGCTGCCGCCGAACGCCTTACGCTCCTTGATGTTCGTCACGTCCTCCACGCCTTCAGCCGCGTCGTCGACGGCTTGGACCATCTTCTCGTCACAGTCGAAGGTGGTCGTCTTGCCGTACAGCGACTCCTCGTGGGTACACTCGTGCATTCCCGCAGCGTGTTCGACGACGGTGTGGGCCTTGTCGAGCATGTACTCGTTCAGGTCGGCGGTCCCGCCCCGGACCTCGACCCGGAGGCTGGCTTCCTCGCTGATGACGTTCTGGGCGTTGGGGGAGTGGACCTGCCCGACGTTCACCCGGGTTTTCCCGTCGCCGTGACGCGGGATGGCGTAGAGGTTCTGGATGGCCGCGCCGAGCGCCTGTGCGGCGTTCCTGCCGGCGTGGGGTTCGCCGCCGGCGTGGGCGGGGTCGCCGTGGAACGTCACGTCGAGTTTGGCGTTCGAGAGCGGGCGGTCGTAGCCCGCGACGACGGTGCCGGTCTCCTCGCCGAGTCCGAGGTGAAGCGCGAGCATGCGGTCCACGTCGTCGAGATGGTCGGTTTCGCTCATGGGTTTACCGCCGCGGCCCCCCTCCTCGGCCGGTTGGAAGAACAGTTTCAGGGTGCCGTCGAAGCCGCCGTGCTCGTCGAGTTCACGGGCGATGCCGACGCCGATGGCGGTGTGGCCGTCGTGGCCACAGGCGTGCATCTCGCCGGGGTGTTCGGAGGCGAACCCCTCGCGGGCGGGCCGGTGGTCGTCGTCCATCGCCTCCTGCCGGGCCAGCGCGTCCATGTCCACCCGCACGCCGACAGTCGGGCCGCCGCCGTAGCGCTTGACAGCGACGAGGCCGGTGATGCCGTCCATCCGGTCGAGGTACTCCTCGGGGGCGCCGAGGTCACGGGCGCGCTCGACGGCGGCCTCGAGTTCCGCCTCGTCGGGGACGCCCAGGCGCTCCTCCGGGTCGACGGCCTCGGGGCCGATGTGGAGGTCGAACCCGCGTTCGTCGAGTTCCTCGGCGACGAGCGCGGTGGTGCGGAACTCCTTCCAGCCCTCCTCGGGGTACTGGTGGAGGTCACGACGGATCTCACGGAGCGACTTGCCACTAAGTTCCATGCGCCTCCCTGTGGCCCCCGCCCAGATAAGGTGGACGGCTGTGGCGGGGATTGCAGGTTCGGGCTGCTACGCGGGTCCGACCGGTGGAGCGCCCAGCGAGGAGTTGCCGGTGTCCGTCCCTTCAGTCTCCGTGTCCGTGCGCTCGCCGCTCACGAGGAATTCGATGAGGTACGCGACGAACCGTTCGTTGTCGCCGACGTTCTGCTGGCCGGCCGACAAGAAACTCGAGTCACCGACGACGATGAGGTTGTCCTGACGGACGGCGACGGCGTAGTCGTTCGGCGCGTCGGTCCGGGCCAGTCGGCTACTCTCCGGGAGCACGAGTAGCGGTTCGGCGTTTGGCGCGTACACCGGAGCCGCGACGAACAGGGCGTACTCCCCGTTCTCGAGGTCGGCTCCCGCGCCCGCGTCGGCGACGACGTCCTGGTAGTTGCCGTCATTGACCTCCTGATTGTACACGTACCGCCAGTCGACGAACACGTTATAGGACCCGAGCAGGCCGTCGACGTAGCTCTTGGTGGTGACGATGGACGCCGAGCCGAACTGGCCGACTTCGACCTTCTTCCGGTTCGGCTCGGCGAGCACGAGCAGGCGCCCGCCGTCGTCGGTGAAGTTCTGAAGGGTGTCGGTTTCCTCGCGGCTGTAGGGGGTGCCGGGGTCGACGATGACGAACGCGTCGGCGTCCGCAAGCACGCGCGTGAGGTTCGAATCCGCCGAGAAGCGGACGGTGTAGTTGTTCCGGCGGAGCGTCCGAACCAGCGGCTGCACGTCGCCGTCGTCGAGCCGGTTGTTGTGAGAGGCGTCAATGACGACTGTCCTGTCGTCGCCGTCGGGAACGTCTGGCGATACCTCGCCCTGGCTGTCGAGCGGTTCAACCGCCATCGAGCCGTCCCATTCACTCGTGTCGACCGTCACCGGCTCCGCGGGACCGGAGGGCGCCAACAGCTGCGGGAGCCCGACCGCAGCCACCACCACCAGCACAGCGATACCGGCCGCGAAGGCGACCCGGCGACCCAGATCAGCTCGATTCATTAGCCACCCCCGGGCCTGCGCTGTCGGTTGCGCTGATGAGGGTGACGCCGTCCCGTGTCGACTCCTCGAACAGCCCCCCCGGCACCATTAGGTACACCGGAACGCCGGCGTCGCCGGCGTACTCCCATGGCGACACAAGGCGCTTTCTGGGGCTGTCGGAGGCCAGATAGGCCGCCTGGGAGACGAACTCGGTCGGGGTAGGCGTGCTGAGCTCACTACTGCGGTAGTTCCCGAGTTCTGCCTGCTTCGCGGCGTACCTGACGGCTGCCTCGGTGCCGCCGATATCGTCGACGAGGCCGTTCGTGACGGCTTCCGCCCCGACCCAGACGCGAGCCTGGGCGATTTCGGAGCGCGGAATGGAGAGTTCGTCCCCGCGGTTGGCCATCACGGCGCCGAGGAACGCCTCCTGGAGCCGTTCGAGGCCGTACTTGAACTCCCGCTTGTCGTATCCCGAGAGCTTGTTCGGCCCGGTCGCCCCCACGACGTCGTTGGGTTCGAGGTCCGTCGGCGCCGTCGCCAGGACGCCGACGCTGCCGACGACGGAGGACGGCTTGACGAAGATGCGGTCGCTCGGGAGCGCGGCGTAGTAGGCCCCGGAGGCGGCGATGCCCTCGACGGTGGTGACGACGGGCATCTGGTTGGCGGTCCGTTTCACCTGCAGGTAGAGTTCTTCGCTCGCCGACGCGGTTCCGCCGCCGCTGTTGACCACGAGAACGACGGCCTGGATGGAGTCGTTCTGTCTGGCCTCGCGGAGCATCGCGATGGTGCTGGCGGCGCTCGACCCGGTGATGCCCCCCTCCAGCGGGATGACGGCCACGGTCGGCTCCGGTTCATCGACGGCGTCCATCGCCACGGGTGTGACGGCAGCACCGACGAGCAGCCCGACGACGAGAAACGTGACATAGGAGCGGAGAACTCCGTCCAGCGACACGTCCATGCATGGGGTTAGGATAGCGATGTGGTAACTATTGGCATTGTATACTGCCGAGGACGTACCACATACTATATGGTTAGTTCCCATCTGTTGGAGCATTCCCGAACTGGCCTCTGGTGGTTCACCTCCTGCATGATGGGCTTCCAGTCACGGTTCTGGGGCCGGGGAGGCTCGACCGGACCGAAATGGACTTGCGTGACGGGGGAGAATGGCCGCCTGCGCGAGGGTGGCTGAGTCAGGACAAAGGCGGCGGGCTTAAGACCCGCTTGCGAAGGCATCCGTGGGTTCGAATCCCTCCCCTCGCATCTCCGCTCGGAGTGAAACGGAGAGCGTGAAATGTAGCCGGAGGGTTCGAACCCTGCGAGGAACGCGCAGCGACCAGCGGGAGCGAGCATTTCTCGCTCTGGTTCGAATCCCTCCCCTCGCATCGTCTGCGAACGAAGTGAGCAGCGATGCGTATCGAGCGGATTCGCGGCCCAGAGAACGAGCGAAGCGACGTTCTCGCGGTTCGAATCCCCGTCGCGCCTACGGCACCCCACCGCACTCGACCTACTCCTTTCGTGGAACCGGGCTCTCGTCCGCCTTCAGCCGCTCGACCAGCCGCCGCTGTGCGGCGTCGTCCATCCCGTCGTACTCCCGTGCCGCCGCGAGCACCATCGGGACCAGCGTCGGGTCCCCCGGCGTGAGCACGCTGGTCAGTCCCTGCGCGGCCGCGAAGTCGAACCGCTCGGCGATTTCCGTCGGGTCGTCGACGGGGTCGTACCACGTCGCGTACGGCCGTCGACGCTCCGGGAGGTCCTCCGTATCGGGCCACGGCGCCTCGGCGAACGCCTTGATACCGAGCGTTCCCACGTCCGCGGCGTCCGCGCGGGCCAGGACCGATTCGTAGTCGTACTTGCCGTCCTGCTTGCCAGCGACGACCGGATTAAGCGGGAACATGATCGTGTCGAGGTCGTCGATGCGGTCGATGGCCTCGACCAGTAGTTCGGGGTCGTCGTGGCCCGTGACACCGATGTGGTCGATACGACCGGCCGCTTTGGCCTCGCGGAACGCGCGGAGCGCGCCGTCCTCGCCGGTGATGGTCTCCAGGTCGTCCTGACTGCCGAGGGCGTGGACCTGATAGAGGTCGATCGTCTCGACGCCGAGCCGGGTGAGCGAGCGGTCGAGTTCCCGCTTCGCGCCCTCGTAGTCCCGTTCGAGGGTCTTGCAGCCGAGGAACACCTCCTCGCGGTGCTCCCGGAGCTTCGGACCCAGCTTTCGCTCCGCATCGCCGTAGGTCGGCGCTACGTCGAAATGGTTCACCCCGCTGTCGAGTACGAGTTCGACCAGCCGGTTCGCCGCCGCGGGTTCCAGCGCGTCGAGCGCGATGGCGCCGAACGCCGCGATGCTGCTTGCCTGTCCAGTCCCGCCGAGCGGGCGTTGCTGCATATCCGGGTGTTTGTGCCTCACGATAAATAACCCGCCGCGGCCCCCCGTCCCCGGCGGAACCGATAATCGATTCGTCCGAACCGGGTTCCCCGGCGCACCGGTGCGGTTTCCCGGTCCCGGGAGTAGGCATAAGGATTTTGACCCCTCGTCTAATTAGATGTAATTACAATGGCCGACACACCGAGCCGGGCGGACCTCCAGTTGCTGTTCATCGGACTCGCGCTCGGCGGCGGTCTGCTGACCGCGCTGCTCTCCTCGCTACCGCTGACGGTCGGCAGCGGGGTCGGGTCGCTGCTGGCCGGTGTCGCCGTCGTCGACAGCGTCGCGCTCAACCCGCCTGTCGAGGAGTGACCGCTGGCTGTGGGTCTTTTGCCGCTCGACTCGTCGCGTAGAAGCAGTTTACCGGTCGCTCAGTCGTCGAGTTGTAGCGAAAACGGGCGCCGCCGCCGAAAAAGGCCGGCGGCGCGCGCCCGGTTGGTCCCCGCTGACGCTTCGGCCCTCCAAAGCGAAGCGTCACCTGAACGGTATGGGTGAAGCGACTTAAACTTATTCGCCGCGGTAGCCTGGCACGGCGATGGGGCCGGGGTTTCGGTGCCGCCGGCTTACTGCCGGGCGGGGTGGTGCTCGGGAATCCGGGATTGGCCCTCGCCGTAGAGCCGTTCACGGTGTGTGTCGCCCTCGTACTCCGTGCGGAACAGGTCCCGTTCCCGAAGCTCCGGCACCACCATGTCCACGAACTCGTCGAGGCTCCCGGTTCGAACGACCTCCTTCACGTTGAAGCCATCGACGCCCACCTCCTCGTGCCAGTAGACCAGTTCGTCCACCACGTCCTCGGGCGTGCCGACGACGATTGGTGAGGTGGTGCCGAGGCCGGAGAACTCGGCCACCTCGCGCACGGTCCACTCCCGGTCCGGGTCGGCCTGGGTGAACGCGTTCATCGTCCCCTGGATGGCCTGGGTTTCGATGTGCTCGACCTTCTGGTCGGGGTCGAGTTCCGAGAGGTCCATGTCGAGAAAGCCCGACAGCAGCGCCAGCGTGGACTCCACGTCCACGGACTCCTTCAGCGCCTCGTGCTTGACCTGAGCCTCCTCCTCGGTGGGAGCGACGATGGGGACGACGCCCATGAAGAAGGAAATGGAGTCCGACGCGCGGCCGGCGTCCTCGGCGCGCTCTTTCACGTCCTCGATGTACTCCCGGATGCCCTCCTCCGTCGGCTGGGAGCAGAACACCGCCTCCGCGTTCGTTGCGGCGAACTCCCGGCCGTACTCGGAGGAGCCGGCCTGGTAGATGACGGGTGTGCGCTGGGGTGAGGGCTCGCAGCCGTGTGGGCCGGGCACGTCGAAGAACTCGCCCTCGTGGTCGATGGTGTGGACCTTCTCCGGGTCGGTGTAGCGCCCCGCCTCGGCGTCGCGGAGGATGGCGTCCTCGTCCCAGGAGTCCTCCCAGAGCGCGTAGCACACCTCGAGGAACTCCGCGGCCCGGTCGTAGCGGGTTTCCTTCTCCATGCGCTCGTCCAGGCCGAGGTTCGCGGCGGCGGATTCGAGGAAGGAGGTGACGACGTTGAACGCCACGCGGCCGTCGGTGACGTGGTCGAGCGTGGAGAACTCCCGGGCGAGCTGGTAGGGGTGGTTGTAGGTGGTCGATTTGGTGACGGCGAAGCCGAGGTGCTCGGTGACTTCGGCCATCGCCGGCACGACCAGCGTGGGGTCGTTCGAGGGAATCTGGACGGCCTTCTCGACGGCGGTGGTACGGTCGCCGCCGTACACGTCGTAGATGCCGCGCACGTCGGCGAAGAAGATGCCGTCGAAGCCGCCGCGCTCGGCGGTGCGGGCGACATCGGTCCAGTACTCCCGGTCGGTGTACTCGTGTGACCGGTCGCCGTCGCGGCGCCAGGTGCCCTGGGAGACGTGTTCGACCGAGTTCATCGTGAACAGGTTGAGGTGTAGGTGGTCCTCGTCGCTCATGTTGAGTCCGACTTCGGGTTCGCGCGGTTAGGAACTACCGGAAGGTGGCGAAGCGCGTGGGGTACTCGGGATTGGTCTCGGTTCCGGTGGCGGTGTTCCGGGAGCGTTCGGAAATCTGCTCAGCGTGGAGGCGAATAAGGCGAACTTAGTGGGGCAGCGCTACCGGGAAAGCCCCTGTTCGGCTCGGGTTAGGGGTACGCTTCTGAATGGGTGCTGTCGGCAGGACTCAACTGGGCCAACACCACCGTGAAAGCCCCCTTCAGTCCCATCCGACACACCGTCCACAATCCTCCCCAGCCGACTCGGTCGCTATCGCTCCCTCGTCCCTCGCGCGCTCGTTCGCGCCCGGAGGCGCTCACCTCGCGCGCCACAGCACAGAGTCTCGGCTAACAGCACGCCTCTCCCGAGCAACTAACAGGCGCAGTAATACTCCATATCCGTGAACTCCGTGTCGATGAGATGCGCCGCGGGCGCGGGGTCGCTCGGCCGGTAGACGCCCGTCGTCAGGTCCCCCGTCTCCTCGAAGGACCCGGAAAGCAGCCAGCGCCAGTCGACGGCGTCGAGGACGCCCCGGAACGTGTCGTCGGTCGCGAGCAGCGCCAGGTAGTCACGCAGGTAGACCCACCGGCCGTCGCCCGGTTCGCCGGGGTCAAACTCGGTTCCGGTGGCGTCCGCGTAGGCCGCGTAGGGGAGGTTGGCGCCGACCGAAACCGGGAGCGAGACCCACTTCCAGGGCCGCGTGTTGATGTCCAGCAGCACGTACTCCTCGCGGCTGGCGTCGTAGACGAACTCCGACTCGCTGATGCCGTAGTAGCCGGCGTCCTCGATGACCGAGAGCGCCCGCGCCTCGATTTCCGGGGCGTCGACCGTCTCGACCAGACAGGAGGTCCCGAACTCCTGAGGGTAGCGAACGGCGGCGTTGCCGACGACAGCCAGCGGGTCGCCCGTCTCGGGCACGTAGGAGGCCAGCGAGCGGTCCTCGCCGGTGGCGATGTCGACTTTCTCCTGGAGCATCACCTCGACGCCGCTGGCGTCGGCGGCCGCCAGCACGTCGTGGAGTTCCTCGCCAGTTGCGACCTCGACGACGTTGCTGCCGATGGCCTCCTCGCCCTCGCGCTTGCGAGCGGGCTTGACGACCAGCGGGAAACCCAGTTCCGCGGCGGCCTCGTCGGGGTCGGTTTCCGCGACGAAGTACGTCTCGGGATAGGGAACGTCCAGTTTCTCGGCGCGCTTGTAGAGTTGTGTCTTGTCCAGTACGTTCGCGTGGTTCCCCCAGGGGAGGACGACGTTCTCCACGTCGGCGTCGACGAACGCGTGGACCCACTCGTCCATACAGCCGAACGCCACCACCTCGCCCGCAGCGTCAGCGATAGCGGAAAGGTCTTCCGCAAACCCGTCGGGGTCGTCCAGCGGATAGCGCACTTCGCCGGCGAAATCCACGGCGTCGGAGGGGGGTGCGACGCCCTCGCCGACCTGGTCGATGGCGATGACCGGGATGTCGTGGGCCGACAGCGCGCGGGCGACGCTCAGTCCAGTAATGTGTGCATTGGCGACGACCGCCGGCGGGCGGTCGAACTCGGCGTCATCAACGGCGGCGACGAGCGCGTCGGTGTCGTGAAACTGCGTGGCCATACCCACGGTTGGGGCGCCGGCCGAATAAGCCCGTCAGAAGCGGCAGGGGGGCGCCGCTGTCCGGCAGCCATCGTCGCCGGCCGTTCGGCACCGCGGAAGGACGCGCTTATTCGCCTCGAACGCCTCTCCAGTCACATGACTGAACTCCCGGACCGCGCCGCTCGGGCGTTCCGCGACCACGACGCGTTCGCCCCCGAGGACGCGACCGACGGCGAGCGGTACGCCGCCGTCTCGACGCCGTTCGACGCCGTCGTCGATGCCACCCCTGCAGACGGCGGTCGCATCGCGTTCGACATCGTCGTCCGCCTCCCGATGCTCGATGAAGTGACCGAAGACGAGGTCGCCCCCGTCGTCGAGGAGGGCTGGTACGAGACGCTCGACCGCCGGATGCAGGGCATCGGCGGCGGCGTCCTCGCGGGCGACCACGACCTCACGCCGGCCGTGACGGAAACCACCTTCGCCGGCGACCGGGTCGCCGAGGTCCGGGCGCGGTTCGAGGATATCGACCCGCGGCGGGGCGTGAACGACGCCGCCGCTGTCGTCGATTTCATCGAGGGGACGTTCGTCCAGGGAGTCATCCCCGGCTACGACTACACCGAACCCGTGACGGGGATTCTCTCAGAAGCGATGCAGGCCGGCGGGAGCGACCACGTCCCGTAGCCGCCGTTACTCCATCGCGAGATACGTCTGGGTGTCCTCGACGCCGTCGAGGGCGAGTATCTGGTCGCCCACCACGTCGAGCACGCCGTCGGGGTCGTCGGCCCGGAGTTTGCCGATGAGGTCGACGTCGCCGGCGACGATGTGACAGCTATCGACGGCGCCCGAGTCGCGGATGGTGTCCCGGAGCTGTTTCACGTCGCTGGTGTTGGCCTTGACCATCACGTAGGCGGTCACCATGCTCACCCACCCCCGTCGGCCGCGGCCGCTCCCTGGTCGCCGACCAGTAGCTGGCGCACCGTGTCCAGCGCCTCCATCTCGGTGAGCACCGCGATGCGGTCACCGGACTCCAGCGTGTCGTCCGGCAGCGGGATGCTCATCGCCTCGCCGCGCTTCCCGAACGCGAGCAGGCGCGCCCGCGCCGGCAGTTCCACCTCGCTGATGGTGTAGCCCGCCATCGGCGACTCCGCGGTGATGGTGAACAGCGACACCTGGAGGTCCGCGGCGATGTCGGCGATGGCCTGGATGTTCCCGCCGAGCAGCGCGTTCTTCGCGCCGATGGCGCCGAGGCGCTCGGGATAGACGATTTCGTCCACTTCGTCGGCGTAGGTGCGGTATATCTCCTCGCGGTAGTCGTCGTCGATACGCATCACCGTCCGGCAGTCGTGGTGTTTCGCCACCATGCACGCCGCAAAGTTGGCGTTGAGGTTGCTGGTGAGCGCGCCGACGGCGTCCGCGTCGGCGACGCCCGCCTCCGCGAGCACGGACTCCCGACTGCCGTCACCCTCGATGACGGTGAACCCGTCGTTCCGGGCCTTGTCGGCCGTCTCCGGGTCGTCTTCCACGAGCGTCACCCCGTACCCCTCCTCCCGCAGCACGCGGGCGGTCCGCAGACCGACGCGACCGGCACCGATGATACAGAACTCCATGTGCCTTGGTAGCATTCCAAGACCATAACGCTACCTCCGGGCCACGCGGTCGAGCAAACCTTTTGGCATGCCACCACATACCACAGATATGGTTCACGGGTTCATCATGGTCAAGACGGCGGCCGGCGCCTCGGAGGGACTGCTCGACCCCATCCGGGAATCGAACGGGGTAACGGAGGCCCACGTGGTCGCGGGGGACTGGGACATCATCGTGGAGGCTGACGGCGACGAGGTGTACGACGTGCTCCAGATCGCCTCGATGGCTATCAGCGGCCTCAACGGCGTTGACGACACGAAAACCTACGTCGCGCTCAATAACTGAGACGGGACCACCGTTCCCGGCGAACCGCCCGCCGCGCCGGGAGCGGCGGCATCGATACCCAAAAGGTGCCGCCCGTCCTACCGGTGGTATGGCCTCGGCGCTCTCCATCGCGGTGCTTCTCGCCGTCATCGCCGTCCACGCGCTGGTCGCGGCGGTGCTGACCCGCTATTTCCGCATCGCGCTCGACACGAACTGGGGGACCGCGCTGTTCGTCGTCGCCGGCATCCCGCTGGTGCTGCTGGCGCTGACGTTCGTGTTCTCGGGCGTGCTCGGTCTCGGACCGGCGTTGGGGAGCCCGGTCGTGGTGCTCGTCGTACTCATCGCCGCCCCGGTGGCGCTCGGGGCGCTGGTGGACCTGCTCTACGTGCCGCCGCCCGAGGAGTACGACCTGCCGGACACCACGGAGTAGGAATCAGTTCTCGTACGCGTCGACCAGGGTGTCGATTACGTCCTCCACGGAGTCGATGACTGCCTCCGGGGACTGGGTGCCGTCCACCCGGACGAACCGGTCGGGTTCGGCGTCGATGAGGCGCTCGTAGTTGGCGTCGACCTTCGAGAGGAACGCCTCCTGCTCGAACTGGTTGGTCGCGCCGCTGCGGCCGACCGCAGTCCCGGGGTCAACGTCGATGTAGACGGTCGCGTCCGGCGGCCGAGTGAACGCCTGGTGGATGCCACGGATGTACTCAAGCGGCCGGGCGAGTTGGCTGTCCTCCAGCGCGGCCGCCTGGTAGGCGTAGCGGGAGTCGGAGTACCGATCGGAGATGACGAGGCTACCGTCCTCCAGCGCGGGCCGGACCGTCCGGGCGAGGTGGGCCGCGTGGTCGGCGGTGAACAGGAACAGCGTCGCCAGCGGGTCGGCGTCGCCGTCGATGGCGCGGTTGACCGCTTCGCCGTACCACGACTCGGTCGGCTCGTGGGTGAACGTCGCCTCCGGGTGGGAGTCGTGCAGCGCCTCCCAGACGGTGGTCTTCCCGCTCCCGTCCAGACCTTCGAGCGTAATCAGCATGAGAGAACCGTGGCTTCGGCGCCATTAATCCCCGTCGGTTCGGGGAACCGTCCCCCACATGCTGCCCTGTGGCCGGGCCCGCTGCTGATGAGGTTTAAGGCACCGCGCGCACACGTGTGAGACATGCAGGTACTCGTCGCAGGCGGCGCCGGTTTCATCGGTCGACGGCTGAGTGCGGAACTGGCTGACCGCGGCCACGAGG
This sequence comes from Halolamina sp., assembly GCA_042219375.1. GTDB lineage: Archaea > Halobacteriota > Halobacteria > Halobacteriales > Haloferacaceae > Halolamina. Next base: position 5,356 of record JBDGQC010000200.1, on the reverse strand, counting down.
TGACCGCGATGTCCCGGAACCCGCCGGATGACTCCCTCCCTGAAGGGGTGACCCACGCGACGGGCGACGTGACCGCCTACGACTCCATCGCCCCGACGGTCGAGGGCCACGACGCGGTGGTCAACCTCGTCGCGCTCTCGCCGTTATTCCGGCCCAGCGGCGGCGAACAACGACATTTCGACGTGCACCTCCAGGGAACCGAAAACCTCGTCGAGGCCGCCGAGGAAGGCGGCGTCGAGCGGTTCCTCCAGCAGAGCGCGCTCGGGGCCGACCCCGACGGGAAGACCCACTACATCCGCGCGAAAGGGCAGGCGGAGCAAGTGGTCCGCGAGTCGGACCTCGACTGGACCATCACCCGCCCCTCGGTGGTGTTCGGCGAGGGCGGCGAGTTCGTGAAGTTCACCAAACTGCTCGCGCCGCCGTACATGACGCCGCTGCCCGGCGGCGGCAAGACCCGGTTCCAGCCGATTCACGTCGGTGACCTGGTGCCGATACTGGCCGACGCCGTCGAGGACGAGGAGCACATCGGCGAGACGTACGACATCGGAGGGCCGGAGAAACTCACGATGGCACAGGTCGCGAAACTGGGCCACCGCGCCGACGGCCGCTCGGTCAACGTCGTCCCGGTGCCGATGGCGCTGGCGAAACTGGGCCTCTCGGCGTTGGATTACCTCCCGGGGTTCCCGTTCGGCAGCGACCAGTACCGCTCGCTGGAGATGGACAACACCGTCGAGGACAACGACGTGACCGCCTTCGGCGTGACTGAGGACGACCTCACGACGTTATCGGAGTTCCTCGGCGTCTGAGCCAGCAGCGACGCCGATACCCAGCTTCAGAACTGATAATTCCGCCGCGTGGTTTTTGAATACCTATCGAACATCTCTCGATGAATGGCGTGGTCCCCGGGACTGCTCTCGCTGTTTGCCTTCGCCAACACGGCGGCGTTCGTAGCGCTGGCCGTGTTTGGCTCCCGGAATTCTGACGAGCGCTACGCCGAGGAGTTCGCCGCCGTCATGGTGATGCTCGCGGGCTGGTCGCTTGCGTACGGCGTCCAACTCGGCTTCGACGCGCGCGGCGCCCAGCTCGCGTGGTGGGGCATCGCGCTGACGTTCTCCGGGTTCGCGGCTGCGGCCGGCGTGTTGTTCCTCCTGCGCTACGCCGGCGGCGGCTATCTGCCCGACGAGCGGATGTCGTGGCTCGCCATGGCCGAGCCTGCGGCCTTCGGCGTCCTCACGCTCACGAACCGGGCACACGGGCTGGTCTGGACCGGCGCGTCGTTCGACGCCGCGGCGCCGGTTCGCGTCGTCGGGTTCACCTTCGGCATCGCGTACTACGCCCACGTCGCCTACGTCTACCTCGCGCTCGGTATCGGTGCGGTGCTTGTCGTCCTGGCATCGCTCCGCTCGGACGGCCTCTACCGGCGCCAGACGTTCGCCATGGTCACCGGACTGCTGCCGCCGGTTGTCGGCCACCTCTCGTTCTCGCTCGGGGTTTCGCCTATCCCCAACCTCGACCCGACGCCGTTCGTCCTCTCGATATCGGCGGGGTTCGTCGCCGTCGCGCTGTTCCGGTTCGACCTCATGGACCGGATGCCCGTCGCGCGCGAGGCGGCGCTGAACACGGTCGGCGACGGCCTGGTGGTGCTGGACGCCGACGGCACCGTCGTGGACATCGACGAGTGCGCGCGGCACGCGCTCTCGCCGACGCCCGCGGCCGGGGACCACATCTCGGTCGCGTTTCCCGAGACGCCGATATCCCGGCTGTCGGGCATGGTCATCGAGGGCGCGTCGAACGAGACGGGGGTCACGCGCGTGTACGAAATGCAAGTTTCGGACCTGCGGGACGCCGCGGAGCGCCTCTACGGCTACTCGCTCGTGCTTCGGGACGTGACCGACCGGCACGCCTACCAGCAGCGCCTGAAGGTGGCCAACCGCGTTCTCCGGCACAACCTCCGCAACGATATGAACGTGGTTCAGGGGCTGGCGGGGCGCATCGCGTCCGGCGATGCCGGAGACACGGAGGCGACCGCCGAACGCATCCGTCGCAAGTCGAACCGGGTGATCGAAACCAGCGAGAAAGTGCGCGAGATGACCCGGCTCGACCCGACCGCGCGGAACTGCGACCAGACGGTCGACCTCGCCGCGCCGGCCGAGCGGGCGGCCAGCCAGACTGCGGCGGAGCGGCCCGACGCTACTGTCAAATGTGACCTCCGGGAGACGCGGGCGGTCGTCGCCGACGAGGGGGCGCTGCTGACGGCGCTCGAAAACCTGCTCGACAACGCCGTGGAGCACAACGACAACACGGAGCCGACCGTCCGGGTACGCACGGAGCGCCGGAACGGGACGGCCTCGGTCTGCATCGAGGACGACGGCCCGGGCATCCCTCCGGACGAGCGGCAGGTGCTCCGCCGGGAGACGGAGACGCCGCTCGAACACAGCCGCGGGTTGGGTCTCTGGCTCGCCTACTGGAGCGCCCGAACCGCCGGCGGAAACCTCGAAATCGAGGCGTCGGGCGAGGACGGCTCGACGGTCCGGCTGGACTACCCGGCTGCCCCGGATTGAAATCGGCCGGCAATACGACTTCGCGGCTGCACCGGAGTAAAATCGGCCGGCCACGCGGCTTCGCGGCCGCACGATTTTACTAACCGTCCGTTTTCCACCGACCGCACAGCCTTTGCCCGTCGACTGCTTCTCCCCGTCCATGCACGTCACGCTGCTGGGTACGGGAAGCGCGATGCCGGTTCCCGACCGGGTCCAGACCGGCCTCCTGCTGGAACGCGACGACCGGGCGCTGCTGGTTGACTGCGGCGCGGGGGTCCTCCACCGGCTGACGAACACCGACGTCGGCTACGAGGGCGTCTCGACGGTCCTGTTGACCCATCACCATCTCGACCACGTCAACGACCTGCTGGCGCTCCTGAAGGCGCGCTGGCTCGCCGGCGAGGACCACCTCGAAGTGGTCGGGCCGACCGGGACGAAGGCACTACTCGACAGCCTCCTCGACTCGTTCGACTATCTGGAGGGCCGGGTCGACCTGTCGGTCCGGGAGGTCAATCCCGGCGAGGAGTTCACCGTCGCTGACTTCGACGTGGCCGCCCACGAGACGGTTCACTCCATGGAGTGTCTGGCCTACCGGTTCGAGGGCGAGGCCGAGGAGGGGACGTTCACCTTCGGCGCCGACGGCGAGGCCAGCGCCGCAATCGGCCGGTTCGCCGAGGGGTCGGACGTGTTGCTCCACGACTGCTCGTTCCCGGACGAGGTGGATGTGGACAACCATCCGACGCCGACACAACTGGGCGAGGCGCTCGCGGGCGCGGACATCGACCGGCTCTACCTGACGCATCTCTACCCCCACACGGACGGCAAGCACGAGGAGATGCTCGACAGCCTCACCGCCGCCGGGTTCGAGGGCGAGGTCGGCGTCGCGGTCGACGGCCTGGAGTTCCAGCTGTAGTCTAAGAGAGCGGGTTGATTTGTCCAGGCCAAACTGTGTAACTACCGCTCGATACAGCGCAAACCCTGAGCAGTTCTAGCTAATCGAAGACAACATCGATATCGAGTTCAAAAATGCAAAAGTAGGGGAGATGGAGGAGTTTAACCTCTGAGTAAGCAGTCGGTCGTTGTTGGTTACAGCGACCAGCGTTCAATCAACTCATCCGTTAGTTCTATAGTACGATCATCAATTTCCTCGCTCGTCCAGTCGTCGTACCTCGCCACCTCCTCGGCAATCTTCACGTCTGAATCACGGTATGTCCGCTTCTTCGACGCGAATGATGTCTCGTCAATTGATGCGTGGTCTCCGTCGAGCAACAGCGTGAGGTTTCCGATGAGGTTCTTCTGCTGTTCGAAGCGGTCGTCTTCCAGTTTCTCACGCCACTCTCGGTACTCAGGTTTCTCGTACGTTCGACGTGGGGCGATATGCTCAACGTGGAGGTTGTCCAGCTCCATTCGCCACGGACCACGTCGCTCCTCTTCGATGCTGACGAGCGCTAGGGTGGTGCGGAACTGCCACGAGCCCAGAACGTTCATGCCGTTCGCCTTCAAGTACTCCTCTATTTCACCATCGGTCGGCGTATATTCTCGGATAGCCTCCCGGAGGGTTTCCCGAATCTCGTTCTCATCTTCCGTCTGCCGAACGTTTGCGGACGCACTATAAATAGCATCCCGCATATCCGCGGACGAGGTGGAACTCAACCGCATCCGCATTGCCAGAATCGATGCGAGCCTGAAGTTCTCTTTCAGCAGAATATCTCTATCGACGTTGTTGTAGATGGCGAGTGAGAGTGCTTCAGAATGCGTAGATGCAGAGTTGAGGTACTGCAGGTGGCGGATAGCGTCGTCGGGGATGTCGTGCCCATTGACATCGTAGCTGTCACTAGTGAGCTGGAGGTAGATATCGACTTGTTGGTTGAACCATTGGACGAAGTCGTACACATCGTCGTAGTTCTCTAGAACCTTCTCGAAGTGACGGTACAGTTCGCTCTTGTCTATCTGCCGTGGGGTAGGCACGTCCGCGTTGATGAGAATCTGCGTCATCGGACGGCGTATTCGAAGGCGTTGCTGGAATCTCGGACTACCTAAGTTATTTTCCAAGAGTTGATAGGTTCCGTCCCACTTACGGATGATTTCGTGTGCCTTTTCCTCGTCGTCTATGTCGTTAGCTTCGCCGTGGATTCGTGCCTTCGCAAGAATCTGCGGTGAGACATCCTTCCCACGCTCGTTCTGGGACTGGAAGATAGCGTACGCAAGGCTGGAATTCGTGGCCTTCGTCTCAACCACCTTCAGGTAGTCACAGACGTCGTTCAGTAGTTCATCAATCTCGTCTACTTGGAGTCGGCTGACTTCACCGATGTAGTAGTTGTACGCGTTCCGGACCCGCCCGTTTGCTTCTTCAACGTCACCTCGCCACAGCTTGTCGAACTCCTCCTTCGCATCCTCATCCGCGAGCTTAACCTTCGTTTCAGGATTCCCACCTCTGTTCACCTCCAGAATATCCTTCATCCGCACATCGCTCAATCCACCATCCTCGTCGAGCTCGAAATCACCCACGTCACGTATCGCCATCGCAAGAATCGAGATAGTGACTATCCGCTGTTGACCATCCACGATCTCGTATATCCGTCCTGCGTCCTTCTCAAGCAGAATGATGTTGCCCAGGTAGTGCTGATCAACTTGGTCGCCGATGCGGTTTACGTCCGTCCACAGGTCTCGCCAATGCTTTTTCTCCCACTCGTAGCCCCGCTGATACTCAGGAACGGGGGTGGGATAAATTGGTTCGATCTACTGAATTGGGAAAATAGGGTTGTATTAAATCAAACAAAATTGATTTATGGGCTCGGATTCAATTGGCGTTGAGA
>JBDGQC010000151.1:0-22343 GCA_042219375.1 Halolamina sp. | reverse complement strand
AGCGCGTTGTTGAGTTTGTGCGCGCCGCCGTGGAGCAGGTCCTCGCGCTTGAGGTAGATCTCGCGGTCGTACCGGTCCGAGAGGTGTTCCGCGTGCTGGAGCGGGGTCGGGCGACCGCCGAACGCCCGCAGGCGCTCGCGGAACTCGTCCATGAAGCCGTCTTCGTTCTCCAGCACGTAGCGCTGGTAGGCGTCCGATAGCTCCTCGATGGCGGGCATCAGCGCCTCGGGCACGTACTGGCCACCGTACTCCCCGAACTTCCCGTCGTCACTCCCTGTTTCTGAACTCATGCGTTGACGAACTCGTTCGTGTTCTCCTCTGGGTCCCCGTCCATGATAGCGCTGCCGATGAGCAGGCCGTCGGCGCCCGCCTCGCGCATCCGGCGCGCCGCTGCTGGCGTCGTGATGCCGGACTCCGCCAGCAGCGTGGCGTCGTCGGGTACGGTTGGGGCGACCCGCTCGAACGTCCCGAGGTCGACCTCCAGCGCGCCCAAGTCGCGGTTGTTGACGCCGATGATGTCAGCGCCCGCCGCGACGGCCCGCTCGACCTCGTTCTCGGTATGGACCTCCACGAGCGCCTGCATCCCGCGCTCGCGTGCGGCGGCGAGCATCGGTTCCAGGTCGTCGCCGAGAAAGCGGGCGATGAGCAGTACCACGTCCGCCTCGACGGTGTCTAACTGCGCCTCCTTCAGCAGGAAGTCCTTGCGCAGGACGGGCACGTCCACGGCCGCCCGGACCCGTCGGTAGTTCTCGACGGAGCCGCCGAAATGCTCCGGTTCGGTCAGCACCGAGAGCGCCGCGGCGCCGCCCTCGACCATCGCCTGTGCCAGGTCGACCGGGTCGGCGTCGCTCTCGCTGTCCGTCGTCGGGCTGGTCGGCTTCACCTCGGCGACCACGGGGATGTGCCCCTCCGCTTCGGCGGCGGCGAACGCGGCCGGTAGCGAGCGCGGGTCGGCCGTCACTCGCTCGTCACCGCCGGGCCGTGACGCCGCCGCGTCGAGAATCGACCGCACCGCGGGCGCCAACTCGTCTCTGGTAGTCATCTATGTACACTAATGTACTAATCTGTTCAAAAGACTTGCGAAGCCGGGGGATGGCCGCCGTCGCCGCCGCCGGCCGCGATTCCCGGACGACGCCGGCCCGTCGGGTTCAAGTCCGCGAGGCGTCTCTTCCCCGGTAATGGAAGACGCCGGCATCTACGCGCGGGAGTCCGGTACCCTCGGACGGGTCGTTCAACTCGCTATCGCGAGCAGTCAGGTCATCGACGTGTCGTTCCCGGAGACGGCCCCCGACGATGCGGAGGCCGACCACCCGCTGCTGGACCGGGTGTTCGCCTACCTCGACGGCGCCGAGGACGAGTTCGCGGACGTGGAGACGGCCATCACGGTCCCGACCGACCAGCGGACGGTGCTCGAAGCCGTTGACCAGATACCGTACGGCGAGACGGGTACCACCCGACAGGTAGCGCACATGGCGAACCTGAACCCCGACGACGAGGACGACGCCGAGACGGTGCGGACGGCGCTCCGAGCGAACCCGGTCCCGATTTTCGTTCCCGACCACCGCGTTGAGAACGCACCGGGGGCGACGCCAGCGGACGTGGCGGCGACGCTACGGAACATCGAGGCTGGCGAGGATTGAAGTAGGAGAACGGGACCACCCCCGCCGTGACCTGAGAACCGTCGCCGGCGGGGAGGCGGGTGTGTGGCAGTCCGCCGGCGAGCAGTCGCGCCGCCTGTTAGCCAGTCAGTAGCGCCGGATGAAGAAGTAGGCAATGGCGATGGCGAACAGCGCCTGGCCCGCAGTAAGGGCCGGGGGAATGCCGAAGTTGATACCGCCGCCGTAGGCTGTGACGGCCGCAGCGAACAGCGCGGTGTTGCCCACGGCGTTCACCGTCGGCCCGGAATGGACCGCCAGCGAGCGGTAGCTCGCGACGACGGTGACGGCGAGAAACGCCAGCGCGACCGTTTCCCGGACGGTGCCGACGCCGAACCGCAGGCGATAGGCGCCGAACACCACCAGCGCCACGGCGACGAACCCTGAGAGGGCGTTTCCGGCCTGAACGAGTCGCTCCCGCATATCGACCGGACCGAGGCATGGAACCTACTTAACTACGACGGGAGCCGCCCGAGAGAGGTTACTCCGCGCCGGGGTAGTCGGCCGCGAACACGTCCTCGACGAGTGGCTCGTCCTCGGCGGCGCCGGCAGCCGCTTCGTCCTCCGGACTGACGCTCCCGGTCCGGTAGCCGGCGAGGTCCAGCGTGACGTGGTCGAAGCCGATTTCGGTGAGTCGGTCGCGCGCGGCGGCGGCGAAGTCGGGGTTGAGCGCCGCGTCGAGTTCGTCCTCGCCGACCTCGATGCGCGCCAGGCCGTCGTGGTCCCGCACCCGGAACTGGGAGAACCCCCACTCCCGCAGCAGCGCCTCCGCCTGCTCGATGCGGCTGAGTCGCGTTTCGGTCACCTCCAACCCGGTCGGGATGCGCGAGGAGAGGCAGGCCATCGACGGCTTGTCAGCGACCGAGAGGTCGTACCGTTCGGCGGCCTCGCGGACCTCCGCCTTGCCGAGGTCGTGGGCCAGCAGCGGCGAGGTCACGTCGAGTTCGTCCACCGCCGCCAGCCCGGGACGGTGGCCGCCGTCGGTGTCGTCGGCGTTCGTGCCGTCGCAAACGGTGCCGATACCCAGGTCCGCGGCGGCCTCGTACATCCGGCCGAGTCGCATCGTCCGGCAGTGGTAACACCGGTCTTCGTCGTTCTCGACGAACTGCGGGTCATCCAGCTCCGAGAACTCGACGATTTCGTGGCGGATGCCGATTTCCTCGGCCACCCGGCGGGCGTCGTCGAGTTCCGCCGCGGGGAGCGTCTCGCTTTTGGCCGTGCAGGCGACGGCGTCGTCGCCGAGAGCGTCGTGGGCGAGCGCGGCGACCACGCTCGAATCGACGCCGCCGGAGAAGGCGACGAGGACGCCGTCGCGCTCGGCCAGCGACTCCCGCACGGCGGATAGCTTCGCGTCCAGGCTCATGGGCCGGCTACCCGTCGGGCGGGCAAAAGAGCGTCGCCGTCGTCACGGGCGGCGCTCGCCCCGAACCACACGCTTTTGCCACATCGGCAGGTACGGGGAGCGAATGGAGTTCACGGCCATCTCGGGTGTGGGCGAGAAGACGGCGGACGCGCTCGCCGAACTCGACGACGCCGAGGCGGCGCTGCGGCGCGGTGACGTGGCCACCATCGCCCGCGCCCCCGACATTTCGGAGGGCCGCGCGTCGGCCATCGCACGCGCGGCCATCCGTCGGGAGCACGGTGACGACGGCGGGTTCCTCGCGACCGACCGCGCTCGCGAGATTTACGACGACGTCCTCGGGCTCTTCCAGGAGCGCGCGGTCACCGACTACGCCGAGAAACGCCTGGAGACGCTGTTTCCCAGCACCGAGCAGTCCCGCATCGAGGAGGTGCGGGCGTTCGCCGACGCCGCTACCGAGCGCGACCCGACCCCCGACCTGCTCGACGCGCTCGCCGGCGTCGAGCCGCTCGAACCGGCCGCCGGCATCCGAGTTCGCGAGCGCTGCATCGCCACGGCGGATGCCGAGCGCTATGCCGAGGCGGAGGCCGCGGTCCCCGAACTCCCGATCGAAATCATCGAGGAGCGCCGCGAACTGGGCGAACTCGGGCGGTCGTACTCCACGGTCTATGTCCTCGACGCCGAGTTCGCCGGCATCGACGTTGAGGGCGACGTCCGGGTGCTCCCGGACGCGCTGGAGACCCCCGAGGAACTGGTGCCCGAGCGGACGCTCGCCTTCTTCGCGGCCAACCGTGAACGCCTGCTGGCGGCTGCCGAGGTCCACGAGATCGCGGGCACGGAACCGTCCTGTGACCTCGACACGCTCCGCGAAGCGCTGACTCGGGTCGACGAGGACGGCGGCATCGTCGGCGACGAGGAACTCGAACGGCTTTCGATTGCCGTCGACGACCTCGACGACGCGGTCGGTACAGCCGAATCCGTTGCCAACGACCACCTCCGGGACGCCATCAGCGAGAAGGACGTGACCATCGAAGGGACGGACTTCCTCTCGCTGGTCGAGCAGGGCGCCCGCGTGGATTCGCTGCTCTCCCGTGAACTCGCCGACGACTACGATGCGGCCGTCGAGAAGGCCCGCGAGCACGTAACCGAGAGCCTCGCGCTCGACGCCGGCGAGGCGGAGTTCGTCGAACGGGTTTTCGGCGGCGAGCCCTCGTTCCCGCTCGAACACAACGAGGAGGCCGTCTCCCGCCTGCGCACCGAACTGACCGCCGAACGGGACCGCCGGGCGAACCGGCTGGAAACCGAGTTGGCCGCGGAGCTCAGGGCGCTCCGCGCCCCGGCCGAGACGATGGTCGGGGACGCGCTCGAACTCGACGTCGAGCTTGCAGTCTCCCGGTTCGCCCGGGATTTCGACTGCACGATGCCGACGTTCTCCGAGTCGGGGTTCGCCATCGAGGGCGGGCGCTCGCCCCTGCTCGACGTGCCGTTCGCGGAGGTGGACCCCGTGGATTACGCGGTGGAGGGGGTGACGCTGCTCTCGGGCGTGAACTCCGGCGGGAAGACGTCGACGCTGGATTTGGCCGGATTGGTGGTCGTGCTCGCGCACATGGGACTGCCGGTGCCCGCGGAATCGGCTCGGGTCGGCCGGGTTTCGGAACTCCACTACTACGCCAAGTCCCAGGGCACCCTCGACGCCGGCGCGTTCGAGAGCACGCTCCGGGATTTCGGCGAACTGGTCGAGGGCGCGTCGGGTCGGCTGGTGCTCGTGGACGAACTGGAGTCCATCACCGAACCGGGCGCCTCCGCGAAAATCATCGCGGGCATCCTGGAGGAACTCCACGAGCAGGACGCGACGGCGGTGTTCGTCTCCCACCTCGCGGACGGAATCCGGGACGCCGCGGACTTCGAGGTGGCCGTGGACGGCATCGAGGCGGTCGGGCTGGTGGCCGGTGAACTCCGGGTCGACCGCTCGCCGAAGAAAAACCACCTCGCACGCTCCACGCCGGAACTCATCGTCGAGAAACTGGCCGGCGACGCCGAGACGGGGTTCTACCGGTCGCTCCTGGAGAAGTTCTGAAAGCTCAAACGAGCGTTTGTGCCAACGCTGCTTCTTTGCATTCCCCCGCCGGAGGATGAACCGCGCCGCTGACCTTCGGCCCTCCACGCCGATTCACCGCGGCCCTCCACACCGCACCGATTCACCGCGGTCCTCCACGCCGACTTTTCGGCGGCCGTCCCATTCCTCACCTTCCGCTGTCGGGACCCGACGGCCCACGAACCGCGTTCATTCCGCGCTTCCCTCGATACTGAACTCGGCGAACCGCTCGCCATCGACGGTCACGAGTCGGCCGTCGAGGCCCGACTCGCCCGGTTCGAGCACCGCGAATGACTGCCGAGCGCCGCGGGGGTCGGCGTGGCTCCCGGGGTTCAGGAGCGTCAGCTCCTCCATCTCCTCGACCGTCGGCCGATGGCTGTGGCCGAAGACGACGAGGTCCGCGCCGTTCTGCCGGCCGAGCATCGCCAGGCCCGTCGTGCCGCTCCGGCTCCGGTGGGTGGCGGTGATGCGAACGCCGGCGTAGGAGAGCGTCGTGGTTTCGGATAGCCGGGCAGCGACGCTCTGACTGTCCCGGTTGCCATGGACGCCGTGGAACTCCGGGGCGGCGTCGCGGAACGCGTCGAGAACCGCTTCGGTCGTGAAGTCGCCGGCGTGGAGCACCACGTCGGCGTCGGCCACGGCTTCCGCGGCGGCGCCTACCAGTCCGGTTCCGTCGGACCGATGGGTGTCAGAGAGGACGACGAGCACGAGTCGTGGTCGGGAGGGCGGGTGGAAAAACCGTACGGCTGGCCTCTCACTCCCGCCACCGCTAAGTCCTCCCGCATCAGTTCTCCGGGGTATGGCAGGAAGTACTGGGGTCGTCCTTGCGGCGTTGTTCGCCAACGGCGCGATAACGGTGCTCAAGTTCGTGGGCTTTCTGCTGACGGGAAGCCCGTCGATGCTCTCCGAGACGTACCACTCCCTCTCGGACACGGGCAATCAGGTATTCCTCCTGCTGGGTATCCGGTACTCGGGCAAGGAGGCCAGCCGCGGCCACCCGTTCGGCTACGGGAAAGCCCAGTTCTTCTACGCCTTCCTTGTCTCGGTACTGCTGTTCGGCATCGCGGGGTGGGAGAGCCTGAAACAAGGCTACGAGGCGATTCAGCACGCCGGCCACACCGAGATAGGCACGTTCACCGTTCCCGTCGTCGGCGGGACGTACGAGACGTTCTGGCTCAACGTCGTCATCCTCCTCGGCGCCATCGCCTTCGAGAGCTACGCGTTCGCCAAGGCGTCGAAGGAGCTACACCGGCAGATGGACGAGTTCGGTTGGGAGAGCATCCCCGAGGCGTTCCGCCGGACCAGCGACGTGACGACGCTGACGGCGTTCACCGAGGACGCCATCGCGCTCGGGGGCGCCGCCATCGCCCTCGTCGGCATCACCCTCACGCGAATCACCGGCGACGGCATCTACGACGCGGTCGCTGCCGGCATCATCGGGCTGCTGCTGATGGGTTTTGCGGTGGCGCTGGCCTGGGAGAACAAGCGCCTCCTGCTCGGCGAGAGCCTCCCCCGGACGGACGAGCGCGAACTCCATGACATCATCGCCGACCACCCCGGTGTCACCCACGTCGATAGCTTCCGCAGCGTCTTCTTCGGCCCACAGCGCGCCCTCGTCGCCGCCGAGGTCAGCTTCGACCCGGACCTCGTTACCGGCGACATCGACGAGGACATCGCGGAAATCGAGGCCAAACTCAAGGAGGGCGACAGCCGGGTCGAACTCATCTACATCGAGCCGGAACTCTGAGCGCCGACCACGGGTTCTAAGAGCGCCCACGGCCAATCGCTGTGCGTGCCGCGGTTCGACTACCCCTGTCCCGACTGCCACACCACCAGCAGCCTCCACGACGCCGGCTGCCGGTTCGAGGGCCGCACGTGGCAGGACCTGGAGCGCGCCTACGTCGACCAGCTTTCGGTGCTCGCCGCGGGCGCCCGCGACGAGGACGACCTCCGGGACGCAGTCGCGGAGTGGACGGGCCTCCACGAACAGGCGCTTGCACACCTCCGCCGGACCGGCCGGGTCCAGCCCGACACGAACGGCCGGCTCGAACTCTTGACTGCCGAGGAGTACCGCGAGCAGGTGTCCGAGCCGACCTCGGAGCCGATGCGGACTATCTACCGCCGCGGCTCCTACCCCGGCTGCCACGACAACGCGGTGTTCGCGATGGTCGCGTGGTACGAGATGGTGGGCCTTTCCTGGCCTGAGACCCGGGAGAACGTCATCGAGTGGCTGGAGGAGTCGGGAACGTGGAGCCGCGGGGGGTTCGAGGAGACCAGTCCGGGTGAACTCGTGGACAAGAAGCGCCACGTCTACGAGGCCGGCTACGGCTGGAAGGAGAAGGCCCAGGCCGCGAAACGGGTCATCGAACGCCACACCTGATTTTCGGCGGCTCGCCAGTCAGAGTAGTTCCGCAGTCCGCCCCAGCGTCCCGTCGCAGTCGAAGTAGATAGCGGTGGACACGGCTGCCCGTAGGTTTCTCGATTGAAAACCCGCGGTCCCGAGCCCTGACCGATTACGGGAAAAAGGTCCGACCCCGCGAAATGGAACTCGCGGCACATCATTCGCCGTAATCGGCCTACTCGCTCTGGATGCGCGGTGCAAGCATGAACGTCACCGTGCCCAGCCCCTCAGCGAACTCGTAGTGGAGCTTCACCGGGAACTCCTCGCCGAGTTCCACCCGCACCTCGGCGTCGGAAGCGATGGCCTTGTTCATGTCCTTCAGGTAGTCGAGGCTGAACAGCGAGTCCGCGGGCCCGGCGGTGAGGTTGATGAGGTCCTCAGCGGTGAGTTCCAGGTCCACGTCGTCGGTGTCGCCCTCGGCCTCGATGTGGAACGTCTCAGCGTCTTCGTCGACGCGCAGGCGGATGTGGTCGCTGACCATGTCCGCGGCGGTGATCCCGCGGTCGAGTTGGGCGCCCTCCAGCGTGATTTCGGCGGGGAGGTCGAGTTCCGGGATGTCCGGTTCCTGGCGAATCGAGTCGGGGTCGATGAGCGCCAGCGTGTAGGAGAGCCCCTCGACTTCGATGTGGAGTTTGCGGGTTTCCTCGTCGAGTTCGAGGTGGACCAGGTCGTCGGAATTGGCCATCCCGGCGATGTCCTCCAGTCGGTCGAGGTTGACGCCGATGACGCCGCCGTCGGCCTCGTAGGACTCGAACGCCGCGGCTTCGAGCGTCAGGTCGACCATGCCCACGTTCGCGGGGTCGACGGCCCGGATGGACAGCTCCTCCTCGTTCAGGCGGATCTTGCACTCGTCGACCAGCACGCTCACCGCGTCGAGGGAGTCCCGGAGCGTCGACGCGTTCACGATGGCCTTGAACATATACGGAGTCCTTCCGACCGGTACTTAAAAAGACTCCCGGTTCGGAGCCCCCGACCGGCGGCTGGAAGCGCCGGGCACGACGCGCTCTCCGGCCGGTTCGCGTGCGACTCCGAAAGGGGTATGCCTTGGAGCCGAGAGCCTCGCATATGGACCCCCGCATCCGCGACCACGCAGAGACCATTATCGAGCACTCCACCGGCGTCGAGGCCGGCGACGACGTCATCGTCTCGCTGCCGAGCAACGCCGAGGACCTCGGCGTCGCCCTCCACGAACGTATCGGACAGAAAGGCGCCAACCCCGTTTTCCTCACCTACTCCGAACAGGCCGACCGCGCGTACCTCCGCAACAGCGACGAGTTCGAGACGCCCGACCACGAACTCGCGCTCTACGAAAACGCCGACGTGACCATCATCGCCCGGAGCGGTCCTAACCCTAGCGAGAAAGCCGACGTAGCCCCGGAGACGACCGCGGCGTACAACCGCGCCCACGACCCGGTAAAGAAAGCGCGTCTCGACACCACCTGGTGTGTCACCCAGCATCCGAGTCCGGGCTACGCCCAACTCGCGGGCATGAGCACCGAGGAGTACGAGGAGTTCGTGTACGACGCCGTCTCGCTCGACTGGGACGCTCAGCGGGAGTTCCAGGCGACCCTCGTCGACATCCTCGACGACGCCAGCGAACTGCGCATCAAAGCCGGCGAGGAGACGGACGTGACCATGTCCATCGAGGGCAACACCGCCGCCAACGACTACGGCGAGGCGAACCTCCCTGGCGGCGAGGTGTTCACCGCACCCGTCCGGGACAGCGTTGAGGGAACGGTCCACTTTGATCTCCCGCTCTACCGACAGGGCCGTGAGGTGCGGGACGCGCGCGTCACTTTCGAGGACGGGAAGGTGGTCGAGTTCTCCGCCGGCCGCAACGAGGACGTACTGGAGGGGGTTTTCGACACCGACGAGGCCGCCCGCTACCTCGGCGAACTCGGCATCGGGATGAACGACGCCATCGACCGGTTCACCTACAACATGCTGTTCGACGAGAAGATGGGCGAGACGGTCCACATGGCCGTCGGCAGCGCCTATCCGCAGTGTGTCGGCGAGGAGAACGCGGTCAACGACAGCGCCGAACACGTCGACATGATTCTGGACATGAGCGAGGACTCGCGCATCGAGGTCGACGGCGAGGTGGTACAGGAGAACGGGGAGTTTCGGTTCGAGTGACGCGACCGCGGAGTCAGCCGTTCGGGAACTGACTACTCAGTAACCCAGGTACTCGTTGAGCTCCGCGAACTCCTCGGCGGTCAGAACCACCTCAGCGTCCACTCCGTCGACGGCCTCGAAGTCATCGTCGATGGTCAGGACGGTCCCGACCCCTTCGGTGCGGGCCACTTCCGCGTAGTAACCGTCCCAGCCGTCGAGGTTCCACGTTTCTGCGTTCGCCAGCCCCTCTCGGACGAGTTCCTCGGACATCCCCCTGTGCCAGTAAATCTGCCGAGCTCCCATGAAGTTCCGCATGAGGGCCGACGCACGGGTGTTCGAGAGGCCGTAGTACGTCGTCAGCGCGTTGTGTGCACCGACGACCGAGGCGTAGGGCACGACGGCATCTATCTCACCCTCGATGGCTTGCCGGACGTACGAGAACGGGGTGTCTCTGACCGGTGCGTCCGAGTGGGCTAGTGCCGTCACACCCACGTCGAACAGGTACGGCCCATCACTCATTTTCGGAATCTGCCTGCCGGCGGATGGCGTCGACGTGCGTCTTCGACTGCGGGTCGAGTTCGTCGTACGCTGTGGGCTCCCGGTCGGAGATGCCCGCCACGAGTTCTTCCATCTGCTCAAGGACCTGCGCCGGGTCGGGTTTCGGTTCGACGACCACCCGGCCCTCCTCCTCGTGTACCTCCACTTCCTCCCCGGGAGCGATATCGAGTCGCTCCCGAACCTCCTGTGGGAGGACGATTCGTCCCTTCGAGTCGACCGTGGGCATGTTCCCACTCACGGTGGGAACGTGAATAAACGTTCTGCCGGTCGCCGACTTACTCGTCGACGTCCAGTTCGAACTGCTGGTTCTCGACGACCGCGTTCAACACCACCGAGGTGTTGGACTCCCGGATGTCCTCGTCGGTCAGGATGCGCTTGATGCGCTCGTTCATATCGTCGGTGTCACGGAACTTCGCGACCGCCACCACGTCGTGGTCGCCGGTCACTTCGTACACCGACATCATCCCGCGAAGGGAGGCGAGCCGGTCGGTGATTTCCGGGAGCGCCGACCCCTCGACTTTTAGCTGGATGACCGCCGTCACGTCGTACCCGAGCGCCTGGTAGTTCACCGTCGGGGTGTACCCCTCGATAACGCCGTCCTCCTCCAGGTCCTGGAGGTGGTTCGAAACCGTCGTTACTGACACGTCGAGCGTCTCGCCGAGGCTACGGAGGCTGGCACGGCCGTCGCCCAGTAACTCGTTGATGAGGCGAGCATCGAGATTTTCGTACGTCATGGTACGTTCCTCGGGAGGGAGGGACAAGAATTTTACGAACATCCAATTTTTGGCGAGCTACCTTCGTAGTCATCTGCCGAAAAGGGTACATATTTGTACTATCAGTCTCTCAAGCCGGATAGAGCATGACGGATGAAACAGTTCCTGACGGCGGGCTGACGGAGGAGGAGGCGGAGGTTCTCGAACGCATCGACCGCGAGGAGATCGATTTCCTCCGGCTCCAGTTCACCGATATTCTCGGGACGGTGAAGAACGTCTCCGTGCCGGCCGACCAGGCGGAGAAGGCGTTCACCGAGGGTATCTACTTCGACGGCTCCTCCATCGAGGGGTTCGTCCGCATTCAGGAGTCGGACATGCGCCTCAAACCCGAGGCGAGCACGTTCGCGGTCCTCCCGTGGCGCGACGGCACGTCCGCGCGGCTCATCTGTGACGTGATCAACACTTCGACGGGCGAACCGTTCGAGGGCGACCCCCGGTACGTGCTGAAGCAGGCCATCGCGCGCGCCGAGGAGATGGGGTACGAAATCAACGCCGCACCCGAACCCGAGTTCTTCCTGTTCGAGGAGGACGAGGAAGGGCGGGCGACGACGAAGACCAACGACGCCGGCGGCTACTTCGACCTCGCGCCGAAGGACCTCGCCAGCGACGTGCGTCGGGACATCATCTTCGGGCTCGAGGAGATGGGGTTCGACATCGAGGCCTCCCACCACGAGGTCGCCGAGGGCCAGCACGAGATCAACTTCGAGTACGAGGACGCGCTCACGACGGCCGACAACGTCGCGACGTTCCGCACGGTCGTCCGGGCTATCGCCGCACAGCACGACCTGCACGCGACGTTCATGCCCAAGCCGATTCCGCGCATCAACGGCTCGGGGATGCACACCCATCTCTCGCTGTTCACCGCGGACGGCGAGAACGCGTTCCACGACCCGGACGACGAGTTCGACCTGAGCGAGGAGGCCAAGCAGTTCACCGCGGGCATCCTCGACCACGCAGAGGCGCTGGCCGCGGTCACTAATCCCACAGTTAACAGCTACAAGCGGCTAGTGCCGGGCTACGAGGCGCCGGTCTACGTCGCCTGGTCCGACCGCAACCGCTCGGCGCTCATCCGCAAGCCCGCCGCACGCGTCCCCGCGGCCTCACGCATCGAGGCGCGCTTCCCCGACCCCTCGTGTAACCCGTATCTCGCCTTCGCGGTGCTCATCCACGCCGGCCTCGACGGCATCGAGCAGGGCCTGGAGTGTGACGACCCGGTCCGGGAGAACATCTACGAGTTCGACGAGCAGAAACGCGAGGAGTACGGCATCACCACGCTCCCCGCCAACCTCGGCGAGGCCGTCGCGGAACTGAAAGACGACGACCTGGTGCTCGACGCCCTCGGCGAGCACGTCGCCGAGAAGTTCCTCAAGGCAAAGACCGCCGAGTACGACGAGTACCGCATCGACGTCTCCGACTGGGAACTCGACCGCTACCTGGAGACGTTCTGAGCGGCCACTCCTTTCTTCGGCGGCGGTGCCACTATTGCCTCCCCGCCATTACCGTCCGTATGGACGACGTGCGCATCCGCACGGCGGCCCCGGACGACGCCGAGGCGCTCGCGGCGGCGTACCGCGACGCCTACCGGGAGAGCCGGGAGTTCGGGTTCCCGATGAAGGCCGAGGAGGCGACTGCGGGGGAGGTCGAGGTGTGGATACGCGACCACCGGGTGTTCGTCGCCGAGGCGGAGGGAACCATCGTCGGCGGTGTCCGCCTCGAAGCCGCCGGCGACGACACGTTGCAGCTCAGCCGCCTCGCCGTCCGCGAGGGGTGGAAGGGGATGGGCATCGGCAGCCGCCTGCTCAAGCACGCCGAACGGGCGGCCCGGGAAGACGGCTACGGGAGCATGCGGCTCACCACGCCGGAGAACCACCCGTACCTCGTGGAGTTCTACCGGAGCCGTGGCTACGCGGTGGTCGGGGATTACCCGCTGGAGTACCGCGAGTACGACGAAGTGGTGCTGGAGAAACGGCTGGGGTGAGGTTCACTCCCGCTCGCGCCACCAGACGACAAGCCGCGGCACCGCGACGATGCCCGCCACCGCGATGCCGGAGCCCAGCGCCGCCAGCGGCAGCGGTGGCTCGGCGGCGTACACGCCGCCCCAGATTCCGCCGAGGACGGGGAGGCCGACCAGGGCGACAAGCGGCGGCACCTGAACCCGCCGGGCGGCGCCGTCGTCCGACGCGCCTGTTCGGTCCGCGTCGCCTTCGTCCGACGCGCCTGTTCGGTCCGCGTCGCCTTCGTCCGACGCGCCTGTTCGGTCCGCGTCGCCGCCGCGGCGCCACTCCGCGAACCCGCCGACCCCCGCCCCGATGCCGATTGCGGCCTTCGTCGCCTCGCCCATGTGTCCGCCCATGAGTGCGATGGCGAGTCCCACGACGGCGATGCCGGCGCCGACGAGGAAGGTGCTGTCCGGGCGGCGGTCGGCGACCTGGAGCGTGGTCAGCAGGACGACGCTGCCGGCGGCCATCCCGGCCAGCACGTCCGGGAGCAGGTGGACGCCGATGACGAGTCGCGAGAGCGAGATGAGGAGGATGACGACGGCGGCCCCCGCGAACCGCGTTCGGCGGGAGCCCAGTCGGTCGTACAGTAGCGCGGCACCGCCGTAGACGATGGTGCTCCCGGTGGCGTGACCGCTGGGGAATCCGAAGCCGTCGCCGGTCGAGATGCTTCGGTAGACGGCGTCGAGTGCTTCGGGAAGCCATCCCGGCGGGATTGCCGTCCCAGCGCCGACCGGGCGGTGGACGGCGAAGAGGCTCTTGAGCGCGACCGTCGTCGCGAGCGCACAGACGCCGAGCGCGAGCATCGTCGCGCCCACGCGCCGCGGGTCGGCGACGAACCGCTCGTCGGCGCGCCAGTAGAGCAGCGAGACGCCGGCAAAGAGGAACCACGCGTCGCCCAACTGCGTGAGGACCGCAAACAGCGCGGCGACCCAGTCGGGGAGGCCGGCGAGCGCCTCGGTGACGCCGAAGCCGTGCATTATCGGGAGCGAAGGCGGTCAGCGATGCCCGCGGCCGTGGTTGCGGCGCCGATGATACCCCCGAAGAGGACGAAGATGACGTAGATGCCGAGCGACGACGTGAAGGCGACGAGCATCGCGGCGATGGCGGCCCAGCCAGAGAGCCAGTAGAACGCGCCGAGGCTCATCGCAGTCCCGTAGAGCAGAATCAGGTACGGCCCCCAGCCACGGGCCTTCCCCTGCCGCATCCGCGAGCGGACGTACGCCTTGAGGTCGGCCTCCAACTGCGGTCTATCCACGGTTCGACGGTCGATATCGCTCTCGAAGCGCTCGAACTCCGCACGTAGCTCCTCGACGTCGTCGGCGAGTTCGGTGACGTCGGGGGCGCTCCGCGGTTCACGCTCCTCCATATGCTCCGAGGCAGGCTCCCACTCCTCTTGGAACTGCCGATTAGCGCCGTCGCCAGCCGCCGCCGACCCCGGCTCGCGGTGCTCCGCGAGCACGACGTTGACCACGGCGCCGAGGATGATGACCACGCCGGCGACGTAGAGCCACGTGACCAGGAGAATCACCCCGCCGACGACGCCGTAGGCGGAGGTGCTCGCGCCGCTGGCGTACAGTTGGAACACCGCCTGCATCCCGGTCCAGCCGACGGCGGCGACGACGGCACCGGGCAGCACCTCCCGGAAGGTGACGGTCGTGTTCGGGAACCGGTAGAAAATGGGGAGGAACGCGCCGGTCAGCAGTATCGGCAGGGCAAGCACGCCGAGCGCCTCGACGACAATCCCGAGGTTGAGGACGGCGAGCACCCCCGCCATCACGAACATCAGCGCCATCGTGAGGCCGATGCCGACGATGACCACCACGGAGTCGATTACCTGGCCGACCAGCGTGTTCTTCTGTTTGGTGCCGTACACGTCGCTGAACGCGGTGTCGAGCGCGCGGAACACTTTCAGGGACCCCCAGACCAGGACGGCAACGCCGACGATGGTGGCGCTTCCCCGCCCGTCGCTCGCTGTAAGCGCGGTGACCAGGACTGCCTGCCCGCTCTCGGTGAAGAACTCGCCGGTGGAGGCAAGCACAACGGCCGCGAGGCGTTCGCCGCCGAACGTCGTCGCGACGACGAGGGCGAGCACCGTCGCGGGGATGAGCGAGAGGAAGGCGTAGTAGGCGACGGCCGCTGCGAGGAACGTTATGTCGTGCTGTCCGGCGACAGTCACGACCCGCTTTGCCGTCCCCATCCCCGAGCGAAGGCGCGACAACACTACGACAGAGTACACGAGCGGCGTACAAGAACCCCGGGGGAGCCGAGCCGCCAGGGAGGGGCGCCCGGTGGTGCGGGCTGGTTCCGACCCTCACTCCTCGGTCGCGTCGAGCGGCGGCTGTGCCGCCTCCCGGATTTCGGTCACGTCGGCGTCCGTCTTGAAGCAGGTGCCGCCGTAATGCGCAGGGCTGGCGTCGAACCCCGCGTCGCGGATGTCCGCGAGGAACTCCGAGAGCTTGTTTGCGGGCGCTCCCCACTGCTTGCAGAGGCGGTGCTGGTCGTAGTGGGTCGGCGTGTCGAGTTCCTCGCCGAGGGTGTCGAGCAGGCGGCTCACCCGCTTCCACTCGCCCATCAGCGGCGTCACGTTCTCGGCGACCGATTCGACGAATCCGGTCTCCGCAATCGGGCCGAGCCAGATTGGCCCGGCCGTCGAGCACCGGGACGATCCGCAGTTCGGGCAGGCCTCGGGCGGGTGCGCGATACGCCCGTGCTCGTGTTGGCGATAGAGACAGTCCTCGCAATGGTGGACGAAGCCGAGTTGCTCCAGGGCTTCGTCGGCGGCAGTCGCTTTGTGCGTGAGTTCGAGATACGTTCGGGCGTAGTGCCGGGTAGCGTGGGAACAGATCGGGACCGCCGCCACGTCACGGCGGGCGGCGACGCGGGCCATCGCGGAGACGAGGACGCGCAGCCCCATCTCGCGGTGGAAATCCGTGTTCCGGGGCACGCAGTCGTACGTCCGCACGCCGGAGTCGAAGTGGGCGCCACAGAGCGGCGCGGTGTCGGTCGCGGTCACACACAGCAGTTTCCGGGTGCCGGCGACGGCGGCGTCGGCGAACGGCATCGGCGTCCCGAACGGGTCGAGGTCCACCACGTCGAAGCGCTGCTGGTGGAGCAGGACGTTGGCGTTCTGCTGGACCACCTCGCCGGGGAGGTCGTTGAGTGCGAGGTTCTCCGCCGCCAGCTCGGCGGCGTCGGCGTCGACGTCGGCGGCGGTCACGTCGTAGCCGGCGTTGGCGGCGCGGGCGGCGCGGACCCCGGAAGCAGTCATCGCGTCGAGGTAGGTGAGCGGGCGGTCCTCGGTCCACGCGTCCTCCGCTCGCTCGGCGTAAGCCTTCAGAACGGCGACCGTCAGGTCGCGGTTGAGTTCCATCTCGGGGTTGAAGAAGACGGCGTCGCCGGCGCCTTCACTACTCCCGTCCCGCGGGTCGGGCGCCTCGATGTCGATGTCGCCCTCGCTGACGCGCATGGGTGGTGGTGGGCCGCGGTGGCGGAAAGCGGTTTTGTTTGGGCGGGTGGCAGTGCCCGGTTCGCGGGACCCGAACCGGCCAGTTCGGACACCTGATGTCGGCCCCCTGTTGATAAGGCTCCGGCCAGAAGCACCTGCATGGACGTGTTCGTCTACGGGACGCTGACCGAACCCGAGACAGTCGGGACGGTCGTGGATTCCTTCGCCTTCCTCGGTCCTGCGGTGCTCTCGGGTCTCCACCCCGTGGACGGTCAGTACCCCTCGCTCGCACCCGGCGGCCAGACGGGCGGGCGTCTGCTCCGAACCGATGAGGTCGCTGCGCTCGACGCCTACGAGGGCGTCGACGATGGCCTCTACGTCCGGGTATCCGTCCCCGTGACAGGTGCCGGGGACGCGGCGGCCGACGAGGCGGCGGTGTACGTCGGCGACCACGAACGTCTCGGCGTCGTGGAGGCGGTGACCTGGCCCGGCGAGGGACCGCTCCGGGAACGCGTCGAGCGGTATCTCCGGGAGAACCCCGTCCGGGTCGAGTTACGCCGTGAGTGACTGTATCGGCCGATAAGGGTTCTAACGCCCCGAGTTTCACTTTCACCGTGGATGGCTGAGGCTTATGCCCTCCTCCCCCGTAGAGATGCTTGCACGGAAAGACACGCCCGTGCGTTCCCCCCATCCTGCCACCCCTTTCGTGCCACCCAAACGTCTTAGCCGCAGCCCTCGGGGCATAGCGTATGCTTTCGCTTGCCGACGTCGAGGCGGCCCAGGACCGGGTCGGCGAAGTCGCGCGGCGCACGCCGCTGGAACACTCCCACAGTTTCTCACAGATGACTGGTGCCGAGGTCCGGTGCAAACTCGAGAACTTCCAGCGCACCGGGTCGTTCAAAATCCGTGGGGCGATGAATCGCATCGCCACGCTGACCGAAGCGGAGCAGGATGCCGGTGTCGTCACCGCCAGCGCGGGTAACCATGCACAGGGCGTCGCGCTCGCGGCGACGCGGATGGGTATCGACGCCAAAATCGTGATGCCCAAACACGCCCCCATCGCCAAGGTCGAGGCCACCGAAGGCTACGGCGGGGAAGTGGTGCTGTTCGGTGTTGACTACAACGACGCGCAGGCCCGCGCCCGCGAAATCGAGGCCATCGAGGACCGCACCTACGTCCACGCGTTCGACGACGAGATGGTGATGGCGGGCCAGGGGACCATCGGCCTCGAAATCGCCGACCAATGCCCGCAGGCCGACACCGTGGTCGTCCCTATCGGTGGTGGCGGCCTCATCTCCGGTGTCGCGACGGCGCTCAAAGGAACGCTCGACGATGTGCGGGTCATCGGCGTCCAGGCCGAGGGAGCCTCCAGCGTCGCCCACTCCCTGGAGAAGGGGAACCGGCACGAACTGGCCGAGGTTGACACCATCGCCGACGGTATCGCCACCCGCTCGGTTGGGCGCAGACCCTGGGCGGTGATTCAGGAACGCGTCGACGAGGTCGTCGAAGTGTCGGACAACGAAATCGCGCTGGCGCTGACCTACCTGCTCGAACGCTCGAAGACGATGGTCGAGGGTGCCGGCGCCGTCTCGCTCGCGGCGGTGCTGGCCGAGCGGTTCGACTACGCCGCCGACGAGGTCATCGTCCCGGCGCTCTGTGGCGGGAACATCGACCTCAACGACCTCACGACGGTGGTGATGCGCGGCCTGGTCCAGATGGGCCGCTACATGAAGATCCGCACCGAACTCAAGGACCGGCCCGGGTCGCTTCAGCAGTTGGTCGATATCGTCTCGGACCACCAGGCCAACATCTACGCGGTCCAGCACGACCGCACCTCCCGAGACATCGCGATGAACGCCGCCGAGGTGGTGCTGGACCTCGAAACCCACGGCCACGACCACGTCGACCAACTGCTCGACGCGCTGGCGGCCCGCGGCTACGAGGTCGAGACGCTAGTGTAGGCGTCAGGCCCGTTCTATTCCGTATTCGACGGTGAGCAAGCGCCGCCCCAGTAGCCACATCTCGTGGGTTCCGCGAAGCCCTGTTCGGTCTCCATCTTCCGCCTCGCGCCAGACCTCGAACTCCTGTTCCGCGGGGAGTTCGAGCGCCCCGACAGGCGTTCGGAGGTAGAGCCCGGGGTCGCCGGTTCCGTACGTGGTAAACCGGACGCCCGTCCCTTCGCCGTCGCCGCGGTCCAGATTCACCGGTCGGAGGACGGTGTCGATACCGCCGCCGGGGAGCGGCACGGTGATGTTGACGAACCCATCCCCACCGCGGTGATGGGTGGCGTAGAGGGCGACGAACACCGCCTCGCCAGTCACCGGGTTCGTGCGCACCCACGCCCGAACGTCCTCCCGGACGGGCTGTTCGGGAGCGGCTTTTTCGTCGGCGCCCGGTTCCTCCACGTCGAGGAACCGGCTCTCCAGGCGATGCCAGGACTCGTCGTCCGGGCCGGGGAGGTTCAACTGCTCGATACGGCTGGTGACCCGGGTCGCGAGCGCCGCGCCCGTGCGGAACGGCGGGTGCCAGCGGGTACGGTAGCGCAGGTCGTACGCCCCGGTTCGCTCGTAGAACCGCCGGACTTCGGGGTCGAGACGGTCCGGGTCGAAGGTATCGCCGGCCAGCGTGCCCACATCGTCGAGTTCGCCGTCGATGGAGGTAGGGTCCTCAGCCACGAGCCCCGCCCGGTGGACGAAGTTCGGGCCGACGAACCAGCCCGCGGCGACCGGCGAGAGCGGAACGTCGCGGGCGCGTTCCCGCGCCCGGTGGAGCGCGGCGGCGAGGAGGGCAACCAGCGTGACTGCGACCAGCCGGATAACCCACCGGAGCGTGCGGGCAGTAGTTCGCGGCACGGAGACTCTACTGCGCCATCGTACTTGAAAATCCGTTCCCTGTGGCGACTGTTCGGGACGGGTCAGTCAGGATTAAGACCCGCCCGCCGTCACTGCCGGGCGTGAAAGAAATCATCAGTACGGACGAGGCGGCCGGTGCGGTCGGTGCGTACAGCCAGGGAACGACCAACGGCGACCTGCTGTTCACCGCGGGCCAGATCGCGCTGACGCCCGACGGCGAACTCCTCGACGACGAGGACATCGAAACCCAGACGAAGCAGGCCCTCGAAAACATCACGGGCATCGTCGAGGAGGCCGGCGGGAGCCTCGACGACGTGCTGAAGACGACGGTGTTCCTCGCGGACATCGACGATTTCGACCGGATGAACGAGGTTTACGGCAGCTACTTCGACGACGAACCGCCGGCACGGAGCGCCGTCCAGGCGGGCGCGCTCCCCGCCGGCGTGGACGTGGAAATCGAGGCAATCGTCAGCCTGGAGTAAGGTGACGGGGCGGCGCACGTCGGCGGCGCTGTGGGGCGTCGTGGGCCTGCTCTCGTTTCTCGTCGCCGTGCAGGGGTACCTGCTCGCCGTCGGAAACCTCGGCCTGTCGCTGCTCGCAATCGGCGCCGTCGGCATCGTCGTCGCGGCGGTCGTCACCGTCGTGGCGTACGTCGCCGAGCCCCGCCTTCTGTCGAAAGGAAGGCCTTAAGCGGCGGAGGGCGCTACGACAACCTGAGCCAGGATGGCCGAACGGTAAGGCGCACGCCTGGAAAGCGTGTTCCCTTCCGGGATTCTGGGTTCAAATCCCAGTCCTGGCGTTTTCACTCGGACTTCGTGAACGAGGAGCGAGCCGTCCGCGGAAACGCCGGCCGGATTTGAAGCCCTATCAGTCGCGCGCAGCGAAGCGAGCACGTCTGATTCTGGGTTCAAATCCCAGTCCTGGCGTTTTCCTCCGATACCGCCCGCCAGCGCCGGCTAGCTCGTCCGCGATACACCGGCCATCGCACCGGTTGGCACGGCGGGGAAACGCTCTTAACCGTGTGGGACAGTACCACAATTGACGATGCCAGACACGAAAAGCGGCCGCGAACGGAAGGGGCGGAACAAGCGCCGTCAGCTGGAATCGAGGCTCGCCTCCCGGGACGCCGAAACAATCGGCGAAACCGACGAGGTGCCGGAAGTGAAACCGACCGATGCGGCCGATGCGGAGTTCCTCGCTGCGGACGAACTCGAGGACGACGACTGACCGACGCTTCCCCGCCGTTTTTTGCTGCTGTTCGTCGCGGTGGCTGCGCCGTCTCACTCCCCCAGCCCCGCTCACGTTCCGCCGAAGCCACGGCCGCGTTTGTCCGTACTTAAAGACCCGATTCGGGACGAACGTTAGCTATGGTAAACCAACACATGATTTTCGCTGGGTACTGCCCCCTCGGGCGGTTTCGACCGTCCCGGCGACAGCACGGCGCGGCCGGCGATGCGCCACGCTCCGATATATTTATATAGAACCACGGACAATCGATGGTTGAACATGAGTCAACGACAGCGAATGGGAGGACAGCCGATGATTATCATGGGCGAGGACTCCCAGCGGGTGAAAGACGAGGACGCGCAGGACTACAACATCTCGGCGGCGCGGGCCGTCGCCGAGTCGGTTCGGTCGACGCTCGGCCCGAAGGGCATGGACAAGATGCTCGTCGACTCGATGGGTGACGTGACCATCACGAACGACGGCGTCACCATCCTCGAGGAGATGGACATCGACAACCCGACGGCCGAGATGATCATCGAGGTCGCCGAAACCCAGGAGGAGGAGGCCGGCGACGGCACCACGACCGCCGTCGCTATCGCGGGCGAACTCCTGAAGAACGCCGAGGAACTCCTCGACCAGGAGATCCACCCCACCGCCGTCATCAAGGGGTTCCACCTCGCGAGCGAGCAGGCCCGTGAGGAGGTCGAGGATATCTCGCGTCACGTCGAACCGGACGACACCGACCTGCTGCAGAAGGTCGCCGAAACCTCCATGACCGGCAAGGGCGCCGAACTCGACAAGGAGCACCTCGCGGCGCTCATCGTCGAGGCCGTCAGCGCCGTCACCGTCGAGGCCGAGGACGGCTCCCACGTCGTGGACCTCGCGAACCTGAACATCGAGACCCAGAAGGGTCGCGCCGTCACCGAGAGCGACCTGCTCAACGGCGCGGTCATCTCGAAGGACCCCGTCCACGACAACATGCCGTCGGAGGTCGAGGGCCAGACGCTCCTGCTGAACGAGGCCATCGAGGTCGAGGAGACCGACGTGGACACGAACGTCTCCATCGACTCGCCCGACCAGCTTCAGTCGTTCCTCGACCAGGAGGAGAAGCAGCTGCGCGAGAAGGTCGACAAAATCGTCGAGGCCGGCGCCGACGTCGTCTTCTGTCAGAAGGGCATCGACGACCTCGCACAGCACTACCTCGCCAAGGAGGGCATCCTCGCGGTCCGCCGCGTGAAGTCCTCGGACGTGAGCTTCCTGAAGAACGTGCTGGGCGGGTCCGTCGTCTCGGACCTTGATAGCCTGACCGAGGCCGACCTCGGCTTCGGCACGGTCAGCCGCGACGCGGAGGACGAACTGTTCTACGTCGAGGGCGAGGACGCCCACGGCGTGACGCTCCTGCTGCGCGGCTCCACGGACCACGTCGTCGACGAACTGGAACGCGGCGTCTCCGACGCGCTGGACGTCGTCTCCACCACCGTCTCCGACGGCCGCGTGGTCGCCGGCGGCGGCGCCATCGAGGTCGAACTCGCCAGCCGCCTGCGCGAGTTCGCTGACTCCGTCGAGGGCCGCGAGCAGCTCGCCGTCGAGGCGTTCGCCGACTCGCTGGACCTCGTGCCCCGCGTGCTCGCCGAGAACGCGGGTCTCGACGCCATCGACACGCTGGTTGACCTGCGGGCCGCTCACGAGGCCGACAACGAGACGGCCGGCCTGAACGTCTTCAGCGGCGACATCGAGGACACCTACGAGGCCGGCGTCGTCGAACCGGCCCACGCCAAGGAGCAGGCGCTGACGAGCGCCACCGAGGCCGCGAACCTCGTGCTCAAAATCGACGACATCATCGCCGCGGGCGACCTCTCCAC
>JBDGQC010000175.1:20890-24543 GCA_042219375.1 Halolamina sp. | reverse complement strand
CGGCCGACCAGGAGAAGCTCTACGGCGACGCCGTCCGGTGGTACAAGGACCTCCCTGAGCCGGAGGCCGAGGCGCGGAAACTCCGCTCGCTGCGCACCACCGCCGCGCGGGCGCTCGCGGAAGCCACGGGGACGAACCCCGGTCCGGTCCACCTCAACTGCCCGTTCCGCAAGCCGCTTGAGCCGACCGAGGTTGCTGGGGACGTCCCCGAGGACCTGGAACCGCTTGCCGCCGAGGGGCGGCGTGACGATTGCCGGACGCCGCACGGCGGCAGCCGAACCAAGCCGCCGTTCGTCGGGCGACGTGCTGGCGAAATGGAGTTGGCCGACGAGGACATTCGCGCGCTGGCCGACGACCTCGCCGTCGAGCGAGGGCTCATCGTCGCCGGGCCGGCCGACCCGACCGACCTCGACCCGGAATCCATCGTCGCGCTATCGCACGCGACCGGGTTCCCAATTCTCGCCGATCCGCTTTCGGGACTCCGGTTCGGCGGCCATACCCGCGTCGCGCCCGTGCTCGGCGGCTACGATGGCTATCTCGATGAGAGAGTCACCGCGGCCTGGCCCGACCCGGAAGCGGTGCTGCGTCTCGGCGCCTCGCCGACGTCGAAGCCGCTACGGAACTACCTGGCCCGGGCGGACGCGGAGCAGGCGGTCGTCGACCCCGCTGGGGGATGGCGCGAGGCCGAGTTCACCGCCGGCGAACTCGTCGTCGCGGACCCCTCGCGGCTGGCGTCAGCGCTCTCGCGGGTCGTCACCGGCCCGGACTCGGCTGACTGGCGCCAGCGGTGGGCTGCTGCCGAGCAGGTCCATTGGAACGCCGTCGCCGACGCGGACGGCCTGTTCGAGGGCGGGGTTCTGGCCGACACGGTGGCGCTCGCACCCGAGCCAACCACGCTGTTCGTCTCCAACTCGATGCCCGTCCGTGACCTCGACCGGTTCGCCAAGCCAACGCCCGATGCGCTGACGGCGCTTGGCAACCGCGGCGTCTCGGGCATCGACGGAATCACCTCGACCGCGCTCGGGGCCGGGTCGGCGACGACCGACGACCTGACGCTGGTCATCGGCGACCTGGCGTACTACCACGACATGAACGGCCTGCTGGCGGTCGCGCGGTGTGACGTGGACGCGACTATCGTGCTCATCAACAACGACGGCGGCGGTATCTTCCACATGCTCCCCATCGAGTCGTTCGACCCGCCGTTCACACAGCAGTTCAAGACGCCACACGGGCTGGATTTCGAGCCCACGGGCGACCTCTATGGGCTCGATTACCAGCGAGTCGAGAGCCGTGACGGGTTCGCTGCGGCGTATTCCGATGCTGTCGAAAGTGACGGGAGCCACATCGTCGAAGTGGTCACCGACGCCGAGGAGTCACACGCGACTCGTGACGCGCTCCGGGAACAGGTGGTCGCGGAACTGACGCCGTAGCGCGGTCCGTCGAACGTCTTTGTCTTCGGCCGGGTTACCGGACTCTCCCGCTACCTGTCACGCGCGAGTAGCGTCCCGTCAGCCGTGACGAGATACACTATTTTGGACCCGACGGCGACACCCGGATTGCGTTCCGCATCGAGCGTGACCGACCAGGTGGCCTCGCCGGTCGCGGCGTCGTGGGCGAGATACCGTCCCTCGCCGAGCACTTCGGAGACGAGCAGCCCGCCCCCGTAGGCCCGGGGGAAGGCGTCGTTGGCGTCGACGCGCCAGCGTTCGCTCCCGTCGGTCAGCGAAACGGCGGCGAGGTCGCTACCGGGGCTGGTGAACAGCAGTTCCTCCGTTGCCGGGCCGTACGCCGAGCCCCCGGGCGGGTAGCTCCAGCGCTCGGTCCCGTCCGGCGCGAACGAGACGAGGCGTTCGCCACCGGCGACCACGCCTGCTTCCGCAGCGCGGTAGACCGAGGTCGCGAACCACTCCCGGCCCCAACGGCGTTCGCCGGTTTCGCCGTCGCGCGCGACGAGCACGTTCCCGCTCTCAACTTCTTCGACGGCATAGAGGCGCGTCGCGTCACCCGCGAGGCCGAGATAGCTCGGCGTTGTCTCGACCTGCCATAGCTGCTCCCCGGTCCCGGCGTCGAAACCCCGGACTGCTCCATAGGCACCGACGTACACCCGGCCGCCGCCGTCGGCGACCGCGTTCGGGTCACCAGTCTCAGCGACCCAGCGTTCTGTGCCGTCCGGCTCGACGAGCGCGGTGCGGTCGCTACTCGGGCCAATCGCGTCGTCGCCCTCGCCGACGGCGATGCCGCCCGCGACGCTCCCGAGGACGCCCATCCAGTCGCGCCCCAGCGTGTAGCTCCAGCGCTCTTCCCCGGTTTCTGGATTGAGTGCGTGAGCGACGTACTCCTCGCCGCCGGTTCCCTGGTTCTCTCCGGTCACGACGAGTAAGTGGCCCTGATGGAGGGCGAACGGTTCGCCGACCGCGCCGCTGTCGATGGCGTTTGGCAGCTCGGTTCGCCACCGGACTCTCCCGTCCGCATCGAGCGCCCGGACAACCCCCTCCTTCGTCCCGGTGAGCACGGAGTCACCGGAGCGGAGCGGTCGGACCGCTGACTCACCCAGGTCGAACGCCCAGCGGAACCCGCCGCCCGGGTCGGTTGTCAGCCGGTCGGTTTCAGGTTCGGTCGGGCTCTCGGTGGGTTTCGTCGTTACTTGTGTCTCGGTGTTTGTCGGGGTCGGACTACTGTCACCGTCCAGACAGCCGGCTGTTACTGACAGCCCCGCACCCAGCGCTTGGAGGACACGTCGGCGAGGACGCTGCATGGCCGAGGGGCGGTTCGGAGGCGGCACAAGCTTTGTGGGGCTGCTCGGCCGACCGCGGGGTTTTTGCGGAGCCCCGACCCGGTTCCGACATGGTCTCTGAGCTGTTCGACCCCGAGCGCTGGGAGCGCGTTGAGGGCGCCGACGAGTTCGACGACATCACCTACCATTGCGGAGTGGATTTCCCAGCGGTGCGCATCGCGTTCGACCGGCCGGAGGTGCGCAACGCGTTCCGGCCCGGGACCGTGGATGAACTCCACGCCGCGCTCGACCACGCGCGCAAACAGGCCGACATCGGCTGTGTGTTGCTGACCGGGAATGGCCCGTCACCGAAGGACGGCGGCTGGGCGTTCTGCTCCGGCGGTGACCAGTCGGTTCGAGGCGGCTCCGGCTACGAGTATCGCGGCGAGGACGAGGCTGCCGCGGACGAGTCGGAGGCGGTCAGAACCGCCAAGGCGGGACGGCTCCATATCCTCGAAGTCCAACGGCTCATCCGGTTTATGCCCAAGCCGGTCGTGAGCGTGGTTCCCGGCTGGGCCGTTGGCGGTGGCCACTCGCTGCACGTGGTGTGTGACCTCACGCTCGCCAGCGAGGAGCACGCGAAGTTCCTCCAGACCGACCCGGACGTGGCCTCCTTCGACGGCGGCTTCGGCTCGGCGTATCTCGCCCGCCAGATCGGCCAGAAGAAGGCCCGCGAGGTCTTTTTTCTCGGGAAGACCTACTCCGCCGCGGAAGCCGTCGAGATGGGGATGGCCAACGAGGCGGTACCCCATGCGGAACTGGAGGAGACAGCCATCGAGTGGGCGGAAACGATGACGAGCAAGAGCCCGACGGCGATGCGGATGCTGAAGTTCGCGTTCAACATGGCCGACGACGGGATGGTGGGCCAGCAGGTGTTCGC